>JAEUQV010000070.1 GCA_016789655.1 Candidatus Saccharimonadota bacterium
AGAGCGAAGCGAACCACCAGTTCGACGCCAAGGTTACCACGCGCAGGAGTCTACTCCGAGCATGGTAACCTGCGCGGACGAAGTCCGGCCCTGGGAGGAGCTGGCGAAGAACTGATGTTATGCGTCAGAGCCGAAGGCGAACCAACAGTTCGACGCCAAGGCAGCAGAGCGCAGGAACTAGTTCCGAGCACTGTTGCCTGCGCACGCCGTAGGCGTTGCCCTGGGAGGAGTCGTCTCCGTGAACTGGGATGCGAGAGCCGAAGGCGAACCAACAGTTCGACGCCAAGGTTGCCACGCGCAGGAGTTTACTCCGAGCATGGTACCCTGCGCGGACGAGGTCCGGCCCTGGGAAGAATGCCTACATACTACTCGGCACTCGCCCCAGCAGCCCATTCAGCTGAGAAGCAAACCCGTTCAACTCTCCGGCAGCTCTTTCAGCTATCCTCGCATGCTCTGCTGCACGTTCATCAATTTCTTGCATGGCTTGCCTTGCCTGCGCCATTTCTTGTTCGGCAGTTATCATCTGTTTATCGTAGATGTCACGCTGAGCTTCACTTTCTTCTCGCTGTACTGCCTGCGAAGCTTGATGATATCGCTGCTCAGCGGCGGCATATTGTGTTTGCCAATGCGATTTTTCGCTCTGTGCTACTCGCCGCGCGTCTTGCGCTTCGGCAGTAAAAGCCGTAACGCCGCTTTGTACCGCACTCATGGCTTGTTGAATATATGGTCTTCCTGGCATGAAACTATCCTCTTACGAAATCATGCTACCACAGCATCCGACCACTGTTCTGCGACCTAGCTCACAGCCGTACCGAAAGCGCGGCCGATGGCGTAGGTGACTGCCATAGCTAGTATTCCGCCAACGAGTACGCGTACGACGGCTGCACGTTTGTTAGCACCACCAAACTTCGCACTCAGATATCCTGTCAGGAAGAGTCCTGCGACCACTGCGACAAGTGTCACTTTTATACGGATTTCATCGTGTGAAACTACTGCGGCTACAAGCGGGACAAGTGCTCCGATGCCAAAAGAAAAGAATGATGCAACGCCAGCAGTGAGCGGGTTCGTGAGGTCTTCTTCGTCGAGCTTCAGCTCGGTTTCTAGGTGAGCTTTGATTGGGTTTTTAGCGGTAAGCTCACGCGCAAATTTCATAGCAGTTTTATGCGATACGCCCTTTTCTTCGTAAAAGCTAGCTAACTGCGAGAGTTGGCCTTCAGGGTCGGCCTCAAGCAGTTCTTTTTCTTGGGCTATGAATGCTCGCTCGGTATCACGCTGTGTACTGACGGATATGTATTCGCCAAGGGCCATACTTATCGCCCCAGCGATAAGAGCAGCCAACCCGGCCGTAAATATTGCAGCACGGTTGTTTGTGGCACCGGCAACGCCGAATATCAAACCGGCGGTACTTACCACGCCATCGTTGGCACCGAGCACCGCAGCGCGAAGACCGTTGAGCTTGTCATTCTGTGAAAGTTCTAGTTTTTTCTTGAAATTGTCCATGGCGGAAGAAAGTTGAGATTAGTGAAATGAGAATTGAGAAATGAATAATGCTATTCGATAGAAAAGCTTGGTGGGATCAGAGGGATTTGAACCCCCGACTTCTTGCGTGTGATGCAAGCACTCTAGCCGCTGAGTTATGATCCCGCACTGCTGTTTCACTCCTACTATATACCCACCACGGCTAAATGACCACTGCCTTGCTGCGCTTCAAAAACAAAAGAAGGTAGAGCATTGGCCTTTCACCCAAACAAAAACTCCCTCTTCTCTGCACTGAACCATGTAACTTAATTACGCCATGGCGTAAATAAGTTACATGGTTATTATGCTACATGGGGTTCCTTGGTCGAGCTCTGGTTAGGCATTTTTTGTAGACAAGTGCCAGTGGGTGCAAAAGCGGCAGCGGTAAGCGTGAGGCCGTGATCCGTACCAGTAGTGGCTGGTAGTGGCTGTAGTTTCGGCGGCGCGGCGTGTCTCGAAAACAAGCTTGTCCGCACACGGCAATTTCGTCTCGTCGACCATATTCGTATCTGTTGCGTTCATCTTGTTTACTAGTATACCCGGGTTCTACATGCAGCAAAAGTTACGGCGCATTGATAGCGGTGCCATCGTCCCACTTATTGCCACTCCATACATTTCCATTACCATTTAGCCAGGTATTGCTTGCGTCATATTGGCCGCACTTATTGGTGTAGCCGCGCCCGAATACATTATTGGTAAATACGAAGTTTGATGGGTTTGGGTATGGCTTTCCTGGGTAATAGCCTGGGTTGAAGCAGTATCCTGGCTGGGTGCCCGAATCGTACTCAGCTGAACTTATAGACGGTGCAAAATAAGTGTTGTTTATCGTCACGTTGCGAACTGGCGCAAAATCGCCGTAGAACCCGATGTCTGCGGAGCAACCGGCATCAGAGCCGGGATTCGCTGATTTACCTGCGAACCCACCGCAATCGGCATAGCCATGATCAATCACAAACGCTGCGTCAGCCGCCTCTATGCCATTACTGCCCCAGGCATTGTAATGGTAGTTATTCTCAAGATACATGCCGTGCACCCACGAATCGTGTGATTCGCAGTACGCTTGGCATTTTATGACCCCCTGGCCTCCGTGGCTATTTACTCGCCAATCGAAAGTATTGTAAAAACCAAGGCTGGCCCACCAGGCGCTCCCTGGTACGGCTATCTCCGTATCCATGATTACGACCGGGCCCTGTGATATGTCATCGGTATGGATCGTGCCGTTTATGAGTGAGTTCTTAATGGTCACGCAAGGAGTATTCGGACTATGCGTACCATTGCTGGCAGTAATGAGCAGATCGCTATTTACGATTTTTGAGTCTATGACCACGCCGCAGCTAGCGATTGTATCTGGCCCAGTATAATTGGTCAGTGTCACCGGAGTGCGACTATCTCCAGCCAGTCCATGAGGATAACCAGTGTTTTGTGGGCCTGGCCAGCAGCCGCCCCACGGGTCGGGGCTACCAGGAGCATTGCCAGAACCGACACAACTGCCCGATGTGCCACTCGTCGTGAACTTCACTGCATTGCCGCCGCTGGCGGTGCTGTCACTGACCTGCGAGCCACCGCTGCGGGTGCCAGCCTCAGTCTCTACGCTTACAAAAGCACCTAGTGCCATGGCCGAGAATACCAGTAGAACGCTAATCGATATAGCCAGAAGTGATGTGAACGCACCACTGCGATATGTCATAAGCATCATTTTACCCTTTATAGTTTTTTAACTATACCTACAGTCCTAAAAATCTACAGCATGCCGTGAAGTGGATGTTTGGCACAAGCTACCAGCGCACCTTCGTACGGGCGCAGCTTGAGCTTGCCCTGCTGACCCAGGCTGGGCGGATCTGCCGGGTGAGTACTGCAGAGCACAGCTCCTGCATGAGGTAAGGCAATCTGTTGTGGCTTCGCCGAAAAATTGAGAGCCACAAACACATGCTCATCGCCAAGGCGCCGTGAGAAAACGAATGCGAACGGGCTGGCATCACCAAACGTTTCGTAATCCCCCTTACGCAGTACCTCATGCAAACTGCGCAAATGCAGTAACTGCTGATACATGGCGAGGTATGAATCTGGCTCGGTTAACTCACGTTCGACATTATGCGTCGTGACATGCTCTGCTATCGGAAGCCACGGCCGTACACGGGTGAACCCAGCCTGCGGACTGCCATCCCACTGCATAGGCGTCCGCTCTGGGTCTCGCCCCTGTCCTAGCCCAGGTTTAATACGATTGAGCGGATCTTGCTCGGCATCAGGAGGAATAACACCGTTAGCCATACCTAGCTCATCGCCGTAGTACACAACAGGCAAACCAGGCAAGCAAAGCTGCATAAGCGCCACTACACGGGCCTGTTCTGCACCCACGCGGCTTACCAAACGCCATTGGTCATGATTGCCGAAACAGTAGACCGGCATGTGCTCTTCTTGGTTCAAAAAGCCTTGGAACTCCGTAATAAACCGACGATATGTTTCGGCATCGAACGGCAATCCGATACCTTCGAAATTGAACGGCATACTTACCCGGGGATTTATGCTGTAAAAGCCCAGGTATTGGTCGCGGGTAGTGTAGATAGTGTCGGGGTAATCTTCGAAGATCATGATGCGGTCGGGGTACTTTTCGACGACATCGGTCATCTCACGTAGGTAATCGAACAGGTGCGGTCCAAAGCGACTATGTACATGCAGTAGCGAACCAAATTCATCGCTGCCTTCGGTTGCTATATAGCCTAGGTTTTTCGGATCGTCTCGGTAATGCTGATCTTTGGAAATCCAACGTACAGCATCGGCCCGTATGCCATCTACACCAAGCTTGAACCAAAAGTGCAGTACATTTTGCATTTCACGCCGTACACGAGGGTTATCCCAGTTGAGATCAGGTTGCTCATTCAGGAAGGTATGCAGGTAATATTGGCCGGTTGTTTCATCCCATTCCCAAGCCGAACCACCGAATATACTGAGCCAGTTATTGGGCGGTGAGCCGTCGGGTTTCGGGTCGCGCCAGACGTAATACTCACGGTGGGAGCTTTCGCGGGAACTGCGTGATTCTACGAACCACGGATGCTCGTTGGAGGTGTGATTCGGTACAAAATCTATCATGACCTTTATATTGCGGCCATGCGCCTGGGCGACCAGGTTCTTGAAATCATCGAGCGTGCCAAACAACGGGTCGATATCGCAGTAATTGCTTACGTCATAGCCAAAATCTGCCATGGGGCTCGGGAAAAAAGGCGAAAACCAAATGGCATCGATGCCTAGTGAATCAATCTTGCCTTTTAGGTAATCTAACCTTTTTACTACACCGTTTAAATCACCAACACCATCATCATTGCTATCTTGAAAACTGCGCGGATAAATCTGGTAAATCGCGTTTACGTCTTTCCATGATGTCATGTTTGTATTCCTTTTTTACTGATGGTAAGTATACTCTAGATCATTCATTTTTGCACTGAGCCTACGCCTGTAAAACTCGGCATTTCACGGTGGCTCGGTTATACTTATTGCTAGTGTTAATCAAACAAAAACCCACTGTGTCAAAACCAGCTCATCGCTCCGCTCGAGCGCGCCCGAGTAAGACTCGACAACACAAAGCGAAAGGAAGTTTGTTAGATTCGCCCCTGTTTTCAATCATCATACTGGTTGGTGCCAGCATTACCACCGCCAGTGCCATTTGGATGTTTGCCTACTACCAATCTCGGCCCGACCCCGCTCCAATTGTGGCATTGACCGAAGATGCAGACACACCAAAAAAGCAACTCATACCGCAAATTCTCACGCCAGCCATCATGTCGACACCTTCCGAACCAATCGTCGATGATTACGCCATACCGCCGGCCGAAGATGGACTTGCCCCAGTGCTTTCCACCATACCAACCACTCAACCTGTCGTGTTTCTCGGGATAGATGACGGCGCCTTCCGTGACCCTTCGGTCGTTGCGCTCATGCGCGAGCAGCATATACACGCCTCGCTGTTTTTGGCAGATTCTTTTTTAGGTGGTGACTATGCATTTTTTAAGCAATTGACCGAGCTGGGATCTGTGGTAGAACCGCACACCTTGCGCCACGATACGAATATGGCCGTGAAAAGTTACGAGTACCAGAAGGCTGAGATATGCGGTATGGCAGATATTGTCGAGCAACAGTACGGCCGCCGGCCAACACTATTCCGGCCACCCGGTGGCGGCTATAGTACTACTATGCGTCGTGCTGCACACGATTGTGGCATGAAAGCCATCATAACCTGGATAGCCAAAGCCAACGGTGGAAGTATGCAGTATCAGTATGGTGACCACCTGCAACCCGGCGATATCGTACTAATGCACTTTCGTCCTGAGTTCAGCGACGACATGCATGCCTTTCTAGATGCCGTCAACGCAGCCGGACTTCGCATAGAGCTACTTGAATCTATCCCTGGCGCCATGTAGAGATGGAGGCTGGATGCTAGATGTTAGGGTTAGAAACTGAAATGCGGAAATACAGGAAATGGAAAATGCCATATGCCACCTGCCATCTACCACTACTGACGGATGAGTCGGACGCTGGTCGCGGTCAAAACATTTTCTGAAGCGGTACCGACGGCCATGATACTGTCATTCACCTTAGCCGGTTTGTCATCGCCTGTATAATTGGTGTCGCTAGTAACTTTTATAGTTTTTGTAGTGCCATTGCCCGCTACAGTAATCGTATCTCCGTCTACTGCTATTACTACACCCATCACCCGGCTAATTGATTTAAAGTCTGAATCCATCATGCCTGGCCCGCCCATCATACCACCGCGCATACCTGCGTCTGGCATACCGCCCGTACCTGTGCCGAACTCACCTCGATTCATCGCTACGCGACGGGTCCTAAAACCATCGTCACTGTCAAGGCGGTTGCCGCTATGCCTTCCGACCAAAAACGCAGTGACAAGCAGCCCTAAGAAAACAAGAGTTAGCACCACCATAGTCAATAGTGACATATTTGACTTTACCCAGCTCTTTGCAGCCGGGACGTCTTGTTTTACTTCGGTGGCTTTCACCTCATTTAGCTTTTCGTCCGCCATTACATATCTCCTAGATGTTACATTCTGACCTCATATATACCCGTACTTGCTGAGGGAATACTGAGTAGATTTTATGTCAGACTTTTGGCATCGATGAACTGCTGGCAAAAGCGCTCAAAGACCGCATTGGTCCAGCCAAAACCAGTTTGACTAGGATACACACCTTTCTGAGGTGGTTTTTCAGGGTTTACGACATTGTATTTTTCCAGAAACACGCCGTGTTCATTGAACCAGTCGAGATTATTGCGTAACCATTTTTGTGCGACGCGTTCGGCGTCTTCATGGTAGCCGTATTTCAGTAGCCCTTCGACAACTATGAACTGTAGTGGCGCCCAGCCATTCGGGAATGCCCATTGCACCGGCATACTGCCTGGCACATATTGGCCAAGTGGTAGAGCATCGGTTGTGGCTAAGCCGCCTTTGTTCTCAAACCGTCGCAGCGCACGAACCAATGCTGCTGCTCGTTTCTCACTGACCATACCCGCCCACATCGGGAAAAAAGCCGCCAGGCTACTCACCGTACCACGCTTACCTTTTTTGTAATCATAGTCATAGTAGAGGCCTTTGGTTTGATCCCACATAAGTTCATTCATTGTGTTTTTACGCAAATCTGCGGCTTGCTGCCAGCTTTCAGCTTTAGC
>JAEUQV010000107.1 GCA_016789655.1 Candidatus Saccharimonadota bacterium
TTACGCTAAGCTCGCTTAGACTTTGTTTAACACCTTCGACATCGAAGCCACCGCTTTTGTTCTTTTTGAGGTTTGCACCATTGATTGAGAAAGCGAAGTTAGTGGCTGCAGTGTTGCTTTTGAGCAGTATTTCCTCCTTTAGCATCTCGTTCTTGACGGTGTAAATCACATCGACGTCTTTCCAGAGGTTGGGATAGCGTACCAGCTCGATACCTTCGGCGGTTTTAGAAACAACCGGCGTTACATTTTGAGCGGCGCCTTTAGGGCTAAAGCTGATCTTCTTGCCGTCAGCTTCGATGCGTACCATGCCGACCGGGTCGCTGCTACTGGCGAAGCGGGCTTGCCAGTCATTGGCTTTGACCTTGTAGGTTGAGATGTCTTGGGTTTTACTTTTAATCCATGAAATGGCTTCTCCAAGCAGGTTTGAACTATCCGCAGCATTGACATCTTCTACCAGGCTGGTGTCGATTTGCTGGAGCTTGCCCTCGCTGTTCTTGAAATGCACCGGCCCCATGTACTGGCGGGTTTCGAACTGGCCGCCGCCAGTGTCGAATGTTTTTGTGCTCTGCGTACGTTTACTGATAATTTCTACGTGCTTGCTACCGGGTTTACCTGGCGTAGCCTGAGGGCCGGCTAAAGCTTCGCCAGACAGGGCGGCAGCGCTGGCTTTCTCGCCCTTAGGGGTAGCCGCATCGGCTGCCACAGTTTGCTTACTATCGACGACGGGGAGAGCGCTGGGGAGTTTGGGCTGTTTGGGCGATGCCGCTGCAACTGATTGGTAGGTGGGGATGATGCTACTTACGACGAACAGCAAACAGAAAAACAGCGCTATTGCTCGTGTACGGAGGGGTGTTTTGAACCGGCGATGTGCCCTCTGCGAGTATAGTAAAAAAGTAGCCGACCGCTGTGCAAAACACCGTAGCCTCATGTATCCCCCTAATTTAGATTAAACCCCACCAGCCCCCGCGTACTATACCGGGGGCGTAGTCTATCGTGTTGTTCCCTCTTTCTCACACTGCTCTCACACAGTACGAGCGAAGCATATACGATTATGGCGGGGCGCAATATGATAAATATCACAAGGAGCTGGGGACTACATCGCCCAAAACTCTAGCTCCACTGACTTTCTGCTCACTAGTGCCTGCCCGCATTACGACGCAGTTTGAAGCACGTCTAGGCTCATTCCAGTCTGATGATGGTAAAATGAAATACAGATGAAAAACAATGCCTCGCTTGTCTACAGCTTCTTTTTGGTGGTGGGCGATATTGCCGCCATTGCGCTGAGCTTCGTTGCCGCCTTCATAATCCGTGCCGCTAGCGGGCCTGATGTTGCGCATCCGATGGCCGGTTCTGAATACGCCCTTATAGTCTTGGCCTTGCTACCACTTTGGGTGCTCATGTTCGGTTTACTGGGGCTGTACAACGCTAGCATATATGAGCGGCGTTTCGCAGAAGTCGGTCGACTGCTCGTCGGATCTTTCGTTGGTGTATTGATGATGGTATTTTGGGATTACATAAGCCTACAAAACATCTTCCCTGCCAAGCTCGTGCCTGTGTACGGATTTGCGCTCGCCTTTGTTCTGCTAGTTTCATTCCGTAATATCGCCCGCATCGTACGAACGGGGATGTTCGCGTATGGCATAGGGTTGACACGCGTAGCCATCATCGGCAATACGCCGGTGACTAAAGAGCTTTTGGGTTCACTTAGCAATTCTCGCACATCTGGGTACAAGATAGTTGGCATTATCGGCTACCGGAAGCAACTGCCAGAAGGCGCACCATCTTTTCATAATTTCCAGGCATTTCTCGAAACAGAGCCGGATGATTTGCACGCCATCGTGCAGACTGAACTGTATTCTAACGAAGAGCAAAATACCGATATCCTCACGTATGCTCAAGAGCACCATGTGAGCTACCGTTTCGTACCGGGTAATAGCGAGTTATTCGTCGGCAATATAGATGTCGACCTATTCCGTGGTGCCATACCTGTCATACAAGTGCATCACACTGCCCTGTTTGGTTGGGGTAGGATATTGAAACGCCTTACCGATATTGGTCTGGGGTCGTTACTGCTGCTCATAAGTTTGCCGCTCTGGGCGCTGGCTGCGATCTTGGTTAAGATCACCGATCCGACAGGTCCGGTATTTTACCGCGCGAAACGTATGAGCCGTTTTGGAAACACCGTATATGTATACAAGTTCCGCACCATGAAGCAAGCATATAACAACATGTCTCCCGAAGCCGGATTCAAGAAAATGGGTCACCCTGAGCTCATAAAACAGTACCGTCAAAATGGTGACCAGCTAGCGAATGATCCTCGAATATCAACCGTTGGCCGTGTGTTGCGTGCCAGCAGTCTCGATGAGTTACCCCAGCTCTGGAACGTGGTCCGCGGCGACATAAGCCTCGTTGGTCCACGCGCACTCGATGTCGAAGAGATTGAAAAGTACGACAAAAAAAATCTGATCTTGAGCGTTAAATCCGGCCTGACAGGCCTTGCCCTCGTCTCGGGCCGCCATGCCATAAGTTTTGAGGAGCGCCGCAAGCTTGACCTGTACTACGTGCAAAACTGGAGCTTTTGGCTGGATCTAGTCATCCTAACCAAAACCGTACGCGTGGTCCTAGAAAGGCTGTTTAGGCACGGAGCGCGATATGAACAGCGTTAATTATTCATTTAACATTTAACAATTTATCGAATTATTTATCAGATGACTATTTATCAAGACAAACTACAGGCGCTCGAACAAAGAACCGTTGATTTTAGCATATCAGGTATAGCTATTTGTCGACCGCTCATTAAAGATTTTCTACTT
>JAEUQV010000108.1 GCA_016789655.1 Candidatus Saccharimonadota bacterium
TTACGCTAAGCTCGCTTAGACTTTGTTTAACACCTTCGACATCGAAGCCACCGCTTTTGTTCTTTTTGAGGTTTGCACCATTGATTGAGAAAGCGAAGTTAGTGGCTGCAGTGTTGCTTTTGAGCAGTATTTCCTCCTTTAACATCTCGTTCTTGACACTGTAAATCACATCGACGTCTTTCCAGAGGTTGGGGTAGCGTACCAGCTCGATGCCTTCGGCGGTTTTAGAAACAACCGGCGTTACATCTTGGGCAGCGCCTTTCGGACTGAAGCTGATCTTCTTGCCGTCGGCTTCTATGCGTACCATGCCGACCTTGTCACTGCTGCTGGCAAAGCGGGCTTGCCAGTCATTGGCTTTGACCTTGTAGGTTGAGATGTCTTGGGTTTTGCCCTTTACCCAAGCTAGGGCTTCACCGACGAAATTGCTGCTGTCGGCAGCATTGGTGTCTTCTACAAGGCTGGTGTCGATTTGCTGGAGCTTGCCCTCGCTGTTCTTGAAATGCACCGGCCCCATGTACTGGCGGGTTTCGAACTGGCCGCCGCCAGTGTCGAAGGTTTTGGTGTTGAGGGCGCGCTTGCTGGCAACCTCTACGTGCTTACTACCGGGTTTACTTGGCGTAGCCTGAGGGCCGGCTAAAGCTTCGCCAGACAGAGCGGCAGCGCTGGCTTTTTCGCCCTTAGGGGTAGCCGCATCGGCTGCCACAGTTTGCTTACTATCGACGACGGGGAGAGCGTCGGGGAGTTTGGGCTGTTTGAGCGATGCTGCTGCAACTGATTGGTAGGTGGGGATGATGCTACTTACGACGAAGAGTAGACAAAAAAGGAGGGCGGTTACGCGAGTGTGGAGGGGTGTTTTGAACCGGCGATGTGCCCTCTGCGAGTGTAGTAAAAAAGTAGCCGACCGCTGTGCAAAACGCCGTAGCCTCATGTATCCCCCTGGTTTAGATTAAAGCCCACCAGCCCCCGCGTGCCATATCGGGGGTGTAGTCTATGGTGTTGTTCCCTCTTTCTCATACTGCTCTCACACAGTACGAGCGAAGCATATATGATTTTGGCGGGGCGCAATATGATAAATATCACAAGGAGCTGGGGACTATATCGCCCAAAACTCTAGCTCCACTGACTTTCTGCTCACTAGTGCCTGCCCGCATTACGACGCAGTTTGAAGCACGTCTAGGCTCATTCTAGTCTGATGATGGTAAAATGAAATACAGATGAAAAACAATGCCTCGCTTGTCTACAGCTTCTTTTTGGTGGTGGGTGACATTGCTGCCATTGCACTGAGTTTCGTTGCTGCCTTTGTAATACGTGCTGCCAGTGGGCCCGATGTTGCACACCCGATGGCTGGTTCTGAATACGCCATCATCGTTGCCAGCCTGCTACCGCTCTGGGTTTTTATGTTCGGTCTGCTCGGGCTATATAATGTAAGTATATATGAACGACGGTTTGCAGAAGTCGGCCGCCTGCTCGTCGGGTCGTTCGTTGGCGTGCTGATGATGGTCTTTTGGGACTATATAAGCCTACAGAATATTTTCCCGGCCAAATTAGTTCCAATTTACGGCTTTGGACTGGCATTTGTACTGCTTGTATCGTTTCGTAACATTGCCCGCATAGTACGCACTGGCATGTTCGCCTACGGCGTAGGTCTGACGCGCGTAGCGATCATCGGCAACACGCCGGTTACGAAAGAATTGCTGGCATCGCTCGCTAATTCACGAACCTCTGGCTATAAGATCATTGGTGTGATTGGTTACCGCAAGCAGCTCCCCGAAAGCGTGGCGGCCTTTGCTAATTTTCAGGCTTTTTTGCGCGCCGAACCCGAAGACCTTCACGCGATCGTACAAACAGAACTGTATGCTAATGAAGCGCAAAATGCAGACATACTCACCTACGCACAAGAGCATCATGTTAGCTATAGGTTTGTCCCCGGCAATAGCGAACTGTTTGTGGGCAATATAGATGTAGATCTGTTCCGCGGCGCCATACCGGTTATACAGGTGCATCACACTGCTCTGTTTGGCTGGGGCCGCGTGCTGAAGCGGCTAACCGATGTTGCACTTGGCATGTTGCTGCTGCTCGTAAGCCTACCCTTGTGGCTGCTGTCGGCACTGCTCGTGAAAGGCACTGACCCAACCGGCCCAGTGTTTTACCGTGCAAAACGTATGAGCCGTTTTGGCAATGCCGTGTACGTATATAAGTTTCGCACCATGAAGCAAGCCTACAACAATATGTCGCCAGAGGCGGGCTTTAGCAAAATGGGACGCCCAGAGCTCATAAAACAATACCGCCAGAACGGCGACCAGCTGGCTAATGACCCACGTATATCGACTGTTGGGCGGCTATTGCGCGCCAGCAGTCTCGACGAGCTTCCCCAACTATGGAATGTCGTGCGGGGCGATATAAGCCTTGTGGGGCCCCGCGCCCTCGATGTAGAGGAGATCGAAAAATACGACAAAAAGAACCTTATACTCAGCGTAAAGTCTGGCCTGACCGGTCTTGCGCTAGTGTCGGGTCGGCACGCCATAAGCTTTGATGAACGCCGTAAGCTTGACCTGTACTACGTGCAAAATTGGAGTTTTTGGCTGGATCTAGTCATCCTAACCAAAACCGTACGCGTGGTCCTAGAAAGGCTGTTTAGGCACGGAGCGCGATATGAACAGCGTTAATTATTTATTTAACATTTAACAATTTATCGAATTATTTATCAGATGACTATTTATCAAGACAAACTACAGGCGCTCGAACAAAGAACCGTTGATTTTAGCATATCAGGTATAGCTATTTGTCGACCGCTCATTAAAGATTTTCTACTT
>JAEUQV010000050.1 GCA_016789655.1 Candidatus Saccharimonadota bacterium
TCCGGGGAAGGCTGTTTGGCTGCCCAGGTTGACGGTGAGATAGCCATTGGCTACCCGAACACGGTTGTCATTGCCAGCAGTAGCACCATTGCTGTCGTAGTAGGTCTCGGTCCAAAGAAGCGTACCGCCAGAAGCAGCGTCATAGATCTTGAACTCGACGTTGTAGTAGCCATCGGCAGCGATGGAACCAGCACTGGTTTGCAGGCGAGCTTGGAAGTTCAGGTTGTCGCTGGTGGCGGCGTAGGCGTGGGGGGTGTGCGTGCCTACGCGCGTGAGGAAAAACAGGGGTAGTACGGCCACACTTAGACCAAACACGACGAAACCCCTCTTGCAAGTCTGCCAGAGGGTGCGCTCGAAAAACGCCTGAATGGTTCTTTTACGTTTGGACATGTTGTTTGTAAGGTGTTTGTGTCGGTTTCTTTTTTCTTGAGAGAGTAGAGACCGTGTTTGTTTGGATATGCGTTATTTTTTTGGTTTCGCTAATCCTGCACAAAGTATGCCCTATGACATACAAGGCACACAAGGAGATAATGGCTAAAAATGTATGCAAGTTTATGGCATGAAAATGATCAGTAAAACTCTATTTATTCGTTGTAATTATTTCTACTAATTATATATACCCCTGTTAACGTTGCTAATAAAACTACTTTTTTACACAAACAAAATATTTAATATTGTAGCTATATTTACTACTATTTTTAAATTTCTCAAAAGTTATCCACAGTGCTTATACAAAACTTGTCAAGCGTATCATTGCACATATGCGGAATCCTCCTAAAATGCACTTAGCATCCTGGCGTTTAGTTCTCATACCTATGACACACTCTAAACGCTACATCTACGCAAATGCATACGTGCATAATGGATCTCCCCGAGCTTCCGATTGGGGTATGCCACGCGTTAGCTAATCAATAAAATATTCATGCTTTGATGTGTTGCTGTTTGCCTTATGCGAAACCGCTAAATGTGGGCCAATTATAAAAAGCCTGCCTTTTTATCTGTTATTTTTTGCATTTGTTGTGCGGACACTAAGTTTGAATATAAAAAAGAGCCTACTGAAAGAAGCTCTTTTTTATACTGTACGGACGTACTAGGCTATGCTGTCGATTTTGACTACCGTTTGCTGCTGGCGGTGGCCATGCAGCTTGTGGACACGCTTCTTGGCCTTGTAGCGGATGGCTACGACCTTGTCGGCCTTGGCCTCTGAGTCTACGACGCTGGCCTTTACGGCCACGCCCTTTACAAGCGGTGTGCCCACGGTGACTTTTTCGCCGTCTACAACGAGCAGTGCATCGAAGCTGACCTTTGTATCGTCAGTTTTGAGCCGCTCGATGGAAAGTGTCTGACCTTCGGCTACGACATATTGTTTGCCGCCGGTAGCAATAACTGCTTTTTTCATGCTTTTCACCTTAAATTTACTTGATATACCAAAAGATTGTACCACACCCACCCCTGTTCCGCCAAATCATTTTACAGACAGAACCGCAGCGTACCTACTATTGAGAAATGCTTTACTTTTCTATAAAGTAAAGCAAATGCAAACGACCACTATTTCCAGTAAATATCAGATAGTCCTGCCAGCCGCAGTACGAAAACGGCTTGGCGTCGGCAAGGGTGACCGGCTCGTGACTGCCCAGCTGAACGACACCGAGGTAGTGTTACGCAAAGAGCAGACTTTCCGCTATTTTCTCGGCAGCGTTACTGCCACCGCGCAGCCCGCCAACCCCGTCAGTCGCGTACATACTAACCGCACGCAGTGGCGCTCACCGCAATGACCGAGGTAGACTTCCAAGATGTGCCGCTCGATAGTTGTCCAGGGATACACCCTGGAATTCATATGCTTTAGATTAAGCAGCATTCTCTTCAAGGCGCATTCTTTCCTTTGCCAGTACGTAAGCCTGTCGCAAAAATTCTTCGTACATACCTTTTCCTTCCCAACCAACACCAGCACTACGAGTGTAGTCTTCGGGCAAGGGTGTCTCTGGGTGTGCCTGTATACCGTAAAAAGGCAGCTCTCTATGCACAAAAGCTTCTACCTCGTCACCATACGTCGCACAAAGCTCGAAACTCTCTGGCAGCTTTGCAATAGCTAATCCATGACGTGAATCATAATGGTACGTCTTGCCAGCTTTCGTGCCCAAGAATGAGCGCACAAACGTAAGTGAGTGAGGCCCGTCTTCGTGACCGTATATTCGTTTTAATGTAGCACCTTCGCGCAACGCAAGTACCTGACTGCCATAACACACACCCAGCACTGGCCGTAGTAAGGTAGCTTCTGCTTCCATACGATTTAGTAACGCGACTTCCATCTGAGTTCTCTCTCTAGCTTCAACTAGCCTATCCTCAGCCCCCACGATAGCTGGATGGCCGAATAAGCCAACGTCCGGGTCGTGTCCGCCCGCTATAACAACTGCATGACATTGCCTCAACGCCCAATCTATATTGGTGCCGGATAACAAAGCTATGACATTAGCTCCCAACTCTTTGAAACGCCTTTCATATTCTGGATCTTGAACTATTAACTCGCGTTCTTTGCCGTTTAGTTGTAACGGACCTTGCGCAAAGGTGATTCCAACAGTAAGCGGAGCCCCGTCAGTCACATACCGGAACCCATCCTCCTGAATCGATGGCAACTCAAATTTATTTGTCATCATTTTTTCGTTTCTCTAGCATGATTGCGCATGCCAACTTTTCAATGAGTGCATCTGTCTGATAACCAGCGGTAGCCCGCCCCCACACTGCCAACGTTTCGGCCAAGATGATTTCAGAGTGCTCGTCAATGGCAGTTTTGAGTTCGGGGTTGTCGGTTTCGAGCCACAGCACAATGCGGTCGTCGACCTGTAGGCCGGCTTGCTTGCGGGCGTTTTGTACTGCGCGAATCACTTCGCGCATGAGGCCTTCGCGCCCTAGTTCGGCAGTTATTGTTTTATCTATCACAACGTTTTCTCCACTGTTAGTACATAAAACTTGTTTCACATTGACCTCTTCGGCAATAACCTGTTCGTACTCTTCGGGCAAGCGCTTACCGCCATATGTTAGACTAGCCAGCGGCTGGCGAACCTTCACCTGCGCCTCGGATTCAGACTTATACATACGCGCGCCCAAGCCTTGTTCGATTATTTGCCGAGTGCGCGCCATGTCGGCCAGTACAGGCTCGTCTACATTGCCCACCGTCGGCCAATCGAGCAGGTGTACGCTCTCGCCGCCCGTAAGCTTTTGGTACAGCTCATCGGCCAAAAACGGCGTGAATGGAGCTAGCAGCAGGCTTAGCTGGTGCAGGACATAGTACAGCGTGGTGTAGGCGTTGGCTTTATCGGCGTCGTCTTCACTTTTCCAGAAACGGCGGCGGCTGCGGCGCACGTACCAGTTGCTAGCATCGTCCAAGAACGGCAAGATCTCCGACATGGCACCAGGCAGATCATACCTATCCATGTATTCAGTCAGGTGTCCGGTAAGTTGATGTAGCTTCGACACCACCCAAAGATCAAGCGGGTTGCTTAACTCCTTAGAAGGGTCACTTACCACAGCCGGAGATTCCCACCCATCGACCTCAGCATATGTTGTAAAGAAGTCGTACATATTCCAGATCATAGCGAGTTTGCGCTGCACCGTCGCCACGTCTTTGTCTTGCAAGGCAAAATCTTCACCGCCCATAAGCGTGGAACTCATGAGCAAAAACCGGAGTGCATCAGCGCTGTACAAATCCATCAGTTCATTGGGGTCAGTGTAGTTGCCGTAGCTTTTACTCATCTTGCGGCCGTCATTGCCGCTGAGCGTCCCAGTAGTCACCACCTGCTTAAACGAGTTTTTGCCAAACAGCGCCACCGAAACGGCATGCATGTAGTAAAACCACGCTCTGACTTGCCCGACGTACTCGACGATGTAATCACCCGGGAAGCTTGCTTCAAACTTCTCAACATTCTCAAACGGGTAGTGGAACTGTGCAAAAGACATGCTACCACTCTCGAACCAGCAGTCTAGTACTTTGTCGATACGCTTGTAATGCACGCCGTCCAGGTCAAATTCAATATCATCGACCCATGGGCGGTGGTAGTCTGGCAGCTCCACGCCGCTGAGTTCTTTGAGCTCGGCATAGCTGCCAACCACTTTGCGCAGCAACTTACCGTCTTTGCCGGTGCCTTCCCATACCGGCATAGCCGTTGCCCAGAAGCGGTCGCGGCTGAGGTTCCAATCGGGCGCGCTCTCGACAGTTTTAGCAAAACGGCCATGTTTGAGGTGCTCCGGAAACCAGTTGATATTCTCATTTTGCTCCAGCATTAACTCACGCTGCCCGTCGATATCCATAAACCAGCTCGGATGCGCCCGGTACATTAGCTTGGTACCGCAGCGGTGGCAGTGCGGGTACTCGTGGCGGATATACTCAACCTTGAGCGCCTTCCCTTCCGCCAGCAGCGTCTTGGCAATTTCTTTATTCACATCCCATATGTTCTGACCCTGCCACGCGCCCTCTGTGTACATACCGTTTTCATCTACTACGGCCACTATCGGAACGTTGTTTTCTTTACATAGCAGGTAATCGTCTTCGCCATACGACGGTGCTTCATGCACGATGCCCGTACCTTCGGTGTGCGTCACAAAGTGAGCGTGCAGCACGCGGTGCGCCTTTTCGCCCCTATCTGCAAAGAGCGGTTCATAACGCCGTCCGACCAGCTCTGAACCCTGTATCTTTTTTACAACAGTATACGCCAATGGCTTATGCTTTTCGTCAGTCATGACACTTGCCACTGCCTCACTCGCCACATAGAAACGTTTGCCTTCATGCTCTATGAGTGAATACTCCAGCTCGTCCTTCACCGCTATAGCGACATTGGCAGGCAGTGTCCAGGGTGTTGTAGTCCATGCCAAAAGGTACTCCGGCGCCACCTCTTCACCTTGATTCCTTGACTCCTTGACTCCTTGTCTCTGTTCTTCTGGCTGTAGCCGGAAGAACACATACACGCTCGGGTCAGTATCTTGCTGGTAACTATTATCCATGGCCACCTCGGCCTTGGATATCGGTGTAGCATCACGTGTGCAGTACAGCAGCACCTTTTCGCCCTGGTATATCTTGCCTTCTTCGTACAGCTTTTTAAACGCCCACCAGACCGACTCCATAAAGTCCTTATCCATCGTTTTGTAGGCGCCCTTAAAATCTACCCAGCGCCCGACGCGGTCGATGGTGTCTTCCCATAAGCTTCCCGTTTGCACCATGTTATCGCGGCAGGTAGTTATGTATTCTTCGAGTGATATTTTGGTGCCGATATCGCGGCGGTCTTGTATACCCAGCTTTTTCTCGGTAAAGACCTCAGCTGGCAGGCCATGACAGTCCCAACCCCAACGGCGCTCCACGCGGCAGCCTTTCATCGTCCAGTAGCGCGGCACAACATCTTTGGCAATAGAGCTCAGCAGCGTGCCGTGGTGCGGCACACCCGTTATGAACGGCGGACCATCGTAAAACACATAGGCGTTATTGGCCGGTCGCTGCTGCACCGACTTTTCAAACGTCTGGTGCTGCTTCCAGTACTGTACCAGGTCCTTTTCGTAATCTATCGCCTTCCGGCGGCTATTGGCTTTGAATTTCATAGTCCTATCTCCTCTAATTTTTTGCTTACGGCACGTGCCATTTGTGAATGTCCTTTAGGCGAAAAGTGTACCCCATCTTCAGATAGATCTATAGACCCTGGCAGTATGGTTTTTAACCCTGGTTGAGATTTAAGCGATGATGCAAGCTGCTCACGCACAATATCACGACCGCCAAAATAGCTGTCTTCTGCCGATACCTTTAGCGCAGGTGGAATGATATATAGCACGTGCGGTGTTGGGTAATCGCCAAGGTGCCACTGCTGAATCGACTTTTCATACCACAGTATATCAGTGGTGATATCACTAGCAGTTCGCCGATAGCCAATCTGTATGTCATTCGTCCCTAAGGCAATTATGACAAAGTCTATGGGTTCATGGCTTTTGAAAATTGATTTGAAATGAATCTTTCCGTTACGATACTGGTTATTGCCCACCTGGACATCGCCAGCCGTACGACCAGGGAGACCCTCTACTATCAACTGCGCATTGGCCGCAAACCGCTGCTGCACCTTGCTTGTCCAGCGGTCTTCGTACGCCAAACGGGGCTCTCCTAAAAAAGGCCATTTGGTCTGGCCCCACGTATTTGAATCTCCGTATACTAGAATCGCCTTCATAACTCATTTACTCCTGGCACACATTGACATAAGTGTACTATTCATTCATGCAATTATTTACTAAGTGAGCCGATGCAGCGATGATGAATATGCGCAGCATCGGTTCCTTTTTTATGGTTTACTTGGTAAATCAAAACTTGCTTCATTTTGTTACCAAATAAAAATCACCTCTGTTAGATGCCAGATCCCGGGTGATTTTTTACGTCGGGAGGTACCATCTGGCTTCTAAAAGAAGTGACAACAACGCGCAGCAACTCGCTTGCACGGCGTCTCTAGCTCTTAGCACTTAATACTGGGCTTACGGGCCAGGCCGGTGAGATCTACTAGCCCTACGCTCATTTCAAAACCGTAAGACGTTCTCCTCACTGCGCTTTTCGAAAACAGGTACGAAAATCGTGGGTGATATCCACTTCTCTGATAAAGCCAGAACGCATTTGTGTCTCTATGATACCTCTAGCCTATGCGTAGTGCAAGTTTGAGCGAGTCAAAGTACTGTGGGTTAGCCCAGAGAGTACAATGACGAACTGCCAACCTGCCACAACCGAGCATAGCCAGTTGGCGTCCCGCTGGTATAAGACGAGCCCGAGCCTAACCGTATGCTACCTGTTGCAAAAACATGCGTTGCTCCCGTAAAATCTATGCCCCTGTTCTGCGGGCTGCCGGGAGTTTGCCCACGATCGTAAATGTGTATACCTTCAATCATTGGGCGTGATGATGACACAGCTAAAGCGTACGCCGTCCCTGAAAGCCTTGAGTTTGAGTCTGCCACACAGCCTGTCAATGACGGATCGACCCCACTAAGGATATACCCCTCGGTACCAGAATCTTGCGAATGACAGCCAGTCAGATGCGCCCGAGATGACGCTAGATTCCATCCTTCGGCATCGGAGTAAGAAGACTTACACGCAACAAATTGGTTTGAGGCACCGCCAACATACCACCCCACGTTGCAACCAATAGCAGTACAAGAGCTGTACTTTCCGTCTGAGCTGCCGTTCATATAGAAGCCGTTGCCAGAACAATCTGCAACTCGTACCATAGAGATCATAGCGCCTCTCACGTTATCGTCCATATAAATACCGTGTCTTGTACCGGTCGTGAAAGCCCTCACGAAGAGGTTGTGAATTCTATGAGACGAATCTGGGCTGCTTGCAGGGTTATAGGTGCCCATATTGCCATCGCCTCCGCCATCCGAGTTAAGGAAATGGATACCATTAGAAGACCCACCTGCTGCATAATTGCCATACAACGTAAGGTCTCGAATGGTGGTCATGTGATGGTTTTTGTCTGCGAGTTCAATCATCGATGTGCCAGCCCCCATAGATATAGACCGCAGTATTGTGTCCATACCAAGACCGCGCAATGTAATGCCTGCTTTCATGATTATAGCTGCGCTAATATTAAAAAATTGTCCAACTAGAACCACGCCTACACGCGGACCAGCAGCAGCAGTCTGAAAAGCCGCATCAATTGCCAAATTTATTTCTACCTGATCGGCAGTGCCATCACATACATAATCCGCGCTATTCTTTACTGTTGTGGGCGCATCATCCGCGGCCACTACTACTTCTGTGACAGAACCGCTGCTTGCACCCGGCGACGCCCAACGTACACCCGAAGACTGAGATGAATCAGCCGTCAGAACCGTACCGTCTGTGCCTACGGCCAGACGGGCTGCGGTGTTCGAACCAGTTGCCACTGCCAGATCACCCTTTGTGTCCCATATACTATCCGTGCCCACAGAACCACTCCCCTGCGACACCCACGATAATGCCGAACCATTCCAAGACAATACATAGCCGCTCGTTGGGCTATTGCTTACTGCGAGCTTGGGTTCGGTAACTGCATCATTTGCAATATCGGTTGTGCTGACCGACATTGCAACGTTATTCCACTTGAATGTGGCCCCGTTGTAACGCAATACGTCATTATTCGACAAACCTGAAAAAAACACATCATTAGCGTTTTGGATGCCCGTTCCCGTCCCAGTAAATGGCATACTAGTCCCCTATGCTACTTTTGAACGAATAATATCAGAAAACACAAGAAGTATCTACCAAAACGTATGTACTGAATAAGGTTCAATGAAAAAGGTTCATCCTTTTACAGGGGTGTTTTTGTGTAATTATTATGAAGCTAGTTCACGTTTGACTATTGCTAGTGTATCTTTTCTGTCTTGATAGTCCTCAAGAAATTCAAAATATGACTGGGGTGACATGCTAGTCACTCGTTCTGGATGAACCCACTTTGTGTGTCTTTGGCCAGTGTACTCCAGAATACTCGACCACTTATACGTACGCCATGTACGTGGGTTCATGTGAATGTAGCGGCTTATATGCGCTAGGTACGGCTCATTGTCTATATGCGCCGCCCTGTATACACTCTGAAATACATGGCCTTGAGATTTATGCCGTAGATTGAAGTACATGGAATACGCTGTCGATACCGAACGCATAAGGCCAGTAATTGCTGCTATATCATTCGGCAAGTAAAACAGCAGATGAAAATGATTGCCCATGAGGCAGTAAGCCACCGTCTCAACCTCATAATAGGTGTAGCTTTCGGGCTGCTCAAGCTCATCGATTTCATCTCTATCATATTGATCTGGCGGAGTAAGATGTCGCTCTAGAAGCGACAAGAACTTCTTGCGATCTGTATTGTCTCGGAATATCTGCATCCCGCCAGCGCCACGGTTGTAGATATGGTAGTAACCTGGCGCAACGTATTGCTTAACTGTATTTCGTGATGGCATAATTTCATTATAATAAAAATTACACAAATTTGTATCTGTAAAAGGATGAACCTTTTTGTTGGAGGTGGGTTAGCGGGTAAAGGTGTAGATGGCTACGTCGCGCATGAGAGGTAGCTCGGGGCCGTTCCAGCTCGTTACGTACCCGCCCACATCGGTGGTGACTATTATGGCAGGTGTGGTCATTACGTCGTATAAACTAGCCATGGAAATGCCGTCGCGACTATCTATATCGATTACCTTTAGGTTTTTTTGGTCGACATCATGCTGACGCTGCAGATCATGCAAAAACTCTTCAACCTTACGGGCATGCTCAGAATAAGGCCGATAAAGCACTAGCACTTTCATGGTGCCAGTGTAGCATTGGCGGCAGGCTAGAGACAAGAGTCATGAGACTAGAGACAAGAGTTAAGAGATAAGAGATATGAGTTAAGAGCCGCGGGATTTTATGGGGTACTGTTGCTTATTACAGTTCCCTCATTACCCTTTAGATACATCGCTAAATTTAATCAAAAATATCCTCGAATTTACTTCGAGGATATTTTTATAACTACTTGAAAAGAGCAGCGAAGCGATGAGAAAAATAAGCCGGAGGGTCCCCGCTTATAGCGGGGCCGCGCATGTTTGTCTCATTACTCTTTAGCTACACCCAGTAGTAGACCCGCAAGAAGTACAGACATAGCAGCTGCCCGAACGCTGGGTTTGGTTGCCACAGTTGTAGCACAAAGGTGCCGTGGAGTCTTTGATGACCACGTTTTCTTTGGTCTTCGCTTCAGCTATGACGGGTGCCATAGGCTGTGTATGTGACGCGGCCTCATCTTGCTCTTCTTGTTGTGTATTGCTCTGGGCTGGCTCGTCGGTTTCGCTCTCTTCGAGCAGGCTTGTTTGCTGCTCGGTGAGATCGTCGAAGCTGGCCAGACCAAGCTCCAGGCGATCATCGAAACTTAGGTAATCGAGAGCCAAACGACGCACCAGATAATCTGTAACTGAGCTAGCCGTACGGATATCTGGGTCATCGGTTATACCAAATGGTGCAAAGCTCGTGCCTCGGAGTGTCTTGACGTAGCTCTTGAGCGGAACGCCGTACTGCAGACCATGGCTGACGCTGATAGCGAATGAATCCATGAGCCCAGCCAGTGTTGAACCCTGGCGACTGACGCTAATGAAGAGTTCACCAGGTGTGCCATCTGGGTATTCTCCTACGGTGAAGAATCCTTCTAGGTCGGCTACTACGAACCGATAGGTGCGGCTATTACGCTTGCGAGGAAGCTTGCGGCGCACAGCACCCTTTAGTACTATTTTGCCATCTTCGGCGGCTTGCACGGCAGCTGCAGCAACTGCAACTTCATCCTTCTTTTCTTCACCGTCTTTTTTGGCCATAGAAAGTGGCTGGGCGACCTTACAGTTATCACGGTAGATAGCTATAGCCTTAAGACCCATCTTCCAGGCATCGATATGAAGCTGTTCTATATCTTCGACGGTAGCAGATTCTGGCATATTGACCGTTTTGCTTATAGCACCAGATAAGAACGGTTGGACGGCTGACATCATCTTGACGTGTCCAAGATAATGAATGGCGTTGTCGCCCATTGAGCACGCAAAGACTGCTTCGTGCTCTTTGCGTAGGTGTGGAGCGCCTAAAATTGTCTTTTCGGTATCGATATAGGCTACGATGTCGTTAACTTGCTCATCGCGGTAGCCAAGGGCGCGCAGTGCACGCGGCACAGTTTGGTTGACGATGGTCATGGTACCGCCACCAACGAGCTTCTTGACTTTTACTAGACCGAGATCGGGTTCGATACCTGTAGTATCGCAGTCCATCATAAGACCGATGGTACCGGTAGGAGCAAGCACGCTAGCCTGGCTGTTGCGTACGCCGTACAGCTCGCCGAGCTCAACTGCTTCGTCCCAGGCAGCTACTGCGGCATCGAGAAGTTCTTCTGACACAAGGCTGGCATCGATATGGTCGACCGCCTCACGGTGCATGCGAAGTACGTTCAGCATATTATCGCGGTCTTTATGGAAACCAGCGAATGGACCGACCTTGCGAGCCATCTTAGCGCTCGTAGCATAGCTGTGGCCTGTCAGGATAGCCGTAATGGCTGCGGCCTGCGCACGGCCTTCGTCGCTATCGTAGGGCAAGCCCTGGGCCATGAGAAGCGCACCGAGGTTAGCATAACCGATGCCGAGCTCTCGATATGCTCGAGCGTTCTTGGTGATGCGTTCCGTTGGGTACGAACTGTAACCGACTAAGATTTCCTGGGCGGTAAAAATGAGCTCTACGGTATGTTTGAAGCTTTCGACATCGAAGCTGAAATCGTCGTTCAGGTAGTGCAGCAGGTTGATACTCGCTAGGTTGCAAGCAGAATTGTCGAGGTGCATGTATTCGCTGCAAGGGTTGCTACCGTTGATACGGCCAGCATTGGGCGTCGTGTGCCACTTGTTGATGGTGGTGTCGAACTGCATCCCCGGGTCGGCACATTCCCACGCAGCTTCGGCGAACTGACGGTATAGCTCGCGGGCCTTGACTGTGCGCACAACCTTACCGGAACTGACAGCCCTGAGTTGCCAATCTTTGTCGGCAAGCACTGCTTCCATAAAGTCATCGGTAACACGTACGGAGTTGTTGGCATTTTGGTACTGGACACTGAAGATATCTTTGCCATCGAGGCTCATATCGTAGCCCGCTTGTTGCAAGACACGTGCTTTGCGCTCTTCTATGGCTTTACACCAGATGAATTCTTCTACATCGGGATGGTCTGAATTGAGGATGACCATTTTGGCGGCCCGGCGGGTTTTGCCACCGCTCTTTATAGCACCGGCGCTTGCATCGGCTCCACGCATGAAGCTAAGCGGGCCAGATGCCGTACCGGCGCTTTTACCTAATGGCTCAACGCTTGAGCGAATAGAGCTAACATTGACGCCGCTACCAGAACCGCCCTTAAAAATCATGCCTTCGTCGGTGTACCACTGGAGGATAGACGGCATAGTATCGTCGACACCTAGTATAAAGCAAGCGCTTGCCTGTTGGGTGCGTTCTGGCGCACCAATATTGAACCACACTGGACTATTGAAGGCTGCACGCTGAGTGGCAAGGACGTACTTAAGCTCTTCGCGGAATGATTCGGCTTCGGTCGAAGAGTCGAAGTAGCCTTCTTGCTGGCCTTGACGCACGACCGTATCGACTACTCGGTCGATAAGCTGCTTTAGCGATACTTCGCGCCCCTTTGTGCCAGGTGTGCCGGTAAAGTACTTTTGCGCGACGATGTTGAGCGCGTTCATTGACCATGACTCGGGTATTTCTACCCCGCTTTGCGCAAATACTGTTTCGCCGGTAAATGGATTTTTGAGCTCGGAATCGCGTTTAACCCATGTGATCTGATCATAACCTTTTGAACGTGGTGCGGTAAAAAGCCGCCGTACACCGCTGTCAGTTGCCTGTCCCATAGTACTATCCCCCTGCTTTCTTGAGCTGTGCCACCTCTGCACATGGCTCCTTATTTTATGTGTTTGGCAGGCTGCTTTTGTGTTGCGCCAACCGAATTTTCCCTCGCTAGTACACTTGCGCACAGTACCCTCATACTGCGTTTGTTGTAAAACATTGTTGATTAATTTTTCTTTTTTACAACACTAATTATCAACCGTTCTTCGCCGTGCTTTAGCCCAACGTATCGTGCGCTCTGCGCTCACGCATATGGGATAGCTCCTGCTCGAAGCTAGCAATGTCGGTGAACCGTCGATAGACGCTCGCGAACCGCACATATGCCACTTCGTCTAGTGCGCTGAGCCTGTCCATGACCATCTCGCCAACTTTACGCGAACTAACTTCGCTATCGGCACAGGCATAGAGCTCATGCTCTATGCTTTGCACTAGTTTTTCGAGCTGCATGCTTGTCACTGATGTTTTCTCACATGCACGATACAATCCCGCGAGCAGCTTTTGTCTACTGAACAACTGCCTGGTGCCGTCATTCTTCACCACGATAAGCTGCGGGCGTTCAAGTCGTTCGTATGTGGTAAATCTATAGCCACACACGACACAAGCTCGGCGTCGTCGGACTGACTCACCGTCTGCGACATCGCGGCTTTCGATAACTTTCGTATCGTCGCTGTTGCATTGGCTGCATTTCATCTTTCGACCCCTCTTCTTTCTCTGGGTAGTGTACTGGCGCAAAACTACGGTATGCACGTCTGCTACAGTTGTTCGCCCCGGCATTACCCTCTGAATGATTTGTATAAGGTGCGACCAGTAGTAAGAGTCAGGATATTTTGCTCTGCTCTATGCTACATATAGCGTTTTACCTATTAATCATACCCCTATCTATGGTGCTCGTAAAGTGTATTTACGGTGTATTTTTTAATACATAAGCAGATATTTACCCCTGTCGCACACGAAGTCCTCTCTAGTAGAGCGTAGGCATTTCATTCGCAACCATAAGTATATGCACAGTATCATGGATGATAAGCGCAATCCTGTCGTATGAAGAACCGGTTACTTTTCTTTGTCTTTGTTTTCTTCGGCGACTTCGTCTTTACCACGACGGCGTGCTAACCTACGAAGGAATGAGGGCTTTTCAAGCTCATCTTCTTCGTCTTTCGATACGATTGGCTCATGGAATGGAGCGTTTTTTGGTTTCACGTCACTGCTATCTGTCTTATCGGTTTCTTGCTCATGGTGCAATGACCAAATATTAGGCATAGGGGAATCGCTGGTAAAATCGGATGCTTGTTCTGCTTGAGCAGCTGAATCGTCCTTGATTTCCATGTCTATCGTTTCCATATCTTTGTCGGTAGTTTTACTGACAGATTCAAGAGGATTCGAGACTGGTTCTTCGTGCGTTTCCTGTACCCCAGTAGCCGCGTCGGACAAAGCTGCTGTTGGCCGACGGTTGGAAAAATAGGCAGCATCGAAACCTGTTGCCACAACAGTAATGATAACTTCACCGTCTAACTCAGGAATGATGGTGGCACCGAAGATGATATTGGCATCTGGGTCAGCGGCGGCCGTGATAGCTTCTGCGGCCGTATTGATTTCGTGCATTGAGAGGTCATTGCCGCCAATAACATTGAAGAGAATACCCCGAGCACCATCTATAGATACTTCGAGGAGCGGTGATTCAATGGCCTGCTGCGCGGCTTGAATGGCGCGGTTCTCACCGCTTGCACGGCCTATGCCCATCAGAGCTGAACCAGCATTGCTCATCACTGCCTTAACATCGGCAAAGTCGAGGTTTATGAGGCCATGAACGGTTATTAGGTCGGATATACCCTGTACGCCTTGACGCAAAACATCGTCAGCTACCTTAAAGGCCTCGAGTAGTGGTGTCGCGCGATCGATGGTCTGGAGCAGACGATCGTTTGGAATGATAATGAGCGTATCAACTGACGAGCGAAGCCTATCAACGGCGATGTCTGCATTGCGGCGACGCTTATCGCCCTCGAACGCAAACGGCTTTGTAGCAAAACCTACAACAAGTATACCCATGTCTCTCGCAATCTGGGCTACAATGGGACCAGCTCCGCTGCCTGTGCCACCGCCAGCACCTATGGTAACGAACACCATATCGGCACCCTGAAGGGCTTCCTGGATTTCTTGGCGTGATTCACTGGCGGCCTGTTCGCCGACCGCAGGATCTGCACCCGCCCCGAGGCCCCTGGTGGTGTCGCGACCAATATGAATCTTGGTGGTTGCCTTAGAATTATGAAGGGCCTGAGCGTCGGTGTTGACTGCAACGAATTCGACGCCGTCTACGCCGGCATCTATCATTCGATTCACGGCTGCGCCACCTGCGCCGCCTACTCCAACTACTTTAATACGTGCAAACGTTTCAATCGCCGGATCAACTGCTTGTGCCATTTAGTCGTCCCCTCACCTTATATACTGTCGTCCAGTATACCGGAGGTAGCGACGCAGTTCAACAGGCTATGCACACAAAAATGTCACAGACACTTTCTAGCTGAACATTTTCGTGAGTGTGGGATGGTGGTGCTTGGGTGTGGGTGAGTAAAAGTACGGGTTAGAGGAACGCAGGGCGTTGAGTGCAGTTACCGCTGCATAGCAGCGGTAACTGCACCAGGCGTCCGGTGAGCCAGCATTCCTACGGCTCTATGGGCGGAATTTTTTGAGGAAATTGCCTATGGTCGAGATATTACCGGCAAAGAGTTGGTTTGAACTCACGTGTTCGGTAACGTAGGGCGCCAATAGTATATCGAGCAGCATAAGACCAGTAGCCGTTGCAAAAGAAGGCTCATCTACCGTGTCTACCAGACCTGCCAACCCTTTAACCTTACCTATACGAGCTGGTAATTGCAGGCGTTCCTTGGCAAACTCTGCTAACCCAGGCAGCACAGCGCTGCCGCCGACGATTACCACCCCACCGGGCAGCTTACGCGAACGATGGATTTTACTTAACTCTTTATCGACATACTCTAGCAACTCCTCAACTCGAGCCTCTACTATCATATTGGTTTCGGCCTGCTCGAACGTATATCCAGAGCCGTCAACAATGATTCGATATGTCTTATCGGTGGTATCGCCCAGCATCACATGCTTAAGTTTAACTTGCTCGGCGACTTCTAGGTCGGTTTTAAGCCCGATGGCAATATCGTTGGTGATGTGCGTACCACCCATAGGTATAACAGCTACGTGCTGTATCTCGCCATCTTCTATGACCACGAGATTCGTCGTGCCAGCTCCAACATCTATAACCGCCGTACCCGCTTCCTTCTGCTTGCGGTCCAGTACTGCTTCAGCTGCTGCCAGTGACGAAACGGTACGATGTTGTGGTCGAACCTGTGCCTTTTCAAGCGCTAAATCTAAATTGCGTACGTTTGGGGTAGCTGCAGTCAGAATATGGCAATCCACCTCAAGGCGCACACCATGCATGCCGACAGGATCTTTGAGATTATCTTGGCCGTCTAGCCGATAGTTCTTGGCAAACACCTGCAAAATCTCGCGGTTAGCTGGCAGCTTCACGATTGCCGCCGCCTCTTCAACACGGTCGCGATCTTCTGGTGAAATTTCTCGGTTTGGGCCACTGATGGCTATGGTGCCTCGGGAGTTCATACCTGTGACGTGCACGCCGTTTACGTTCACTGTCGCTCGGTCTACGCGCACGCCAGCGATGCGTTCCGCTTCGGTTATAGCTTGCACTATGGCGTCGACAGTTTCATCGACATGCATGATAACGCCCTTGCGCATCCCTTGGTTAGCGCTTGCACCATGGCCAATAACTGATATAGCTGCTGGATCGTTCACATCGCGGGTACCAATAACACAGCGTACCTGTGACGTACCGATATCGAGACCAACATAATGGGGGGCAGCGGAGCCTTCGCGCATAGTGACCCCAGTATAGCGCTATCGCTTACAGATGCGCAACTTTTGATAGTATCTTGTTCATTCATGAGCCACAAATTGCAAGCAATTTTGACATGTAACGTGCTAGATAGGATTAGCGTGTCACGTGTTACCTGTCACATAATGTTAGCCTGTGACCTGTAGCCATTGAAGCCCAATCGTTACAGGGTAATTGGTAATTTTATGTGACAGGTGACAGGCTAATCGTAACACTTCTGCCTAGATTGATCTTCAATGTATTGCTCGTGGACCGTGTCAGGCACCTACCTAAATTTGTGTCAGGATTTCGCAGCCGTCACGAGTCACCAGCACGGTGTGTTCAAACTGGGCGCTGCGGCTGCCATCCATGGTCAGGAGGGTCCAGCCATCGTGCGCACCGAAGATACGGTAGTCTCCAAGTGTGGTGATGGGTTCGATGGCTATGGTCATGCCAGCTTTAAGCATCGGCCCTGAACCAGCTCGACCATAGTTCGGTATTTCTGGAGCTTCGTGCAATTCATGCCCGACCCCATGGCCTACCAGCTCACGTACAATACCAAGATTGTACGAGCGCAGTACTTTCTCAACTGCTGCGGATATATCACCGACCCGCGCACCCTCGCGCACCATGTCTATACCAGCATATAAGGCCTCTTCGGTTCCCTTCAATAACCTTGCGCCATCTGCATCTGGAGTACCGCCAATACATAGTGAGATACCTGCGTCCGTTACCATACCATCCACCACTACACCGTAATCGAAGTTCACGATATCACCATTCTTAAACGGCACATCATTCGGTATGCTGTGCTGGACTTCGTTGTTGTTGGAAATACAAATAATATCTGGATACCCCTCAAAGCCCTTGAATGCTGGTCTACCTCCAAGGCGTGCCGTCTCTGAAGCTGCGAGTGCAGATACATTCTTTGGGGTCATTCCTGCTCGCACATCACGACGGATTTTTTCGAGCACAGTTGCCAGTATACGACCACTTGTGCGCATGGCTGCTATTTCACTGTCTGTCTTTGGTCTCATTTTTCATCCTCTTACCCAATAGTATACCGCAAAGAGACACAAAACCACTTTACGGCATGTGCGACAGGTTAGACCTAGCGCAAGCTTGCGCTAGGTCTAACCTGTCGCACATGGTAGTTAGAATTTTTCGGGGATACCTAGGGCGGTGACGATGTTTTTATACACCTCGGTTGGAGTACCATCGGCATCGACATCGAGCACCGTAACATCATTATCGCGGAATTGCTGGAGAATCGGCTGTGTCTTGTTCGCATACAGGCGGTAACGCTCGGTGATAGCTTCGGCGGTGTCGTCTGGACGGCCACGCAGTGCTAGGCGCTTGCGGGTTTCTTTTTCGCTGACATCCATGTGCACGACAACGGGTTTTTCGAATCTACCTTTCTTAACCTGTTTCGTAAGCCAGTCAACCTGGTCGGCAGTACGCGGGAAACCGTCGAGAATGAACTCATCTTTGGTGTCGATGATATCGAAGACCTTATCGATCATATCGATAGTTTCCTGGTCGCTAATAAGTTTGCCTTCAAGCATTTCAGCGCGTCGCTTTCCAGTCAAAAACAAGCGGAAAATTTCACCTGTCGAAATGTAGGCATAGCCATGCTCATCAGCCAGCTTATGCCCCTGCAAACTCTTGCCAGCACCGGCTGGACCCATTAGTAAAATCATCGGAGTCTCTCCGATGCGGTAGTTGGTAGTTGGTAATTGGTAATTGGGGACTTCATGCTGAAAGCCTTTCTTTTACTAAAGTTGCTATGGCGCTGCCGTCGGCAGTGTTTCCTACCCGTGATTTCACCTGGCCTATCACCTGACCCATCTGTTGCACGCCTGTCGGTTTCATCTCATTGATAACTTCATCGATGATAGCCGCCAGCTCGTCATCGCTCATTTTGGCTGGCAAGTAGGCTTCTACGATGGCTTTTTCGGCCAGTTCTTTTTCGGCTCGCTCAGGTGAACCGCCCTGTACATATAGGTCTGCACTCTCTTGGCGTTTTTTGGCTTCTTTGGCAAATAGCGTAATGATTTCTTCATCGCTTAAGCCTTCTTCACGCTTTCCGGCGGCGACTTCTGCATACAGAATCGCGCTTTTAAGGCCACGCAGGCACTCGAGGCGTAAAGAATCGCCCGCGAGCATCGCTGCTTTTACATCGTCTTGTAGGGTTTGTTTGAGTGTCATTTTATACTCCTTATACCGCCGTAACATTGCCCGAAACGCGAAGTCCGCACGCCATTAGTACTTCGGTACTAGCTGACATGCGGACCACAACGTTTTGTCGGAAAAGGTGCCAAAGCTTCGTCAGCTTACCGCTGACCGAGCTTTACTTTCTTGAGCTTGATAGCCTTGCGCTCGTTGCGCACGATAGCCTTTAAGCGTCGATCGCGCTTGCTTATAGGCTTTTCGAAATATTGACCTTGCTTGACAGCCAGGACCAAACCAGATTGCTGAACCCGGCGGTTAAAACGCCGCACTAGGTTTTCGACGGACTCTTTGCCGTCTTTACGTGTAACTTCTATCATACTCGGGTGAGTATAGCACCTCTAGAGACAAGAGACAAGAGTCATGAGCTAAGAGATAAAGATAGGGCTGAACGCTGAGAGCTAAGGGCAAAGTTCGCCCGGGAAGAATCGCGCCCCTGTTGCCTTGCTATCCCGCGCACATACCAAGCCTAAGTTTCCTTAGACGGGATGGTGCCCTTTGTAGGGGCGTGAGTAAAGAGGTAAGGAGCCGCGTACCATACTCACTGGAAACCAATATTAAAACCGTGTGATAGATTAAGGGCTTATAAAACACAATGCATATTAGTGGCCTACTTACTCAGCGCCTAATGCAGCTCGTCCAGCCGCCACGTATGCCTCCGAAGATGCCCTAGTTTTAAGATTAACTTGTTCTGAGCTCAGGTCTCGGTCGCCAAGTACTAGCAGCTCTTCGTTCACACCCTTGAGTTTTTCTTTTGCTGCATCTGGGTCGAACGTGTGACCAGCACCAACCCGGGCTTGACGGGTATGTAATAACCATAAGTATATTGGCCTATTATTGCTTATTTGTCAAGTTTACACGCACCCCAAGTTATTTCCGTACTAATTTTAGTGGGCTAATAGTAGCTTCAGCTGCTACTGTTATTGCTACGAAACGTGGCGTTTGGTTTGGGTGCGTTGGGCTTTGAGGACTATGCTTTGGAGTTCTTTGAAGATGATGAACTGCTTGTTGGTGTGGTAGATTTTGGTGTTGCCCTGCTTTTCACTGACCAAGAAGCCTGCTTTCTCGAGGCGCTTCAGCTCGCGCTGGATGTTGCCAGCATCTTCTTTTATAAGCTTGGCTAGGCCGCGCACGTGCGTTTTGAAGTCGGGATATTTGGCATAAATAACGATTATCTTGCGGCGCACTCGGCTGGTGATGAAGACGTCTAACATGATTACTACCCTTACCTTTAGTATAAGCCCTTTATTGTCGGAACGACAACGTAGTACATCTATAATAACAACGTTCTTGCAGCATTTCAACTGCTTTTTATGTATCCTGCGTCAAGGACGGACGCTGACGCGGCTTGTTCGCATTTTGTGTGCGTCAGGGTCCGTCCTTGACGCAGGGTTGGGGGCGGCGAGGTGGGGGGCTATACTAGGGGAATGAGATATTATGAGGTGTTGGTTGGGGATTTACAGTATCACGGTACTAGCGCGCTGACATACGCGTCTGAGTCTGAAACTGCTGTGGGGTCGATTGTACGAATCGCATTGCGTAGCCGTTCGGTGCTCGGGATTGTTGTGCGAGAAGTACCGGAACCCTCCTTCGATGCGAAGCCCATCTCTGCAGTGGCTCCGTTCCCGCCCCTACCATCTCAAGCGCTGGAGCTGATAAGTTGGCTACATCAATACTACCCCGCTCCGTTTGGTGCTATCGTGCGGCAGTTTTTGCCAGCCATTACGACTTTTCCGAAGAAAAATGGTAATTACCATATCTTAAGCACCAATAGACCTCTTTCCAAACCTCCCTTCAATCGCGAAACGACACTATCTCCGAGCGAAAAAGTCGAATCGGGTGGAGATGTAGACATTGCTACGCCGACGAGCGCTTCGGCTTTTGTAGCCGGAGAGATTGGTGATTTGGCGGGAGATATGTTTGGAAAGAGCTCTAATAACCAAACAAAATCGATAATACAAAATTCAAAATCACTAACCCAGCCCCCGCTTACGAACGAACAGCAGCAAGCCATCGCTAGTATACGGCCCAGTGGCTATCACTTGCTGCACGGTGTGACAGGAAGTGGTAAGACGCGTATATATCTTGAGCTAGCTAGACGTACTGTGGATGAAGGAAAATCGGCCATCATACTCACACCAGAGATCGGGCTGACAGCTCAACTCACCAAACCCTTCGAACAGGCGTTTCCAGGGCAAGTATATGTCTTGCACTCACGCCTGACGGCTGGCCAACGACGCGATATCTGGTACCGCATCTTGAGCGAAACAGAGCCAGTTATGGTGATTGGGCCGCGTTCGGCGCTGTTCGCGCCTGTTCGTAAACTTGGTTTAGTAGTAATAGATGAGTCTCACGATCAGGCGTATAAAAGCGAGACGGCTCCAAAGTTGCGTGCCGAGCGAGTGGCAGCAAAACTGGCACAACTGCATAACGCCTGCCTAGTAAGTGGTAGTGCCACCCCGAACAGCGAAGAATACTATGTGGCGGCGGCCAAACATCGCCCCATCATCACGCTTTCGTCTTTGGCGATCAAACAAGATACAGTTTCGATCGTGCGTACGGTGGACTTACGTGATCGTAGCCTGTCGAGCCGGAGCCCGATATGCTCTACTCCCCTGATAGAGGCGATACACCTGGCGCTTGAACGCCATGAACAAACTCTGCTATTTTTGAACCGCCGGGGTACTGCCGGTGCGATTTTGTGCGCCGGTTGCGGCTGGCAAGCGCTCTGCAGCCACTGTGACCTTGCACTCACCTACCATGGCGATTCACACCATATGCGTTGCCATGTCTGCGGTCGCACCTGGCCACTTTCAAGCGTGTGCCCAGAGTGCGGGCACAGCGACATACTGCTGAAAACCATCGGCACGAAAGCAGTCATAGATGAAGTGAAACGACTCTTTCCCGGCGCAAAAACTGCTCGTTTCGATACCGACACTTCGAAAGCCGAGCAGCTGGAAAGCCAGCTGGAGGACTTACGTGAGGGCAATGTCGATATAATCGTGGGCACACAGATGATAACCAAGGGGCTGGATCTGCCGAAGCTTTCCGTCGTCGGGGTGCTGAATGCTGATAGTAGCCTGCTGATTCCTGATTACACCGCCAATGAGCGGACGTATCAGCTCCTGACCCAGGTAATCGGGAGAGGCGGCCGCGGTCACCGTGCCAGTACTACCATTATCCAGACGTACAACCCGACTCACCCAGTGCTAGAGGCGGCGCTTCGCAAAGATTGGGCAGCTTTTTATGAGCGGGAGATTGCCGAGCGAAAAGCGTTTCGTTTTCCGCCCTACGTATATTTGCTGAAGCTCAGCTGCTTACGTGCCCGTAGCAGTAGTGCTGAAAAAGCTGCGATGACATGCAAAGAACAGATAGAAAAACGCCATCCCAGGCTGAAAGTTGATGGGCCAACGCCCGCGTTCCATCCGCGCGAAAGCGGCAAGTACAAATGGCAGCTCATCGTCAAGAGCCCGAGTCGGCAGCTGCTGCTTGATGTAATATCGACACTGCCGAGTGGATGGACGCATGATGTTGACCCGGTTAACCTACTCTGATAAGTAGGGATGGCCAAATCACAAGCACCAAATTTTAAACAATTTTCAGGGACTACTAGCACCAACTCCTGCGTCAGGGACGGACCCTGGCGCACAGCTAATGGAAAGTGTTCGCTTTTTGTGTGCGTCAGGGTCCGTCCCTGACGCAACTATGGAGGAGGTTGGTGATTTGCGTGACTTATAGGGTATACTAGGGCGCATGAGCGCACATCTTATAACTTTACCGAACCCGCACCTTCGTGAACGCAGTAAAAAAATTGGCTTTGTGGGCGATGAAGTCCACCAGCTTATAGCCGATATGGAAAAAGCTACGCTAGACTGGGAAGATACCCGCGAGCATGAAGTGGGTGTCGCCCTGGCGGCTGTGCAGATCGATTCCCTGCTCCGCGTCGTGGTGGTGCGTAATAATTTTGAAGATAAATCTGACCGCACCTTCAGGGTGTTTATAAACCCGGAAATTACAAAATACGAGGGTGAGATAACCTCCGATTATGAGGGCTGCCTGAGTATAAAAAACGTATACGGGCTGGTTCCACGGCATAGCAAAGTACGGGTAAGGGCTCTGAATGAACATGGCAAAGAGATCCGGCTGACCGCTGAAGGTTTCTTGGCACGCGTATTTCAGCACGAGATTGACCATACGAACGGCATCGTTTTTATAGACCATATTAAAGACGATGAAAATGCTTTTTATGTGCTCGCTGACGACGGAAAACTAGTGCCAAAGGATTATCATGCAGGTATCAAAGATAACGCCGAGCTCTGGGGCTAAGCTCCAGATTGTCTTTTTTGGCAGTGGGCCGGTGGCGGCTGCGTCCCTAGCGTTGCTGCTTGAAACGTTCGACGTAGAGGCAGTCGTTACAAAACCACGGCCGCCTCATCACCGCGGCAGCGTGCCCGTGCTGGAGCTCGCTCACCAAAAAGGCTTGACCGTGATGGAAACAAGCGGCAAAAAGGAACTTTCGAGCGCCGTAGCCGCAGCAAGCTTCAAAAGCCGCCTGGCCATATTGATAGATTTCGGAATTATTGTGGCACAAGATGTCATAGATGCGTTCCCGCTCGGGATCGTCAATAGCCACTTTAGCCTGCTGCCTGAGTGGCGCGGTGCTGACCCTATAACATTCTCGATACTCAGCGGGCAGAAGCGCACCGGCGTGAGCCTGATGCTGCTGGTTGAAAAAATGGACGAAGGCCCCCTACTTGCTCAAGCACCGTATGATATCGGCCCCAAAGAGACTACGCCTAGTTTGACTGAGGCACTGATCGACCTAAGTTACAGACAGCTCGCAGCTGTACTGCCTCTGTACTTTTCGGGGGAAACACAAGCAATGCCTCAAGAAGTGGTAACGATGGCCGATAGCAGCCTGGCTACCTATTCGCGCAAGCTGACGAAAGATGATGGTGTACTGGATTTTACGAAACCGGCCGCTGTACTCGAGCGCGAGGTGCGCGCCTTCGCTGAGTGGCCAAAAAGCCGCACGGTGATTGCTGGTAAGGATGTGGTGGTTACGGGCGCGCATGTGGCCGAAGAAGGGGGTGCCGCGCTTGGGGTGTCTGCGGGCGTCGGAAAAGCCTATGTAGGCTCGAAACAACTCTGCATAGCGACATCAGACGGTGTATTGGTCATCGATACGCTAAAACCTGCTGGCAAACC
>JAEUQV010000049.1 GCA_016789655.1 Candidatus Saccharimonadota bacterium
GCCGGTGCGCCGGTATCGTTTCGGTAGTTTATGAGCAGAGCGGTGTCGCCCATCCCATGAATACTGGGCAAGAAGCGTAACATCGCGTTACGATCCGATTCTATGCCATGGACGAGTATGGTCCAGCGCTGGGCATCGGTGTGACTCCGTTTGTCGATCCCATCCTGACGGGTTTACAGACCGATAGCTGGCTATTTTATGCCAATCAAAAGCCGGAAACTGCTACTTTCGCTCCCCAGCTCCAGAAGCAGCTAGGCTCACGCTTTGTCTCTATACTCAGTCGCGTCGACACGCCCTCTGCTCCAAATGATGAACGCGGCCATATTTCGGTCGATATCATTCAGCGTTACATATCGCAGCCAGAAAGGTACCACTACTATATTTGTGGTTCGGAAGGTTTCATGGATGCTGCTGAAAAAGTGCTACATAAAGCTGGCGTCCCCTCACACAATATCCACGCCGAAGCCTTCGGCTGGTAGCGTAACCTACCCTTCAACTATCTTCGCGAGGTTTTCGATAGTCTGGGCGCTAGGCAATTTTAGGAGTTCTTTTGGGTCAAGAATAAGTTTGCTGCTGCGGTTACCGCCACCCATGACCACACTAGGTTGGTCCAACACGCGGCTGTCGATGTAGAGTGGGATGTCTTTGGCGCTGAATGGAGTGACGCCACCTATTTGCATGCCAGTCAGTTCGATAGTCGTTGTGGCATCGGCAAACGAAGCTCTCTTCACGCCAAGCAGCTCACATACTTTTTTATTCACATCCAGTTTGGTGGTGCCGAGTACGACACAGAGCGCGTATGTGGTGGGCTCAACTTTCCTGGAAGCAACGAGTATGGTGTTTGCGGCTTGCTCAAGCGTGTAGCCATAGTGTTCGCAAAACGCAGCGGTGTCTGCCAGCTCTGGGTCGCATGGCAAGACATCGGCTTCAATCCCGTAGCTATCGATGGCTTCTTGTACGGCTGGCAGTAATGTCGCAGTGCTTTTAAGCCGGTTTTCATACTCGTTCAGTAGCGCCAAATCGGCTAGGTCTTTCGGCCGTCCGGCAGCTGTTTTCCATGCGCGAACATCTTGGAGCGAGGCGAACGGGATGCCTTCTACCACTAGTGCGCGCGATAGCAGTTCGGCAAGTGTCGGCCGGTAGTTACCAATACTGAAACTATCATCCGCTTCGAATATGTCCCACGATAACAAACGATCATTATTAGCTTTACGCATTACTTTCCACCCTGCTGCTGCCAGTTGCGCCCGTAGATGGGGCGATACTAGCAGATCAATGTCTTGTGTTTCACGAATCCTTACAACAGCTAATGGCCCTGAGCCCACTACTATAAAACTGCCTTGCGGCAGATCAAGCTCTTTCATTTTGGTGATGATATCTTGCCCGGTCATTTACTGGCCATACGTTTATCCACACAAAGATCATCTCGTGTTCTTCGGGGTTGGGCGGAGGGGTGGGAAGTAATTTCTGAGTGGTATATACACCCCATCTTCGTCATGCACTTCGCCCCTGCCCTTTACCGCTGCCGCATGTGCATGGGTCATTTCTGCCGATTTTTTGCACTGTTTGGCTTCTTTCGAGCGGCTTTTTTGTCCTCGGCGGCTGCAAATACTTTGCTGAGCGCGTCTGCGTCTAGGTTTACTCCCTTGTCTGCTGACTCACGGAAGGCGGTGCATATGCTGCAGCCTGCAAAATTAAATGGTTGGCGTGCTATGGCTTCCTCCTTGTAGTTTCATAGTAATCCAGTGCTCTCGACTTGACCAGGCCAATTAGAAAAACGCTGTTGCTTGCGTCGCAGCAAGACTAGCTGTTACTGTGGTACTGATTATGAAATTGCGATTAGGAGGAGACGCCATGGCAAAGGTAAGCGAAAAATCAACCAAAGCTGACATATGGGAGGCATATCAAGCATTGATACGCGAAGCCAGCAGCACGCCAGTCGCAGTTGCACAAGACAGTTCGGGTCTCAATAAAATGGCCGCATCACTATCGGAGGCAAAAACGGAATTGCTTGGAGCTTTCGACACAACGCTCGAAAAACTGGCTAGTTTGCCCCAGGCCTATGCCGATGCCGAGCAGGAATTGTCGCGCCGCCGCGCCGATGCACTCGAAGCTATCGAACAAGACAAGAAGCAGCTTGAAACCACTATTGCACAGGTGCGCGCCGCCTGGGAGCAAGAAAAAGCTGACGCCGAGCTGGCTCGCCAGCGCGAGGCCGACGAGTACAGCTATACGCTTACTCGCAAGCGCCGCGATGAGCAAGACGCGTATGAACTCAAGGCTAAACAGCGCGAAGAAGCGCTGGCCGTGCGCGAAACTGCCGTAAAGGAGCAAGAAGAAACGCTTAAAACACTTACTGCCGAAGTCGATGCTTTCCCGGCACGGCTTGAGTCAGCGGTAAAAAGCACCGAGGTAGCAGTCGCTAAAACTATGAAAGCCGAGCATGACGCAGCTCTCAAAGATACAAAACAGGCTGCCGACCATGAAAAATCGATTGCCGTACTCAAGCTCCAAAGCGCCGAGGCCGCACTTGCCGCTGCCACTAAACAGATCGCCGAACTACAACGCCAGCTCGATACTGCCCAGAACCAGCTAAAAGACATGGCTGTCACGGTCATCCAAGCCAACAAACCGCAGCCAGCTTCTCAAACTTCGTAGAGCTTTATAGTATCGATGATAAAACAAGGAAAAATAACACCAAATGGAGTTGTGCTGCATCTGCATGAAAATGCAACCGTGGTGTTTTTGACTCAGCAAGGCTTTGATGTCGAGTTGCTGCCGCCCATTCAACAAAAAGGCGTCCGCACGCCGGATATTCGGATGAATGGCCTAGAATGGGAAATAAAATGCCCAAGAAGCAATGGTAAATATACGCTTGAGCATAGTTTTCGCTCTGCCCTCAAACAATCATCAAACATTATCTTTGACATACGCAGCTCCAAGATACTGCAGAGTAAGTGTATAGCTGAGATAGAGCGGAGATTTCACGATTTCAAGAAAGTTAGTAGGGTGCTGATTATCACCAAACAGCTCAAGCTACTTGACTTTAAAAAGAAATCGTAGTACTATAAAACTATAGAAATGCGACCTCTGCTGTATAGCTCAGGTCGCATTTCTTTTTCGATTGATTTTCTAAACTTTTACTCGCACAAATAGCATTTCGTGCTCCTCGCTGCTTGGGTTGTGTACTTTGTGCTGCACATTGGCCGGAAACACAAACATATCGCCAGGGGCATAGGGGTACACGCCGTCTTCATCGTGTACTTCGCCGTTCCCTTTTACGACTACCATAATTTCTTCCTCGCCCGGGTGGTCGTGCCAGTCAAATGTCTGCCCAGCCGGTAAGTACCCATGCGTCATCATCTCAAAATGCGTACTTTGCATATGCTCTGGTGAAGCGTAAACTTTTCGCCTGCCACTTCCCCCATGCGCTTCTTCCACCAGGATATCATTAGCTGCTCTTTTTATAACTTCATACCTATAGTATGCCACATGCGCTCCAGGGTTAAGAACTAGCTACTGATTAAATATAGCTGGTAGCGTACTACATTTCGTTCGGTACCATCGTACATAAAATATTTTTAAAAATGGACGGCCGTCCATTTTAATTCCATTGATATTATGCCCTACTGCGTTGTCCCCGAGGTATGAAAAAATTGCGAATAGTAAAATAGTGTGTTATAGTATAAAAAATGAGTGAGATTAAAGTTGCGACATGGAATACGCTCAATTCGCTTGGGGACCCTGAGCGGCGTAGTCATGCGGTTTCGGCAATAAATAGAACTGGTGCGGATATCGTTTGGCTTGGTGAAGCCGCATTTAAACACGATGATCAATCGCAGTATAACCTTGGTGTTGCTTTAAATACGTTTGCGAGTGAAGGTTATCAAGCTTTAGTGACGGATGTATCCCGAGACCCAAGGCATCGTAATAATCACTCTAACGTCATGTTATCAAGAGACACGGCTACTCACCCCCGGCAGTTTCAAACGGGAGTGCGTTTAGGGGCGTGGTCTGATGTCGGAGGTGTCGCTGTGGTAGGTGTGCTTTTGCCGGATTACAGTAGTACTGAACGAGAAAAAGGCATACAAGATGTACTAGCTGTATCGCATGAAGGACCGATGGTGATCATGGGCGATTTCAATGCCATGTACAGGCATGGTTGGCGGCCGAGTGTAGCTCGACGAGTAGCAGCAATCTCACGCGCATTACCTGGTGGAAATATCAAAAACTATTATGATTCAAGGGGCGTAGAACGCGCTCGCGGTCTTATTGAGCGACTTGGTGATATGGCAAGCGATACTGTCATGCAGCTTGCAACGGAATATGGCTTTACGAGCGCCGATCCTGCTCATGCGCCAACCGTCGGCAACCCTCCCCTATTCTGCATAGATCATATTTTAGTAAACAGTGGTCTGAATGTGCGTATTTTCAATCAAGTTCAGCCAACCTCGAACAGAGGACCGCTATCTGACCACAAGATGCTCACGGCTACTATCCGCTATTGATACTTCTGTTTTTAAAATGTCCGGCCGGACATTTTATTTATGGGTTAGGGAGTGAGCTGGTTGTGGTGGAGGAGGATGGTTTTGAGGCTGTATTTTTCGGTTAGCGCTTGCTCTAGCGTGGGGTCTATGAGGAGGACGGTAGCGCAGACGTCGGCTATGAGGGCAGTGTCGGCGCGTATATAGGCGCTGACGATATCGTTTTCGGATGGTGCGCAGGAACGCGGGTCGATTATATGGTGCTGGCGTTGGTTGTCCTTGGTCCACGAACGCTTGATAGTGGAGCTTACCGCCAAGGCGCCGCGCTGGATTTTGGTGCTGCCGATAGATTTATTGGGGTCCAGTGGATGTTCAAGAGCAAACTCGATCGGTTCGGGTGCGTTCACGAGTATGTCGCCGCCGCCATTGATGACAAAGTGCTCCACCCGATGTTGGGCGAGAAGCTTGCCCAGTTCATCTATGAGCCAACCCTTGCCGAAGCCACCGAAATCAAGACTCATTTCATCTGGGATGGTTATTTTTTCAGGGGTGGCTTGCAGCTCATCCCACATTTTTTGCGATATATTTCCCTGCCCGCTCACCTTACCGTAGCCACGAGCTAATAGTTCCCCTCCGACTGAGATATTAAACACGCCACCAGTGATGTGAAACATATCTCGTGCAAATTTGAGCATGGCCAACATGTCTGCCGGAGGTTTGTATAGCCGCTTCTCTTTATTGAGCCGACCGAGCAGCGAAGTATCGGTAAAGCGAGTATATGTTTCTTGAAATTTCGTTATGTGATCTGTGATAGATTGGCGGATTGCTGCGGTAAGCTCACTATCAAGTGATTCGATACACCAGTGCGTGCCGAGAGCGTCAAGCTCATGCAGATGCGTTTCAGGGTGAGGTCGGCTGGGGCTGGGCTTGGCTTCTTTAGACATGGCTACTCCTTGACGAAAACGAATTATGATTAACGATTAAGGTTTAACGAATAATTCTCAATTCCCAATTCTCAATTCACTCTTAGGCTTTGGCTTGGCTGGCGATTGCTGCCAATGCGTCATTGAAGCCATATGTCGTGAGCGAGGCTCCTCCGACTCGGATTTGTGAGGCTACGTCTAGTGCCTTGCCAATGATGAGCGAGGATAGACGGCTATCGAAAGCATCAATATACATGCCAGATTCTCGGTCAGTGTAGTCATGGTCGGAGCTTACACTGCTAATTACGCCATCTTTCACCGTAATATTTACAGTAATATCATTGCTAAAACCTTTCGGTACGGCATAGGTAGCAGTTGCGCTATAGGCGCCATCTTTGTAACCGCTAGTGGCACTGTTCGCGGTGCCCGTATCGGTAGAAGTAGCAGCTACAGGGTCTGTTGCGGTGCTGCTGGCGGTAGCGCTGTCGCTCGGTTGACTGGTTGTTTCTTTGGTAGCAGTTTGACTGGTATTGGCGGCTGCGGTCGGCGAAGCTGCCTTAAAACTAGTATTGCTTTGGGTGAGCACATAAGCGGCAGCGCCAATTATAGTTGCGATGGCGAGTGCACCGACGATTGTTGGAGTCGAGTTGTTGTGTGAAGTCATAGGTGCATTGTAGCGTATATCACCTGAAATGCAGCTGAGAAGTCTGGAATGAGGAATACAAAGGAATTGGAGTACTAGATAGTCGAAATATAAATTCTGTCGGGAGATATTTTCGGGCTTCTGCGCCCATCACTTATTTCGTTCGGTACACGGTTGCCAGCGGAACCGCACACAGTGCCAGTACCAGCAAGAGCCCAGGCACAAATGCCGGGAAGAACTGCGTATTGGCAACCGGATCTTTGGTCCATATGAAGACAAGTGCCTGCAAAACGGTGACGACTAAGAATATAGCAGCACCAACGTGCGTAATGGCAAAAAACCAGTCGATAGCATTAATTCTTTTAGTGTCGCGGCGTACGTAAAATATATAGAGGTATGCGACCGCTCGTAAGCCGAGAAATACCGCAGCAACGAAAGTTGACCAATACAACGATCTCGCGAGCGCAGTAAGTGATTGCGTGAAAGTCATGAGCAGCATGACTACAGTAAACACAAGCAGTGTATGCGTCACTTCCCATGTGGCAGTCACATATCCCGCCCTCCCCTTCTTTGGGTTTTTGAGACGAGCGAAGCTCAGCCATGTTTCATATAAGAACGCACTTACAAATAGTACAAGGGGTGTCAAGAATAAGACATAAAACAACCACATGTCAGCGTACTCCCTTCGCGACTTTATTATTGTCTCGCACAAGTTTTCGTATGCCGAGCAGCGTGACAATGAAAAGTAAGACGTACGCAAGCGGGAAGAGCATACCTAGGAAACGTACATCGTGAGTAGTTAGGGCTTGTGATGTCGTAACATAGCCATGGACCGCCCAAGGCTGACGGCCGATTTCCGTCATCATCCAGCCAAGCTCAACGAGCACGATCCCAAACCAGCCGGATATGGCCATGACAAGTAATGCCCAGCGTTGTTGTAGTACGCTTGGGCGCCACTTTCTTAGAATGAAATAGGCAGGAAAGGCTACGGCAAGGAATGTTATGAGCGTCATCTTGATGTCAAAGAGTGTGTGTACGTAAAGTGGCGGGCGTTCATACTCGGGGACCTCATTCAGACCTTTTACTTCTGTGCTTGTGCTGTTGCCTGCAAGCAGGCTCAATGCGCCGGGGACTTCAAAGTGCGGGCCTTTGACCGTTTCGTTTTCGCCTGCGACCCCGCCGATTAGTAACGGTGCATTATCGCTTGTTTGGTATTGAAGCTCTAGGGCTGCTAATTTTGTTGGTTCGTGTTTCGCCAGGTACTTACCTGTTATGTCTGCAGTGATGAACATTACTACAAACATAATGGTGGCAAAGCCAACAAGCTTACGGATTACAAGCCAATCCCATGTGTGTGCTGCACCTATACGTTGTTTGTAGCGGGTCCGTAACAGTTTTGCAGCATAGATGCCGGCTATAGCCGTAGAGGCGGCGAAATAATATGCTGGCATCGAATGGATAAATTGCACGATTGAAGTCTGTGAAAACATGGCTGCTCCGACGTCGGCAGTATCGATTTTACCGTTGGCCATCGTGAATCCTGTAGGATTATTCATCCAGGCGTCGACGCTCGTGATCATGAATGCGCTTAAATTGGCGCCGAAGGCTGTCATGACCCCGAAGAACCAGTGTACGACAGGTGCTACCTTATTCCAGGTGACCATGTACAGGCTGAGAAATATCGCTTCAATTAGAAAAGCGTAGGTTTCAAACATGAATGGTAAGCCCAATACTTTTCCGCCGAAATCGAGTACACCCGGCCATATTAATGACATTTGCAGTGCGACGACCGTTCCGGAAATGACGCCCGTGACAACGAGCAGGGCCATAATCTTTGACCAGAATTTAGCGATATCAATATACTTTTTTTCTTTTTTTCGTATACCCATCCATTCGAACCAGGCCACTAAAATTGGCAAGGTCAGACCAAAGAGCACGAATATAATATGAAAGCCGAGGCTATCCCCCATGAGGATGCGTGCGGCTGGCAGGCTTTCTTGCATAACAATTTCCTATAAAGAGTTTGTACTACGTTTAGCATAACGCTGCTTATGCTTTTTGTAAAATACTTCACATTTTATAACGGGTACGAATTATCTTCTAAACTGCAATAATGTTTCATCATAGCGTGAGCCTACCACAACAGATACTTGCGTTCGCTACCAGATGGAGTACTATAGATATAGTATGAAGTTTGTGAGTTTGCACAATCGTAAGGATATCGTTACCTTTGAGCAGGCATTGTATCGGGGCATTCCTGCTGATGGTAGCTTGTATCATCCAGAGCATATGCCTGAGCTTACAGAAGGCCAAACTGCTTCTCTTTCTGGACTCGATGCTAAGGCGGTTGATTTTATAATGCTCAAAGCCTGGGTGGGCGATGAGATTCCCGACAAAGATCTCCGTGGTATCGTTGAAACTGCGGCAACTTTTGAAACGCCTACGGTAAAAGTGGCCGATAAGTACATTTTAGAGTTGTTCCATGGTCCAACCTTGGCCTTCAAAGACGTCGCAGCTCATTATCTCGCGGCCTTTATGGGGTATTTCAATACTAAGCACAAACGCACCAGTACAGTTCTAGTAGCTACTAGTGGCGATACGGGTGGTGCAATAGCACATGGTTTTGCCGATGTATCAGGAGTGTCTGTGGTGGTTTTGTACCCTAAAGGTAGAGTTAGCCAGATGCAACAGGATCAGCTTCGACGGGTGGCAGACAATGTTCGCAGCGTCGAGGTCGAGGGCGATTTTGATGATTGCCAAGCGCTCGTCAAGGCGGCATTTGCAGATGAAGTACTCGCTACGTCAGTAGGCTTAACTTCTGCAAACTCTATTAGCATTGGCCGACTCATACCGCAGACGCTGTATTATGCACGCGCATATGCACAGCTGGGTCGTGAAGATATGCGCGTTGTTGTGCCATGCGGTAACCTGGGAAATCTTACGGCCGGTGTTATGGCACAGCAAATAGGCGTGCCCATTTCGACCTTCCTGGCGGCAAATAATGTAAACGATGCATTGTATCGCTATAGCAATCTTGGCCGCTACCATCCGCTTAAGACTGTACATACGCTGTCGAGTGCTATGGACGTCGGTGCACCGAACAATATGCCGCGATTGCGGCGTTTGTTTGATGATTCTGTACGTCGTATGCGATCAGATATTCAGGTTGCTCACTGCACGGATGAACAAACAGTGAAAACTATCAAGCAAGTGTACGACGAGACAGGTTATTTGCTTGATCCCCATACTGCAGTAGCATGGTGCGGCGCTGAAGAGTTCCCGCCGGAACACGAGGTAGACCTTATTGTTTCGACCGCTTCACCTTTGAAATTTTCAGAAGAAATCCTAAAGTATGCCGGAATTACAGTCGATAATAGCGCTGAGCTCAAGCGACTACGCCAAACACCAGAGCGGTACGTTACCATTCGTAATTCACTCGACGATCTCAAAGCAGTCATGCAACAAAAGTAAAACTATAATATTTACGCACATGTCCCGATTGCAGCCGTCGTCCAAGCCACTCCGAATTGCAGTAATGGGGCTGAGTGGGGTCGGTAAAACGCGCCTGTCGCGTGTGCTTTCACGCGACAGCTGGTTTCACTATTCGGTTGATTATCGGATATGGACGCACTATCTTGGAGATCAACTGAGTGACTATGTAAAGCAATTGGCCATGCAGCATCCTTTGCTGCGGGAAATGCTGCGACGGGATGCTATTACGGTTGAACATCGTGTGCATATCGATAATTTACTCGCAACAGCGTATTTTATGGGAATGCTTGGCAATCCGAAAGAACTAGGCTCGACCCTGAAAGATTTCAGTAGTCGCATGGCGATGCACGCCGAAGCCGAAAAAGCGGCCATGCTTGATATCCCAGCTTTTGTAGAACGAGCACAAAAACTGTATCAGTACCCTCATTTTATGGCTGACTTGAGTGGTAGTCTCTGCGAGATTGTAGATGTAACTGACCCTGATGACCCTGTGTTACAGATGCTTGACGATAGCGTTACACTTATCTATATTTGCGCTACGCAATCACACACTGCTCTGTTAACTAAAAGAAATAACGCTAATCCTAAGCCAATGTACTATAGACCTAATTTTATCGCAGCTGAGATGCCGAAACTACTCACGCATTTCAATGTGCGAAGCGTTGAGAATGTGTCACCGAAGGAGGTTGGTGCATTTTTATACCCTCGGCTTTTGGCACACCGTGTTGAGCGATATGAGGCAATAGCCGCCAAACATGCAGTGACGCTTACTATGGAAGAAGCTGCCGCCATCCAATCTGAAGCCGATTTGCTCGCGTTACTAGGCCGTAGGTAAATATTATTACCGCTCTTTCCAGTGAGGAAGTACTTTCACTGGTCATTTTAGATTGTCCGGCCGGACAATCTATTTTGATATTTCGGACGATGGGAGGGTAAGATAATAACGTATACGTGTTATCTCAAGTGAGATTTTTGGTTTGGGTTTGGAGGGTGATTTTGTAGATGGAGTACAGTAGTAGCAAGCTACCGATGATACTGAAAGCAGCACCGATGTTGTGAACTGCAGTGAGCGAGGTAGCGCCTAGCGTGGCAAGGAGCGGGCCGAGTAGTGAGGTACCGCAGGCCGCGCAGCCACTACTGAGGATGCCGAGTGTGGCGGCTAGACCGCTGGCGCCCGTGGCGCGAGTGGAAGCAATTTTGCGCCGAAGCGAGTAGGTTAGTACAGCTATGTTGATGCCAAACAAAAATGATAACGAGATGATGCTGACAGATAGAAAACTATCGAATGAGCTAAAAAGTGCTTCGTAACCGTAACTAAAGAAGCGCACTTTTTGCAGAGGGCTTAGACCGTCATTGGTTAGGATGTAGCCGACGAGCTGATAGTTCAGCGACCAGATGATGATTGTCAGCATAGAGATTGCCGCCGCGACAGTCAAAAGAGAATAGAGCGGCTTTGTACAAACGATAGCGAGCGTATTGCGACAGGCAATCTTTAACTTTACGGTAAGCGGGAGCTTCATTTAGCGCTTTCAATTTCAAGCAGAGCCTTATAGACACTATAGGGTTGCGGGCCAACGATTTTTTGTCCGCCTATGATAAGTGTTGGCGTGCCCTGTACAGAGTCGCTGGCTGCTTTGTCGACGGTAAGATTGTATGCTGTAGCATGAGTACGTCCCCCAGCACAGGTTGTGAAAGCTGCTGCGTCTAGCCCGGCTTCCCCGGCAAGTTCGCCTAACCTTTCTGGGCTGAAAAGTTTTTGCGTGGTTGCGTCGAAGTTGCTTTTACTGAAATAGTTGTCCCACATAAAGCTAAACATTGTATCGTGATAGGCTGTAAACTTGCCCTGCTCTGCTGCGCAGAAGGAAGCATACAGCGCTAGTCCAGAATCCTCGCCAAAAAGTGGGTATGGGCGGTAAATTATCTTGGCTTTACCGCTATCAACCCATTCACGCCGGATGTCTTTACCGGCTTTCTGGTGAAAATCATTGCACTTAGGGCACTTGTAATCGCCGTATTCGATAATCATGATGGGTGCGTTGGCGTTACCGATGAAAAGCTCGGTTGGCGCCGCGGATGACGACGTGTGGTTGCTTTGCGTAGTTGCTTTTGGCTGCTTGTTCGATGACTGGTCTGCTGCCGTATCGTCTTTGCCGAATGCTAGGTACAGGCCGACGCCTAGCAGACATACAGAGACTACGATAAGCAGCGTCTTTTTCATATACACAAAGTATAGCATCGTATCCCAAAAAACGTTTATCGACCCCCCGACCAAGTGAGCATCCACAACTACCTATTTAGATTGTCCGGCCGTACAATTTAAATAGGTAGGCTGTATGCGGGAATGGTGCAGTCTGGAATGAAATCCGAGCACTCCTGAACCAAGCATGCTATGGCGACGTGCCGTGGTTCAGGACAGGCTACGCGCAGGCGTACTGGGGCACAGCGGAGCGAAAAGGCGTCCCCCACGAAACCTGTTTCGCACGGGTAAAGAGGCGGAGATTTTCGCCTGGAATGTGCCGTTCCCGCGTAAGTTCCAAAATGGTAAGGATGTTTTCGTGGTTAGGCGGGGTTCTGGGAGAGGATGAGGACGGCATATGCGGGAAGGTTTACTGTTATTAGGTTGCCTTCCTCGGTTGTGACTTCGCTAATGTCGATTTGGTGAAAATCGGGGCTATAGCCCTTCCAGGTACTATTGAAACGAACCTGCCAGGTGCCAGCGAGCGGAAGGCAGAGTTGGTACATGTCATGAACTTGATCACCGAAATTAACAATCATAAGCACATCGTCGCCTGCTCCGCCCTGGTCCCAACGGTGGTAGGCTAATACGCTGTTACTGTCATCTTGGTGAAATACCGCAGTACTTTGACCAAGTAAGCCGGCCGTGTTTCTGTAACGATTCAGGCGCAGATCTATGAGATGTTTGTGTGCGAGTACCATACCCGAATATGTTTCTGTTTTGCCCCATTCAAGCTCTTTCCAGTCGTTAAAGCTGCCTTCTTGTAAGAATTCTTGCCCCTGTAAAAGCATGGGTATGCCTGGAGCGGTAAGCGTAACCGCACTGGCAAGGAGTGTTTTTTCGCGGGCGTGGATATCGGCAGCGTCCCCCGAGCTAGCCGCTTCGTTTATTCGTACCGAGCCGTTTGCTGCAGTGTCGTGTGAGTCGCTAAACACCACTTTTTCAAAGGCGTCGCCGTTATATGTGCGTTCGAGCTCATAGCGTACACCGGCGAGTGTGCGAGCATAATTAGGCGTAAGGCCGAGTGCATCGCGTAAAACATGCGGGAAGCCAAGCTCCCATTGGGCATCAAACCCGCAGCCTGTTTGCGAGCGCGGTTTAGTCACATAGGCGCTATTGGCGCAGTCTTCGGCGATAATGGTAGCCGACAGCTTAATCTTATGTGCTAGCTCAACAATGTCTTGCAGCAAGTACCAAGCATCAGGGATGTCGTGGGCAGGGTCGTTATCATGCCCTTCGGTGTTCCGCATATAAATTGTTGAGTCGACGCGGAGTCCGTCTAGGTGGTATTCGGTTAACCACATAGTGACATTGTCGAGTATGTATTGACGTACCTCAGGACGTCCGTAGTCCGGTCGTCCCCCCCATGGCGTATCGCCGCGTTCGTCATTGTAAAAATATATACCTCCTCGGCTGTTTTCATTCCATCCGTCGAATTGCCAGAGGTCAGTTTCGCCCGAGAAGTGGTTATAGACAACGTCAAGTAGTACGGCTATACCTTTTTTGTGACACTCGCGCACAAAAGTCAGCAACCCGTGCCGACCACCATAGGCATTTTCGACCGAAAAGAGGTGATTCGGCGCATATCCCCAGCCATAACTATGTGCCATGCTTGTGATTGGCATAAGTTCTATCACATTTACTCCCAAATCAACAAGATAATCTAGCTTTTCCAAAGCATCTTCAAAGCTGCCGATGGTAGCAGCGTCGGGACGGTTAAAGGTGCCAACATGTAGCTCGTATATTATCTGCTTTTCAGAGGGTGGTGGAGTGAATGTATCATTTTCCCAATCAAAATTAGGGTCAATAATAACTGAAGCGCCTGCATCTGAAGTTGTGAGTTGCTGTGCTCTCGGGTCGTTGCGAGTTATACTTCGCTTATCGGCCGTGGTGATGCGGTAGACGTAGTTTTGTCCCGGCTCAACCCCCTTTAGCCGCAGTGACCAATAGCCGTCGCCTTCATTATTCATAGGAAGTTCAGCGTCCCTACAAACAGTACCCGCTAGCGATACGGCAGCAGCAAACGGCGCCCAGACTCGAAATTCTGTTTCTTCACCGTGTTTTACTACGCCTAGGTTCTTTTTTATCTGATGCGGCATTAATTACTAGTATGAAAGCTCAAGCGGTATTAGGCAAGTTTAAATTGGGTTTCCTCAGGGAAAAATGTACGATAGCTTACAATATAATAGGACTTACGCACTTGCATAAAACCGTGCCGTCAGGCACGCTTGTTCTGTAAGGAGAAAACAAACATGAATCACCTAGTAACAATTGTCGATCAACCATGAGCGTCACTGCTCAGATGTATGGGCAGTTCCTCATTAA
>JAEUQV010000074.1 GCA_016789655.1 Candidatus Saccharimonadota bacterium
CACGAGTTTCGCACTTTCAACACCGCATCCGGGCAGCCAGCGCTAGCTGGATGCCCGGTTTTATGACCTCCCAGTCTTGTTGGTACATGGTCGCATGGTCAATGAGCCTTCTCTGGTGTTTTCGGACCCAGGTGAGCAAGGAGAGCCCAATGTGGTTTCGTTGGGCCCGGCCAGTGTTGGCCTGACAGTGTGACAAGCCACAGGTTTGTTTGAGCTCTCGGTGCAGCACCTCAATGCTCCAACGACGTTCAAAGTACTCCTTGATGTGTGCTCTGGATAGATCAGTCCGACTGGTACCAATGTAGTCCGTGCGGCCGTTAGTGGCTGCAAACCGGAAGACCCTGATCCATCCGTAGCCTTTGAGAAATGTCACCAGTCCGTCGTCTGGGATATCCAGCTCTTTGAGCTGGATATGGGGCTTACCTACCAGGCGATTACTCCGTAGCCCCATGACCCAATCCCAACCGTGGGACCGAACCGCCTTCAGGTTCTTCAAGGAGCTATACCAGCTGTCAGCTACCACCATTTCAGGATGAAGCTGTCGCTGCTTTGCAGCAGACAGCATATCCTGAAAATGGTGGTTCTTGGTCTTACCATCCTCTGGCGGGTTCCAAATGCGGTAGTCCATGGGGATGTAGTCATCTTTGGATACTTGCCAGAGGGCGTTCACAACACCAATGCCCCGGGTGATGTCATGCTTGCTGCCAGCGTACTGCCAGTTCACCAGTCCCATCTTGCCGCTGCGGCTTTTATCGATGACCACATCATCAAAGACCAGGATACCGGGAGCGGCCCGAACCTGCTTGGCTGCTGCCCGCCACACGTCCTTGGGTTGTACCTTTTCAGCAGCCAGCCAGCGAGAGATGCTGTCGTGCGACAGCGTAGCCCCTACCGGGGCTACTTCACTCAGGCTGAGTGCCGAGTACCGGCTTGACGTTACTTCCAGAAATGAGCAATACAACTCACGAGAGCATTTTGAACGGGACATGTTTGTTTTTCCTTTGCTGACAAAAAAGCATGACTAACGTCATGCTTTTAGGCTAGCAGAAAAAGGTGGAAGTGCGAAACTCGTGTTTTTCTGGATCCCCACCTTCGTGAGGATGACCAAAGCATATGAACAACGGGATCCCAGCGTTCGCTGGGATGACAGTGAGAGAGGGGAGGTGACGAAGTGTAAGGGACAAGATGAAGCTCAGGGTTGGTAGTTGATTGTTTGTTGCGTGTTGGCTGTTGGTAGTTGGTAGTTGAGAGGCGATAAGCTGTAGGAGGCTAGTACCCCAACCCCTAAATTACCCCGTATAAACCATCGTCTAACGGCCAGAAAACTACTGTAAATGACTCAGCCTATTACCGATACGCTTCCTCATTTACGGTAGTTTTCTGGCACGTGATCCGACACTTTATGATGCGGGGTTATTTAGGGGTTGGGGTACTAGAGCGATATTTCTTACGCCACTTCGACATTCACTGGTGCTACCGGGGGCTTCCGGAACCGAAAGCCGAATACACTGCCCTTGCCTTCCTGACTCTCAAATATCACCGAGCCGCCCTGAGCTACCACCACTTTCTTGGCCATATACAACCCCAACCCCGTACCATCTGGCCGCATCCGACGAGCATTATCCGCCCTATAGAACTTAGTAAAGAGGTGCCGCTGCAACTCGCGCGGCACGCCTATGCCGGTGTCTTTCACGCGAAACTCGACGGCTTTGGGCGTTTCGATAAGCGTAACCTCTACTTTACCGTCCTCGGGCGTGTAGTACAGCGCATTGTCGACAAAGTTCATGACTACCTGGTGGATCTTGTTCTCGTCGAGCGGCAAGAGCGAAAACGTCTTCGGCATATCCCACGTCAGCTCAATATGTTTAGCCTTGGCCGTTTCGCGTAAGCCCGCAACCTCTTGGTCGACTATTACTCGCAGATCGGTCGGCGTCGAATCTATGACAAATTTGCCCGTACTCAAACGCGACAGATTAAGCAGATCGGCTATGAGGTTCACCATGCGCTGGCTGCTCATGTAGGACTGTTTTAGCAGATCCTCCTGCTGAGCATTCAGTGGCCCCGCATCGCCCTCGATAACCATGCTAAGGTACCCCTTCACACTGGTCAGCGGCGTCCGCAACTGGTGACTTGCCATACTCACAAACTCATCCTTGGTCTCATCGAGCTTGATTAGTCTTGCATTGGCTGCCTTTAACTTTTTTGTCGCAACTTCTACCCGCTCCTGTAGCGTTTTGTTGAAATTTTGAACCTCCTCGTAACGGAGTGCATTCTGCATAGCTATGACTAATGTGTTCGCTACTGTACTGAAGGTCTGAACATCCTGTAGGTCATACTCTTTCCCACTTTTGCGTTCACCGACTACCAAATATCCAAGCACATTTTCCCCACTGTCTTCACGAACGACAATACTAACAATTACTCCAATATCATTCTTATGCAAATAATCCCTCGTATTACTGTTAGTTTCTGTCATTTGTGACGTAACATTCAAAGCACCTCTTAGTCGCCTAACCTCACCTAGTAGCCTGTCTATATCGACTGGATACGTTTTATTATCCTCTAAACCAATAATCCGCGCCGTGCTAGCATGTGTCGCATTGAGCACAAAGTAACAGAACTCGGGTCGAATCGTCTGAGTCAACAGCCTAGAGGTTCGGTTTAGCATAACACCTAGATCGATAGTAGACACTAGTGTCTTGTTTAGATCTGCCAATAACTTCGATGGCTCGTATGAATCTCTGAAGAAAAATCGGCTCGTCACCCGATTGAACCAGCGCTGCAACTTCGAATAGTTTGTTGCAACGAGAGTACCTACGACATTTAGTAAAACAAACTCGGCAAGATCCAAACGCTGATTAAAATAACGAGTAATAACCCATATGATTGGAGCAACATACAACAACGCCAATAACACCGTAGTGGCAGAATATATACCTGCGCGAATCATAAAAACTCTTATGCCAAAAAGATGGTGTTTTACCATTGAATAACCAATTGACGCTACCAAAAACGCCGTACAGATTGGGCCAAATTCAATAAGTGAGTAGTCCCCAAACCAGGGCAATACCAGATTAAAGAAGACACCAAGCACACATGAACTAGTGAAACCTATAAGAAATGCCAGCAGCTGACGTCTTTGTAAGGATAGCTGTGTACTTCTGTATTTTGCATACATCAGGATAATCGCGGTTATAAACCCCGCTAAGACATAGGCCGAGTAGACAGCATAGTGCACAGGGTTGAGTACGACTTGCTTACCGTATTCTCTGGCAACTATCTGCGTAGTCAAAAAATCCTTATCTAGCGCAATTAAGAGTATTAATACTGTCCCTAGGGCGGCGATAATCTTATTGACATATACGGGAAGCCTGCTTTTGATTATAAAATAATCAGCAAATGCAATTACCGAAAAAACCATGACAACCGGAGCAATATAGTATATTTTTGCCCATAAAAGTGCGCCAATAAAACTGCTGGAGATGATAAAGCCTGCGATACCAAATGACCAAGCAGCGATGCCAACACTCAGCCCAAAGAATGCTCGATTTTGATTACTATCCTTCCCCCTCAAGAGTACAAATGATGCAATTACGAGATTCGCCAGACCAAGAACGTACAGCAAGTATATAAGTAGCAGGCGCATGTTCCTACTGTACCATTTTTGGCATAAGTAATTAAGTGTTAGACAGCTTTCGGTGGGCTATACATACAATCCGCACACAAAAGACCGCAGCTACTTGCCTAGGACAATACCGCCAAGAGATTTGCTTAGCTCAACCGGAGGTTCTACAGGTTGACCCTCCCAAGGCTTATCAATACTTATTACCGAGTATACACCGTCGTCTGGCAAATACATCGTAACGTTTTCCGCCGGGATCCCCGCGTCGGTAACAACCTTCATGAGTTCAGCGGGTGTCCGCATGACAACATATGGCCAGCCAATCACACCCATAGTGAAGTGCGGGTTAGGCCTGTCAGCCCTCATCTGGCCAGCCACAAGTTTTCCGCCAGGTGCTAACAAGTCGTAATAACTACGTAGGAATACAGCAGTATCAACACCAAGTAACTCTTTGCTTGTGTACTCCAAGATGCCTACGGCATCAATTAAGTCTATTCTCTGCCCAGATTGTTCAAATCTTTCCTTTAGATTTTGCACCTTTCTGGGGTCAAATATATTCATCCTTTGCTGGGTAATATCTCCCTGAAAACGTAAGTCAGTTGCCAAAGATTGAGTTGAGCCCATAGCATCAGGGTCTAGATCAACGAGCGTCAGTGACGTACGGTTATCTATACCTGCCCGCATAGCACCCTGCATGGCCGGCAGCGCAGTACCACAAGCAACGCTCATCCAATTGACCTGGCCATCAAACTGTCTCTGCTCCGCGTAGCCCCTTACGATTTCTGCCATCGTTGTGCCGCGACTACGTATTCCCCTGCCGTCTGTACTGAGAGTTAACCACTTGCGCCCCTCTTCATCCATTTCTGTAGAACCGCTGAGAGTAGCGACATTCACTACTGCCTCAGGGTCAGATATACACATCAGAGCTTTTGCACTTGGTATCAGCTCAGACCACGCCTTCAAGCCTGGCCCTGCTAGTCTAAGAAAACGCTCATTTGATTCAGGATCTCCCCACTGTTTATTCCCTTTTTCTGCCGGGTTGCCATGAGCATCAAAATAAACCGTACCTGGTTCACGCTTCCATCTGCCAGAGACCTCTCTCGCTCTTGCCATGCTGTCAAAGCCTGCCTCAATGTCAGAGTAGCGAGCTCGGTCTGCGTCATCATATTTTGCAACATATGGGTCTACTATACCTAGCCGGTATATTGCTCTTGGGACACTGCCATTAACTAAACCCAACTCAATAGGTTTTACGGCCGCAACGCTAGCGACATCTCCCAAGCGGTACATTTCTGCCCCCATACGGGAGCCACTCTCAGCGTCAGCAAGTCTTGTAGAAATGACTGTCATGGTACGTCTTTCTTGGTTCTAAAATAGTAATAATGTGTCGCATTATACAACTTGTTTGATTTTCTGTCAACTTTTAGTATCTCATAATAAAACACAGTGCTGGCCGCATATCTGTCGGCTGGCACTGTGTTTGGTTACTAAAGATTACTAGAAAGAACTTTCTT
>JAEUQV010000002.1 GCA_016789655.1 Candidatus Saccharimonadota bacterium
GCTATGGAATTTGTCATGGCCGATGTGCTGGCACGGGCAGCTCGTGCCCGAGGCGAGCAGGTTATATTTAGCACTGGCACCGATGAGCACGGTGGTAAGATTGCCGAAAAGGCCGCCGAGCTCAAGATCACACCGCAAGCCTTGGCCGACCAAATGTCGCAGAAGTTTCGCGACCTCGTTGCGGCGCTCGAAGTCGAACCAGATCGTTTCATACGCACGACCGACAAGGGTCACGAGCAGCGCTCACAGCTAGTATGGAAAGCGCTTGCCAAAGATATTTACAAAAACAAGTACGTTGGTTGGTACTGTACAGGCGACGAAGAGTTTTTTACCGAGACTGTAGTCAAGGAAAACAACGGCGTTTGCCCCGACCATAATCGGCCATATGAAAAGATAGAAGAAGAAAACTACTTTTTCCGCCTCAGCAACTATGGCGAGCAGATCAAAAAAGCCATTGTAGACGGTAGTTTTAAGGTGGTACCAACGACCCGGCGCAACGAAATCCTGGCCCTTATCGATAGCGGCTTAGACGATATTAGCATCTCTCGGCCAAAAGACAAGATAGATTGGGGCATACCGGTGCCTGGCGACAATAACCAAGTTATGTATGTCTGGTTTGAGGCGTTGCTCAACTACATAACGGTGCTTGGTTACCCAGAGCATGACGATTTCAAGCAGTTTTGGCCAGCCAATGTCCAGGTAGTGGGTAAGGGTATTTTGCGTTTTCATGCGGCTATTTTCCCGGGTATATTGCTGGCGCTTGGGCTGCCGCTGGCCAAGCAACTGTACGTGCATGGCTATGTGACAGTCGACAACAAAAAGATGAGCAAATCGCTCGGCAATTCCGTAAACCCGCACGATATTATCAAGCTGTACGGCGCCGATGCCTTCCGCTACTACTTCCTCAGGCATGTGCCTAGCTACGACGATGGAGATTTCTCGTGGGAGACATTCGATACTGCCTACCACAATGAACTCGCAAATGAGCTCGGCAACGCTGTCCAGCGGACCGCTGCTATGGTAGTGAAGTATCAAGGTGGTGTCGTGGGGATTGTCCCTGGCCCCGAGCATGACACAGGCGCCTATAGTGAGGCGGTTGGTTTGTGCCGGTTTGATAGAGCTCTTGATAGCGTATGGGAGCAAGTACGCGGCCTTAACCAACTTATAGATACCGAAAAGCCTTGGGAAATCGCCAAGACACAAGACGAAGATCATTTGCGCGAGGTTCTGGCGGGCTTTGTAGGGGATCTGCTCGAGATTGCCGAGCTACTTGAGCCCTTCCTGCCAGCAACTGCCGCCAAGATTCAGGCTGTATTTAAAGATGGCATGGTCCATGCCTTTGAGGGCGGCTTTTTCCCGCGAGTTGAGTTGCCGTCTGCTCAGGAGTAGTCTGTGGCGCCACTCGATTTCATCGACACACACTGCCATATACATGAAATAGACCAGCCACTTACACCTGTGTACGACAAGTGGCATAGCGATGGCGTAGCACGTACGGGCGAGTCGGTTTTGCGGTCGGCTCAGGCGGCGGGTGTGCGCAAGCTGATAGTCATCGGCACGACACTGGAAGATAGTGAGCAGGCTGTGCGTTTTGCCCAGTCTCATGATGGCGTCTGGGCAAGCATAGGCCTCCACCCCCACGAAGCCAAAAAATATACTACACCACAAAAACATAATTTCAGAGGACTGTCCTCTGAAAGTAGTGCTGTAAGCGGTGGAGTGCAAGTATTGCCAGAGGTGATGTGTCGGTTTCGAGAGCTGGTGAGAGAGCCGAAGGTGGTGGCGGTGGGGGAGTGCGGGCTCGATTATTTTTATGGGCATTCGGCGCGGGATGAGCAGGCAGCGATACTGCGGTTTCAGATAGAATTGGCGCTAGAGCACGATTTGCCGCTGAGCTTTCATGTGCGCGGGGTGCCTGGCTATCCAGACCGGGACGCTTTTGCCGATTTTTGGCCGATTTTCGAGAGCTACCGTGACATAAGTGGAGTGTTGCATAGTTTTACCGATACGACAGCCAATATGGAGCGTGCCGTGAGCCACGGATTATACATAGGCACAAACGGTATAGCCACCTTTACTCGGGACGAAGCGCAGCTTGTGACATATCGCACAATTCCACAACATAAACTCCTGTTAGAAACCGATGCTCCCTTCTTGACGCCTAACCCCTTTCGTGGTAGAGTGTGCTTACCGGAACATGTTGTGTTGTCGGCAGAGTTTTTAGCAAATTTGCGCGGTGAATCTCTCTCGGAACTAGCGAGGGTGACTACTGCCAATGCGCGAAAACTTTTTAGTATATAACCACATCGGATAAAGCTATGGGTTTTTTAGAGTCCGCATTATCATTCACTGGTGAAAAACCAACTTCACCTCGCCCACGCAGTGAGGCGCCCAAAAGACTATCACCTGAATACCGTCCCGGTCTTATCAGTGAATTAGGTCAAACCGCCCAAGCCGTCGGTAACGTTGTGAGTACTGCAGGAAGACTATTCCCGAAACGACCTGGTGTTGCCAGTATGCGTATGAGTGAAAATGTTATTCGTACATCGGAACAAAATCCAACGACAGAAGATGTTATGAGCCGGACGTATAGTATTATGGGGCTCACTCAGGAAACGATGCAGCGAAGGCGGTCAGAGGATGAGTTGCAGCAAGCACCTCAAGATACAATAGCCGCATTTAAGAGTATCGAAGTTTCTGAAGCGCGTGCAAACGTGCGTGTAGCACTAACGAATGCGGCACAGCCTAGTTTAGCAGTACCCGATTCCTTAGTTGGGCAAGTCGTAGCCGATCAACAGCAGGCTAGACAAGATCAAATTGATGCAAATTTAGCGGCGCTGTATGGATCTATACCTCGTCCAGATTCAGGGGCTACCAGTAATGCTTAAGCGAATTGTAAGCTATATTTTGCCGCAAGATGCGATAGCTAAAGAGGCGGTGATTCGGCGAAATATTAAACGAGAAGCTGCCAAGATAGGCGGTAATGTATTTGGCGCCATTCCGCACGGCACGCGCCGCGAATTCTTCTGCCTCGATGAGCATACCTGGGTGTGGCACGAAGAGTGGACCGATACTCAAAAGAACTACCACGTACGAACCACTCGTTATGACGTGCGGCCGCACGGCATATTTAAGGCACAAGACGGTCAGCCATATAGGCCTGTCTCTGAAGAAGAGGCGGAGCGGTTGGTTTCGGCTGCTCAAGAGTACGAAAGACTACTGCATGCCAAGTTTGACCCTCTGCTTGCTGCAGCGTAGGGTAAAATAAATCTATGATTTATCTCGATCATGCGGCGGCGACGCCAATGGATGGTGATGTGCTGGCGGCGATGCAGCCGTATTTTTCCGATGTGTTTTACAACCCATCGGCAACGTATTTGCCCGCCAAGCAGGCTAGGGAAGCGCTCGAAGCTGCTCGGGGCAGGGTAGCCCACTGGCTCGGTGTGCGCCCAAGTGAAGTTTTATTCACCGCCGGGGGCACAGAAGGCAACAACCTGGCTATTGCTGGTGTTATGGCCAATTTTCCGAATTGCTCCGTTACGGTAAGTGCTATTGAACATGACTCAGTGCTAGAACCTGCAGATACTTTTAATTGCACCGTTACGTTAACGACAGAGCAGGGTAGGGTAGACCTTGACGATCTACGAAGCAAAATCGCTGATCAAACGGTACTAGTGAGCGTCATGTACGCAAACAACGAGGTTGGTACTATACAGCCTTTACGCCAAATTGCGAGCTTGCTCGAAGAAATCCGAATCGAGCGAAGACGGCAGGGCAACCAGATCCCGCTATATTTTCATACCGATGCCTGCCAGGTGGCGAACTACCTCAATCTGCATGTGGCTCGACTTGGTGTAGACCTAATGACTCTCAACGGTGGTAAAATATACGGACCGAAGCAAACGGGGGTGCTGTATGTATCTAGTCATGTGCAGCTTTCGCCTATCATCCGGGGTGGTGGCCAGGAACGTGGCCTGCGCAGCGGTACCGAAAATGTCGCTGGGGCAGTCGGGTTCGCTGCCGCACTCGACAAAGCTCAGTCTATGCGTCACGATGAATCACGGCGACTTTCCGAGCTGCAAAATAGGGCTTTTCACCTCTTAAGTCAAATAATCCCAGCCGCAAATATCAACGGCTCACTTAAGCAACGACTCCCCAACAACATTCACCTAACACTGCCTAGGTACGACAACGAAAGGCTGTTGCTGCAGCTGGAGTCTCAAGGCATATTGGCGGCAGCCGGTTCGGCCTGCAGCGCCAGTAACGAAGAGCCAAGCCATGTTCTGCGGGCTATGGGCATAAGCGACCAAGATGCCCAGAGCTCCTTAAGGATTACCATGGGGCGCACTACCACTGCCCAAGACATCGAAAAATTCGTAACAGTACTAACAGAGATAACAAGAAGTAAATAAAACAACAATCTCACCTCTGTATTGAAAAAGTACCCATCTGTAACAAAATCACTTTCAGAGGACTGTCCTCTGAAAGATGATAGTGAAAAAAGCTCTGTAAGAGGGCTGGGGACTTAAGCTATAGGTTGGCTGGGTGGGTTTCGCTTATTACTACTTGGTTGGCGTGCAGCCAGCCTTGGACGTTGCCGCAGTCGAGGTAGGTGCCGCCAGCTTCGCCGACTACTACTTGATTACCGTTGGCAACGTAGGCATTTATGGCATCAATCAGCCAGTACTCTTGGCCTGGTTGGTGAGGGCGATTTAAATCTTCATCAATGAATGTAAAAATGCTTTGCTCAAAAAGATAAAAGCTGGCGTTGTTAAGTGTGCTACTGGTTTCACCCGGCTTAGGGTGCTCAATAATGCGCGTGTACATACTCTGGTCGTCTTTTTCGATGATGCCGTACTGGCCGATATCTTGCGGCGGTACAGGGATACCCAGTAGTCCAGAGCGAGTGTTGGCGGATTTAGTAATAGATATCAGACGCTTTGCATTTGAACTGCCGTCTGGCTGGAAAAACGATTGGTCGCCCATAATAACAAGGAATTGCTCGCCTTCGGCAATGAAGTCTTTACAAAGTGCAACTGGTATAGATGTACCGTACTTACCGTAGCTAGGTTGGATTATAAAGTGGAACGATGCTTCGGGTGGTTTTACAAGATCGAGCAAGCGGGAGTTGTTTTTTGCCTTCAGGTAGTCATTCAGCGCGATATTATCGCGATAGTATGCTTGTAGTTGCTCACTTTGTTCGCCGACGACGAAGTAAAAGTCATTGATACCAGCCGCTAAGCAATCGCGGACAACGTAGTCGACGAGGGGGCGATTGCCCAATGGAAGCATGCATTTTTCAATAGCCTTGGTTATAGGTAGGCGGCGGGTGCCCCAGCCGGCTACCGGGATGATAGCTTTCGTTATAGACATAGTGCCCTTTAGTATAACCTATGTAGGTGGTAGGTGGTAAAAGCAAAAAGCAAAAAGCAAAGAGCAAAAAGGCGTAAGTATAAAAAGCTGGTGTACTCGGGACAAACCGGTTATACTTACGGTAAATGCGGCGAGCGATATTCTACCGTAGTCGTCAGTTACTCCAAGCTAGCCTGATAGCTAGCCTATTTGGTATATTTGCGCTGCCTTTGGTTATGTCTGCTCAGACTGTTTCCCAAGGCTACGGTACATCGGGTACCGTGCAAAAAGGCATGATTGTTATGGTAGACCCTACCGATAGTCACAAGGTAATGCCGCTTAGCAGTAAAAAAGATAAGTCAATGCAAGGTGTGGTTGTGTCTGCTAACGATACGGTGGTATCGCTCGGTGGGGATAATAGTCACAATCAAGTCTACGTAGCTTCAAATGGTAAATATGATGCACTCGTCAGCACGCAAAACGGCCCTATAAAAGTTGGTGATATCATAAGTATATCTGCTCTCGATGGTATAGGTATGAAAGCGGACGCGGCTCAAACAGTTATCCTTGGCAAGGCGCTGACTGCCTTTGATGGGTCAAAGAACGTTAGCGGTACGGCGCAGCTAGATACTTCAGGTGGCAATAAGCAGGTAGCCATCGGCTTCATCCAGATAGATATTAGTATTTCTCACAATCCGCTTGCCGTATCGGTTACGGGTCCTCCGGTACCATCATTCCTGCGAAAATCTGGTGAAAATATTGCCGGCAAGCCAGTAAGTACGGTGCGACTATATGTCAGCTTGGCTATACTTATAATTACGCTTTTTATGACAGGAAGCCTTCTCTATGGCGGTGTGCGCAGCAGCCTAGTATCTATTGGACGTAATCCGTTGGCGAAAAAGTCAATCTTACGCGGCCTGGTGCAAGTAGTAATTTTGGGGCTGACTGTTTTCGTTATCGGCCTACTCGCGATATACTTATTATTGAAATTATAAGCATTAGCTATAAGGTGGGAATACACATATGACAATCTGGCAACTGGCACTGATCATCGGAAGCCTTTTAGCTGCCACCTTGGCATTCATATGGTTAGCCGTCCGCATGAGCTACGGACCGACCAAAAAGAAACAAGATGCTTCCGATATAGAAAAAGCTGCTGAAGAAGACGTAGAGCATATCTTTAATGATGATTTCCGAGAAGAACTTCGCAACAGAGGCCGTCTACATTTTGAAAAAATCATTTCCGAAAATGCAATGTTCTTGCAGCAGGATTTGCGGTTAACGACAAGCCAGCTGAACGAGTACATGAAGAACGAGATTACCCGAAATCTCCAAGAGGAATTTGCAAAATACGAGCAATCCATCAACGATGCTAAACAACTCGCAGTAGACTCCATTCAAAAAACAAACTCTGCCATTGATGAGCAGCGACAATTGCTGGGGCAAGAGGTACAAAAACAAATATTGGCGGAAAAACAGCAATTGGTTGAGCGTTTTGAGCAAAATATGACCGACATCGTCAACCACTATGTACTAGCAGCCATCGGTGACCAAATTGACCTAAATGATCAACTTGAGTACATTTTGGCCGATCTCGAGGCTAATCGTGAAGCGATAATTCAGGATATAATGCATGGCGCCTAGCAGTTCAGCACCAGTCTTACCGGTTTCAGTGATCGGCTTAGTTGATCTGGGTCGTCTGATCCGAGAACTTGAGCAGCTCGAAAACACCATGTCGAGCGAACATTTGCGTACGGGCAAAGAGGAAGATGCAATCACCTTGCCAAAGATTAGCACGACGCTTGAACAGGTCGCAGAGTTGAACCATGTCGACCTAGCGTACCAGCATAACCGGCAAAGTATGCTTACATTATTAAAGCAACTGCATAAAGAAGCGCCTCGTGCGCACCTTAGTTTTAGCGCTGACCCCCAGCCCCAATTTATGATGAAAGTAGTAACATGGCTTCGGACCAATATCCACCCGCACTTGTTGGTTGCAGTTGGTTTGCAGCCGGGCATAGGAGCAGGTTGCGTGCTTCGCACGACAAATCACTTTTTTGATATGTCACTCGGGAGTCGTTTCGCCGGTAGCCGCGAGTTACTGATGAAGCGCTTGCGCGAACCAGTTCCGGGCCAGTCAGCCGTTCCCGATCCGCTGCAAGCCATCATCTCTCCGGAGGTACCGGCGTGAGTTTTAGTAATCAACATTTCGCCAAACTCGTAGAATCGGGCAAGCCTGTCGGTGAGGTGATAGCTGTCGAGAAGTTCCTCGTGCAGGTGAGCGGCTTACAACCGGCAGCTTTACATGGTCTGGTAATGTTTGAAGATGGCAGCAAGGGTTTTATAAGCCAGGTGCTTTCTGATCATGTCATGGTGCTGCATCTTGGTTCCGAAACACTGCGTGTCGGTATGGTGGCGGTACTTCAACACGATCAATTGGTGTGTAAGGTAGGTAAAGATTTTGTCGGCCGCGTCGTATCTGTCACCGGAGATCCGCTTGATGGCAAAGGGCCGGTTCCAGCTGATGATGTCTGGCCGGTGTTTCATACTGCACCAGCATTGTACGAACGAAAACTTCTGAGTGATCAGCTGGAAAGCGGCGTGACGGCGATAGATTCTTTGTTTCCAATCGTTCGCGGCCAACGAATGGCTTTGCTGGGAGACAGTAAATCGGGTAAAAGTACCGTTGTAACCCAACTCGCAATAAACCAAAAAAACACCGATCAGATCGTGGTGTACTGCCTAATAGCCAAGCGTCGTAGCGATGTCGACACACTACTGACTCGTTTACAGGAGAATGGCGGCCTTGAAAAGGCCATCGTTGTAGTGAGTACGATGTTTGAGTCTCTGATCATGAGTTATATCGCACCCTATGTCGCCTGTGCGATGGCGGAATATTTGTGGCAGAAATGCGATCAAGATACCATCATCGTCTACGACGACCTAACTAGCCATGCCCATGCGTATCGAGAAGTCGCCTTATTGTCTGGCGTTAGTCCTGGTCGCGATAGTTATCCTGGCGATATGTTTTACGCACACTCAAGCCTGCTAGAACGAGCCGGACGACTTGACTCTAATGGAAAATGCCTTACCACGGTGCCCATCGTACATGCAGCCAATGGCGACATTACGGCATATTTGCCTACAAACATCATGTCTATCACAGATGGCCAATGGATTCTGGACATGGACACGTTCCGTAACGGTGTGCGGCCTGCCATAAGTATGGGGTTGAGCGTCACGCGTGCCGGTGGAATCGGCCACAACAAACGTCAAAAAGACCTGGCGGCTCAAACACTTAAGATGCTCGCTAGCTATCGCCAGGCTGAGGAATTCTCACATTTCGGTTCGGAGCTGGGCGCCGAAGCAAAGAAAGCGTTGGCAACTGGTAAACGGGTATTTGAGCTTTTGACACAAGCACCAAGCCTTACCTTTTCGCTCATGGCGCAGCAGCTCATGCTCGACATAGTTCTTAACCTCGAGGATGGCGTCGTGCTAGACATTGATGCGCTAAAATTGGCATCGAATGAATATGCTAAACGAGTGACGAGCGATGCGGAGTATCAGTCGGTACACGAGGCGTTACTTAAAGTGTGCGTAAAGAGTGCTCCTGCACCCGAACCAGCACCTAAGCCAGAAGCACCAGCCGAAGAGCCCACAAATAAAAATTCCGGCAATAAACATGATAAGCACGACAAACACGATAAACACGACAAACACGACGACAAAAAGCCAGACACAGACGATACGAGCAATGAAACGGAAGATAGCGCGGTGAAACCCGGCGAACAGATCACGCCGTCGCTTTCTACCGTAGCTCCCGTTCCAGAAGTAGTGTCCGAACCAACACCTGCACCTTCCGAACAATCAGGCGAAAAACAAATCGATGCTTCAGCTGAGACTTCCCAAGAGCAGAAACCCGCCGAAGCCATTCCAGTCGCCAGTAACGAAGCTACGATTCCCCCTGCCGAACCATTGCCTGAAGATGAAGAAAAAAAGGTTGATGAAATGCTTTCGATCGACCTTGAACGTCAAAAAGCAGCTGCGGCAGTCCATGAGGAGAAAGTTACGTGAAGCGGCCAAACGAAATAGCCAAAGAAGAATCTAGTATGGCTACGCTCGTAGAGCTCACGAGCGTCTTTGAGGGTATAGCGAGCATGCGCATTGCTCAGACAAAAAACCAGGTGCTCGAGTCGACAAAATTTTTCGATGAGCTTTGGAAAATTTACACACAGCTTCGTGTCGATAGCCTCTTTAGCTTTGGTCGTGAAACCTCAGCCAAGAAGATGATACTAGATAAAGAGCTGTTCATTATCATCACTGCAGAGGGTGGATTTAGTGGCGACATTGACCAAAAGCTAGTCCAGGAGATGCTTAAACAATATGATGCTTCTAAGCATGACATTATTGTAATCGGCCACCATGGTGCTATGCAGCTTAGCCAACGAGGCATTACGTTCAGGAAATACTATAAGTTGCCGAGTAAAGATAAAAATATCAATGTAAGCCCTATCATCCGCGAGGTTGAAGAGTACCGACACTGTACGGTGTTCTATCAACAGTATATCTCGCTTATGAACCAAGAGGTCAAGGAAATATCATTGTCTATGGCTGTAAAAACTGCTGGTATGTCAAGCGACAAACCCGATGAAGTTATTAGCGAGCAGACGTACATATTTGAGCCTACTAGCTTTGCGGTTGCAACTCACCTTGAGCGCTCAATGATGAAAATTGCCCTGAGCCAGCTTATATTGCAGTCTAAGTTGGCGCAGTACGCATCACGCTTCCGGGCTATGAGTGCGTCTCATCAACGAGCCGACGAAACAAAGACCGATCTTCACTTAGCCTATAACCGTGCGCGTCGTGGCGTGAAAGACGAACGGCTAAAAGAAATCATAAATGGCATGAAGAAAAGTAAGGCAGGAGCAGCTGTATGAAGTTAGGGGGTAGGAATTGGCGGTTAGTAACTTGGCAATCTGTTGGTGGTGGCTGCCAAATTTCTAATTACCAACCCCTAATTCCTATTACGACCGGAGGGAGCATAGTATGGCTGGTGTAATTGTTTCCATAAAAGATCTCGTTGTTCGCGTGCAATTCGACGCCGACCCTCCTGATATCAATGAGCTTGTGGTTGTAGAAAACGAACGTAAGACCGAACTGCTTGTCGATCATCTCGAAACAGGTGGCGTAGCCTTTTGCCTAAATATTCGTACCGATCGTACTATTTTGAAGGGCGCTCCCGTGCAGCGTACTGGACGAGGTATAGAAATTCCGCTGGGAGAGCCGACCATCGGCCGGATACTTGATGCTCTCGGAGGTCCGCTAGATGGCCAGCCGGCGATTGAAGGTGAAAACATTCGACGCAAAGACATTTTAAAACTACCCGGGCGAAGTACTAACTTTTCGGTAGCTAAGCCAGAAATCCTTGAAACGGGTATAAAGGTAATCGACTTTCTTACGCCATTCGTGAAGGGTCGTAAGATAGGTGTTATTGGTGGTGCAGGTGTGGGCAAAACCGTTACCACCATGGAGCTCATAAATAACACCGCCAAAAGTGGGGGCAGCCTTTCGTTCTTTGCCGGAATCGGTGAGCGTATTCGTGAAGGCCACGAGCTATGGGATACCTTGCGTGAAAATGATCTGCTCAAAAACACCGTGATGTTCTTTGCGCAAATGAATGAAAATCCTGTACAGAGATCGCTCATTGGCATATCGGCAACGGCGGCTGCAGAGTATTTCCGAGATGAACAGCACAAAGATATCCTGTTTTTCGCGGACAACATGTTCCGCTATATCCAGGCACGGAATGAGCTAAGTACCATCCTCGACCAAGTGCCGAACGAAGGCGGTTATGAACCAACCGTGTTCTCTGATGTTAAGGTGCTGCAAGATCGACTCAGCTCAAATGAAAACGGGTCTATCACTAGTGTGCAGACGATATATGTGCCCGCTGATGATATTTCCGATCCAGCAGTGCAATTCATTCAGCATGAAATGGATTCGATCATTGTGCTGAGTCGCAAGGTCGCAGAGCAGGGTATTCGTCCAGCCGTTGACTTAACCTTGACCTCGTCAAGCTTACTCACGCCCGAAATAGTCGGCGAACGGCATTATGTATTGAGCGTGCAGGTGCAGGCTTTGCTCCAAAAGTATGAATCGCTCAAAGGTATTATCGCTATCATTGGTGAAAATGAACTGAGCCCTTCTGATCGCGCTGATTATGCAAAAGCCAAAAAGCTGATCGCGAATTTCTCGCAAAATATGAATGTTATGACCAAACACAATGGTATCCCGGGTGATTTTTTCACACGTGAAGAGACGTTGAAGAGTATAGAGGAAATCATTGTCTAAATATGGCGACTCGACAAGATGCAAGTACTGGTGAACTAGTCGATGATGGCAAAATAGAGTCATCCGACGACAAGGGAGGTATGTACATTAAAGTATATGCTCCGTCGAAAGTGTATTTTGAAGGTCAAGCCGAAAGCATCAGTGCAGCCAGCCAAACGGGTCCCTTCGATATACTACCGAAACACCATAATTTCATTACTTTACTTGTAGCGTGCGACATTATAATTCGTACCAAATCAAACGAAGAAAAAATACGTATTCAGGGTGGACTTATGCACGTCAAGGCCGATAGCGTGATCGTATTCCTAGATATATAAAGCATTCATGGAGTTGTGAATTCCTTCCCTGATGGACACCCCAGGCTGGGTAAATCATTTAGAGGCAAAGGAATGTAGTCAACAAACAACAATAAATATGCTACCCCATAATATTTCGAGGCAAAATTGTCTGATTTGTGGCCAGATTTGAAGCGGAAAGGGCATTGGGGAGCAGGTCTAATACTCCGTCATACACCGCACTTCCCCATCCACTCAGAATGGCTTACGTCCTTGCTTCTTCGGTCAGCGTAACTTTGACTCGCGCTTCGTTCGGTCACTCTGGGCGCGCTCAGTCTATTCGGTTGTGGGGATGGGTTAGGTGACTGAGTTATTGTTTTGTGTCGACCTAGTGTGCGTCGTAGGCGAACATGTAAAACATAGTGCATATGCTATAGTATGTGAGGAGATAGGGTATGTATCATTTAGATAAACGTTCGCACAGACATAAAAAAGCACTCATACGTCTCGCCTGGTTCTTATCTCTGGTAAGCGTAGCGTTCGTTGTTTATTGGCTTTTTACTTTGCGTATAACACCGCATCAAAATGTAAGAAATGCCGCCCCGTTTAGCACTGCCTATAGTCCAGGTAAACAGCGGATGCAGACAATAGAAAAGAATGAGTTTACGCTTCAACTAATGTCTAGCTGGAAAGAATTCCCCGTGACCGTGAACGTACACATACCGAAGTATGTCTTTCGAGATGAGCAGAACTCCCGTACCCTGGATATATTTATCGATGAGTTGCCAACGGATTTTGCAATAAATAAAGCAATAGTTGTCAGTGCAAATGGAAACGGTCTTGCGTATGAAACCGTCTCGGACAATTGTATAACCTTTACTGAATTAAGCAAAAAAGATCCGCGTATGGGTACGGCACCTGCGAAATGGGGCGGGGTTGATTTTACTTGCGACATGGCAAATAGTGCGCGTGCTGTCGTGGGGACGATCTCAAAGGACAGCTTTAACGGGGTGCGTTTCGAGACGGCTGCGGGCACTGCTCGAGCGTTTTTCATGGCCTACACAGACAACAATATCACCCCGGATTATACAGCCTTGTACCAGATATTGAGCAGCGTACGTTTTAAGTAGGGCAGTTCCACGGATCTCTACAGTCAAAAGACTCCACACCGCATGCGAGAAAGACCCCAAAAACCCCTCTTAACAAAATAAATTTACTCTACAATGAAGTAATCAAACCCAAAACTGGCATTTGCCGGAGGGTTATTTGCAGCACATAAACTAAAGTCTGCACTACTCCGTGTCACGTAATAGCCAATAAGTGCTGCGCTCGCCCCAATTGGTGTAGCAATGACATTCGGTGTTGCATTGTATTTTTGCGAGAAATTTATCTTCACGAAACATCCTGCCGATGGGCTGACCCCGGTGTTTATATTTATACTGCCAGCTGTATCTGAGCCACTTACAGCTACCGTGCCGCCACCACCTAGTGCCGAGCCATTCTCGCGACTTGGCGTAGCACCGCCGATGATAATGTGCTTGGTAAGTGTTAGGCTGCCGTTGAGCTGCAATGTATTAACAGCAAGTGCTGGCGCGGATACCGAACCGCCAAAGGTAGCGCCTCCTGCTACGGTTAAGCCTTTCTGGACTGCCAGTTGCCCTTGTATAGATGCGTCACCCTGTACACCGAGGTTCTTATTGATCTGTAGCTGCTCAAAGATACTGTTACCAGATACGGTGATCCCTGGAACAGTCAAGCTACCCCCAACTTGAATAGGTCCTGCAACTTCCAGACTATCGCGGATAAGTACCTTACCTGCGAAAACGGCATTACTTTGTACGCTCAGAACTTGCTTCGGTTGACCAACGGTTACATCAGTAGTAGCGAGCTGCTTTAGGGTGTCTTGGCTAAGAGATTGGGTTTTTACCGTGTTTTTTTCCGTTTTTTTACTTGCCAAATACGTTACGAGTATAATGCCACCTGCAAGAACCAGTAAGAAAAGAAACAAAAGCAGATACACATTCATTCTCGATATGATTTTCTGAACAAACGACCGCTTAGGCCCGCTTTCTACGGCGCTTTCGACGATCTTTCCAGTGCTAGTTGCGTTTTGTATGGTGCTTTCATTTGTCGATTCTAGCGAGCTGCTTGCATCACTTGATTCCAAGCTGTTACTCTCGGCTGAAGCTCCCTCGCTTTTTTTGTCTTCATCGGACATAGGTAGGTTCGATCTTGCTTATGTTAACTCTACGGCTATAATACGCTACTTTACGTGAAAATAAAAACAACATAGACTCAGTACCGATAGGTCTGCCGGGTTAATCTTCGTTTGCGTCTGAACATAAAATGAGAGAGAATAAACATTAGTACTATGAGACATGTATTGAAACGTAGCAGAAGTATAGTTGTGTTCCTTTTTTTATGTAGTGTGAGTTTTGCCGCACCAGTATATGCTCAACAATCATCGTCTACTAATTATCAAGTAAATGAAGTGTTTTTTGGGTCGGGTGGTGAGCTTGAGGCATGCTCAGGCGGGCAGTACTGTGCTAAGCAGTCCGCTGGCGAGCTCACCGTCGGTAGCACAAAGAGTACTAACTATAAGGCGCAAGCAGGTTTTAATACAGATCGTACCCCATGGATTGAGGTAAGTGTGCAAACACCCTCAGTAAATATGGGAGTGCTGGATAGTTCTCATCCTAATATTGGAACAGCGCAGTTTTACGTAAAATCGTACCTGAGCAGCGGTTATGTTGTGCAGACTGTAGGCACGCCACCAACGTATGCAGGCCATACCTTTACGACGCCCAATACTCCCGCTACATCGAGCCCAGGAACAGAGCAATTCGGCATGAATTTAGTCGCAAATACGGCCGTAACTGGAGCGGTAGACGGCACCGGAACATCTATGCCCAATTTTGGCACCGACCCCGTTCAGCATACTGACGCTGGGTTCCCAAGCGATCCTTTCGGGCTTGGCGATGCTTATAATAGCGGTAGTCAAGTCTATGACACGACTAATCAGTTCAAATACACAAGCGGAGATATCATCGCCAGCGCCAGCAGCAGCTCCGGTTACACGTACTACACTATCTCGTATATTTTCAACATCTCGCCCGTTACACCAGCTGGTACCTACATAATGAACCAGTCGTTGGTCGCTACTGGTACCTTCTGATTTACAGCCTCATCCAAGACATCCTGAATAGTAGCTTCCACACCTATTCCAGCCCTCCCTGGCACGCATAGTTCATGCTATATCCACTGAATTACTTATACGACTCCTCAACCAAGAGTTATTTATGCTCGAAAATCATCTAGGCTAGATAGTGGAGCTATTATTTTACGTTGCCCCAGAAAGTACCGAAAAGTGTATAGCCACCCCAAAAAAACAAAACCTGCCTTTATGGCCGCGTCTGAGCAGTGAAAATCCTTGTTTCTTCTTATGTTATAGCTACAGATATGCATCAGTCAGAATATCAATAATGTTGACTCACGCAGCCATGAATCAAAATTGGCAGGTTTTGGTTTTTGAGGGGGGCTATACCTACAAGACAACGCAGAATAAGAAAAATTATTCTATGTAAGCATTATTAATTACAACGACAAGTAATAATTATTACAACACTTAGCACATTAACTTCTCAGTTTCTATTGCATCTATGTACGATGAGTGGTACATTACATGATGTAAATATTAAATAAACCTTTACAACAAAGGAGAAATAATCAATGAATATCAACTATAATGCACTACGGCGCCCAGCGGCCGCACTTTCGGCGCTGGCGCTCGTAGTTGGTAGCGTTGTGCCAGCATTTTTGGGGGCTTCGAATATTGCGTCAGCGGCGCAAATTCAAACTCGAAGTATGAAGTTATCCGACTCTACCCCCTCCGCCACTGGCGTCCAATATGAACTAACCTTCACCCCGCAAGCCAACGCACAGGAACTCATCGTGGACTTCTGCGGCGACACACCACTCATTGGTGCAACCTGCGCCTTTTCGGCGTCAACAGTTCC
>JAEUQV010000104.1 GCA_016789655.1 Candidatus Saccharimonadota bacterium
ATGCTGCAGCTGGTAAATGGCCATGTGAAAGTATTTGCACTCAAAAAAGGTCTGAGCAGCATAGAATTGTATTCACCCGAGACGTTTACGGCTAAGTACGGAATAGAAGTCGATCAATTTTTGGACCTTAAGTCGCTTAAGGGTGACTCGTCGGATAACATCCCGGGAGTACCTGGCGTGGGCGAAAAAACTGCAGTGCAGCTGCTGCAAGACTACAAAACACTAGACGGCGTGTACGAAAACCTTTGGCAGGTCAAAGATAGCTTGCGCGCCAAGCTGGAAGCAGGTAAAGAAAGCGCCTATATGAGTAAAAAACTTGCAGCTATATGGTGTGATGCGCCGCTCAAGCTTGATCTGGAGCGCATGGATGGGCACCATGCAAATCCTGAACAGATACTCGGCTTGCTTGAGAAGCTGGAATTTCGCTCGCTGGCGCGACAGGTTCCAGAAGTATTGCATGTAGAATTGCAGAATTATGAATCAGGAAGTATGAATCATGGATTTACGGTGGGCGAAAACCGGGTAATCGATAATGAGGAAAAACTGAAAGAAGTAAAATTGCCATCCCAGGCGGAATTGGTTGTTTTTGGCCGCTCGGCGGGTGTGGCTGGGCGCGACCCTCGGGTGTTGATTGTGTCTGCCAACGACACACTAACGTACACATTCGATCTTACAAAAGTATCTCTTAACTCTGATCTCTTAACTCATATCTCTGAAGCGAAGCTTCTAGGTTACGACGCAAAATCAACCCTCAAGACACTACTCGGTATGGGCATGAACGATTTACCGGAAACAACGCACGACGTGCTCGTGGCGGCCTTCACGCTCAATAGTCTTATACGGGCGCAATCGTTGACCGATCTTGCGGCTCAGGAGCTGGGCTACGATGGTTCATCTTTCGAAGAAATGACTGACGAAGAGTTGCTGGGGCGGGGTGCTGAAATTGCCGCTGTCATCCGTGCTATAACCGTGAAACAGCGTGCAGAGCTTCATAAGAATCCAAAGTTTGAACACCTCAATGCCACGGTCGACTTACCGGTCATACCAGTGCTGGCACGTATGGAATATACGGGGATACAGCTCGATACTGCTTACCTTGCGGCATTTGCGGATGAAATTAACGACGCTATTTCCGATCTTGAGCAACAAATTTATGGCCATGCCGACCAAGAGTTTAATATCGCAAGCCCTGGCCAGTTGGCCGACATTCTTTTTGAGAAGTTACAGTTGCCAAAGCAGGGGATTAAGCGCGGCAAAACAGGCTATAGCACCGCAGCTAGTGAGCTCGATAAACTGCGCGGGCAGCACCCTGTTATTGATCTGATAAGTCAGTACCGTGAGGTTACTAAGCTTAAAAACACATATGTCGATACTTTGCCAAAGCTTGTAGACGGTCATTCACGTGTACATACGACCTTTAACCTAACCATTGCTCAAACAGGACGACTGAGCAGCACCGACCCGAACCTCCAAAACATACCCGTTCGTACAGATCTTGGTAAGCGCATACGAGCTGCATTTGTAGCAGGTAAGGGCAGAAAGCTAGTCAGCGCCGACTATAGCCAGTTTGAGCTACGCCTTGCAGCTGCAATGAGCGGCGATTCCGAAATGGTAAATATGTTCAATCGTGGCGCAGACATACATTTGACCACGGCCGCAGAAGTATATGGTCGTAGTCCAGAAGATGTAACTAAGCAAATGCGATCTGCCGCTAAAACTATTAATTTCGGTGTACTCTACGGCATGAGCCCACACGGGCTGAGTGCGGCAACTGGGATGACATTTGCGCAGGCTAAATCGTTTATAGATGAGTATTTCAAGCTGCGAGCCCCTTTACTCGGCTACTTAGACGCACTTAAAGAGCAGGCGCGCAAAGATGGCTACGTCGAGACATTGCTCGGTAGGCGTCGACCTATGCCGGACATACACTCGAGCAACTTTATGGTACGCCAGGCAGCCGAGCGCGCTGCTATGAACATGCCCATACAGGGGACTGAGGCTGACTTGATGAAATTGGCGATGGTGGCAGTGGAGCGAAAATTGGAAGAATTTTCACTCCATAGTCATGAGTCAAGAGTCAAGAGTCAAGAGAAACCGCAACAGCTTTTGCAGATTCATGATTCGATCTTGGTAGAGTGCGCTGAAGAGGATGCTCAAAAGGTAGCCGACATCTTGAAGACAACCATGGAAGGGATTTACCCAAACCTCTCCGTCAAACTGGCAGTCGACACTTCCATAGGCACCAACTGGGGCGAATTGTAAGCAAGTCGCTTATAGTATTGCCCCTTGACATATATATACTCTATACATATAGTATATATATACTAAATATATAGAGTATATATGGAAGAATATAAAGTCCCACAACCCAAGAAAGTAAAGAGCACCAAAAGAGAGTCTGAGCTCCTGAGACTATTTCTAGAGAATAATGAGACTATTAATAACATTTGGCTTAATACCTCAGACCCGTATATGCCATGGGAAAAATTCCGGGTTAGACACCAGCAGGGTCAATTTAAATTAGTAGAGAAGGGGCAGCCTATTAGTGCTGACGAGGCTTGGTTCTTGCTGGCGTTTAGGCGACAGTTTGCCAGCCAAACCTCTCCAATAATCGATAAATCAGGCAAGAAATTTACTTGGTCAAAACTTCCTACCCACGAAAAGCAGCTGCATGAATTCGATATGAAAATCGGCGGGAATATGATGTCTGAAAGAATGGCGGCCGGAAAAGTTAAAAAAGAGCGGTTCTTACGGCAGAGTTTGGTAGAAGAAGCAATTGCGTCGAGCCAGCTTGAGGGCGCGGCGACCACAAGGGATCGGGCTAAAAAAATGCTCGTCGAAAACAAGCAACCAAAAAATCATGATGAATGGATGATTTACAATAACTACCAAACTATAAGAAAAATTTCCCAAGAGGTATCTAACTACGACCTGTCAAGGGAAGTTCTTCTTGACCTGCATGTTTTAATGACCAGAAATGCTATTGAAGCGGATCAAATGGGACGATGGAGAAAAGATGACGATGAAATAGTAGTAAAGAGACAAATAGGCGCTGAAGAGTACATCGTCCATGTTCCACCAAGCGAAGGTGTTTTGCAGCAGGAGTTAGATAAGCTGATTGATTTTGCAAATGACAAAGATGGTTCCAAAAATGAATTTATCCACCCCATTGTAAAGGCAATCATCCTACATTTTTGGTTCGCGTATTTACATCCTTTTTGTGATGGTAATGGCAGGTTGGCGCGTTCGCTATTTTATTGGTATCTCATCAAGCATGACTACTGGTTGATTGAGTATCTCCCAATTTCAATGGTAATTAAAAAGTCACCTGCTCAGTATGCTGATTCGTATATATATAGCGAACAATATCAAAGTGATCTAAACTACTTTATTGACTATAATTTTAGAAAGTTACAGCAGGCATTGGCGATGTTTGATAGACACGTCGAAGAAATACGCGAGAAAAGCCACCTAATCGATCGATTCGTGCCCGAAAAAGGGCTAAACGAACGACAAAAACAAGTCCTTCATCATTTATTGGGGAAGCCAGAGGATGAACTTACTATTACACAGCATGCTAACTTTCATGAGGTAGGCTGGCTTACGGCTAGCCGTGACATAAAGGACTTAATGATGAGGGGCTACCTTTCAAATGAGAAGCGTGGCAAAGAAGTGTACTACACTGCTTCAGATAAGCTAGTCAAAATGCTTGGTGATGGATAGAGCGTTGTACAGCGCTTCGTTCTCAAGCGAAGCGGACGGTACATTCCCTACCTGATGGGCTGTATGGAGTAAGGAATATTTTAGATAAGCTGCTAAAATTACTGTAATGACAGTGTACAAAAAACTCGTACGGGATGGGGTGCCAGAGGTTATTCGTGCCAATGGGCAAAAGGCTTCGACGCGTGTGCTTAGTAAAGAGGAATATCACAAAGCGCTCACGCAAAAATTGCTCGAAGAATGTGAAGAATTTCGTACTGCCCAAACCGTAGAGGAGTTAGCGGACTGTCTGGAGGTTGTTTATACGTTGGCCGAACAATACGGTGGAGTTGAGGCGCTTGAAAAGGCTCGCCGTGAGAAGGTGGAGCAGCGTGGTGCATTTAAAGAACGGATATTTTTAGAAAGCGTGGAAGGCTAGAGATGGCAGAGCGGCTGTTCCATATCGGGATAAAAGCGCTTATTCAAGATAGGCAGGGTAATGTGCTGCTGGTAGGTAATGGTTCGCATGACGGTCAACAGAAGTATATGGATTTGCCCGGGGGGCGGATGGATGCGGGAGAGCAGTTTTTAAATACGCTTGAGCGTGAGTTACAGGAGGAAATAGGCACGTCATACATAGGAAACCCTGAATACTTCGATACCGTGCTCTCTAACGTACAACCGCTTGCCGAGCATGGCCGTGTTGGCTTGGTGCTTATAGTGTATCGCGCCGTATTGCCGAACGGAGTCGTTTTGCAGCTGGGCGAGCAAGAGTATACCTACGAGTGGTGCGAACCAGCCAAAGCGGCTGAGTTACTCGCATTTAAGTTCCCCGAGGAATTTTGCAGGAAGGTGGCGGAGCTGGCATGAGCGGGGTGTGGCAACGCTATGGGGATTATCGGGCGCGTAAGCAAACCACGAAAGCGCTGACATTATATGAAGACGTACAACAAAGCTTACGCAATGAAGTGCCCATTGCTTCGCGGCGGTGGAAGCATCAGCCGGACATATCTTTCCTAAAGCCCATCATAGCTGTAGCAAAAAAAGAGTCAGAGGAGCTGGATAACACAGCCGCCTTAAGTGGAAGTAGGGCATGGCATTGGCTTAGGGCGTTAATATTGCAAGCACCGCAAGCAGCTTTGGCGCAAGAACAGATGGACAAGCATCATCATGGATTTTCGGCACGCGGCGAGCGACTATATGAACTGATAGATTTTAATGATGCCTATGTATCGACAGTGCTTGCGCTGGACGAGGCTTTGCTGGCTGATTTTGCCGAACAAGCCAAGCGGCTCATGGATTGGTTCTGTAAACGAGTGGGTGTGCGCAACTTATCCGCTGAGCAATACGAGGCGATTGTTCAGGGTTTGAGCCGGGAAATCGCCGTCTATAAAGGACTGCAAACAGAAGGTTTTGGTGTGCATATGACTAGCCGTGCAAGTGATGCGCTGGGTGTCGACATGATAATTTCCGATCCTAAGAGCGGAAAGTCGGTAAATATCGACTGTAAAGCGCCAAGCGCGTACCGGCACCGGATTTATGATTTGCTGCGCGAGGGGCGTTTGCAGCCAGGGGAAGTCACAGCGGCAGAGGCATTGGGCTATATTGCTGAGCTGAATGGTCATGGACGCGAAAAAGTCGAGGTCGTTATATGGCGAATAGAGCGGCAGACGTACGGAGATATCGTCGCTTTTGCATTCCAAGACACACGACAGCTCAGGCGCTCCATAACTGCTATACTAAAGACCTATGGAGACACGACAAATCATGGATGATGCAACCGCACGACAGTTGGTGCGCCAGCTGAAAATCATGAATTTTTGGGTCACACTGTTCGGTAGTATGATTGTACTGACGTTGGTTGTCTTAGGCTTTTTCATATTCAAAATAGTTACGTTCGTACATAGCACCGAACAAAAAGTGAGCGACCTACAGCGCAAGACAACGCAGACGCTGAATGTCAAAGACGACCTCTGTAAAAACAGTCTTTTGAGCGGTAGCGGGTATTGCAAAAAGTAAAATCAGACGCCCAGTATGAACGAAGACGCACATGCACATAAGCCGTATAAAACATTAGCCATGATGCATGTTTTCAACGATGGTTATGCCGCGAGCTTTTTATTGTTGCTTCCTTTTATAGCGCGAAGTTTGCATCTGAACTTGACGGAGGTCGGTGTGTTGGGCGGGGTCATAAACTTCGCAGCGCTTGTGGTGGCATTGCCCATAAGCTATGTCGCTGCTAGGCTCGGTGGGCTTCGTATCGTTATCATTGCCCAGTTGCTGTATGGTTTGGCACTTGCAGGGCTTTCGTTCGCCGGTAATTTTGGCACCTTACTTGTAGCATTCGTGCTTGCAGGCCTTGGCTTCGGCGTATTTCACCCCATAGCATTCGCACTTATCGCTCGCTGGACGCCAAAAGAAAAGCGCGGACGTGCTATAGGGACATTTACAGCCATCGGAGACCTTGGGAGGATAGGCATAGCGGCTGCCGTATCTTTCATCGCCGTCCGGATCGGTTGGGGCAACACTGCATTGCTGTACGCCACAGTACCCATAGTCATAAGCGGAGTTCTCATATTTGGCCGGTGGCGAGCGCGGGGAAGTGTTTCGGCACCACCACATCATGCCAACGTAGTCAGTATGCGTGAGGTGCTCAAGAATGTCCGTCTCATTGCGGCACTGGCAGCTAGCTGGTTCGATACGTTCGCAAGCAAAGCGCTCTTTGTGTTTCTGCCCTTCCTACTGCTCCATCACGGGGTATCTGCTACTCTACTTGGAGCATATACGGGTATATTTTTTGTTGGGAATTTTCTGGGTAAATTCTTTATGGGTCGGCTGGTTGACCGCGTGGGTAATGTTCAGGTGTTCATTTCGGCAGAAATTCTCATGGCGGTCTTAATCGTGGTGCTGGCGCTATTTCACCAGCCGGTCGTCATTACCATCGCTGCTTTGCTACTAGGAACGGTCACCAAAGGTACTACCCCAGTACGGCAAACCATGATTTCTGAGGCATCGGAACGCCATGGTGCGTTTGAGAAAAGTTTCGGGGTGTCGGCGGTAGTGGAGGGGAGTGGTGACCTTGTAGCACCTATCGTGCTTGGTGTAGTCGGCCAGCACTATGGCATAGTAAGTGCCTTCTGGGTTATGGCTGGCGTCGCGCTCCTAGCTACCATCCCAGCAGCAATATTCCACAGCCGTCGGGCTACGAACTAATCTTACTTTAACACTTTTGCTCAAGGGCTATCTTTGAGCAAAGTATGGGTTGATTTAAATTATTCGGCATGCTACCTTGTAGTAGAAAGGTAGCTTACAATATGCCGGATGTAGAAAAGATCGCTGATGACTTCGCCCCGCTTCGAAAAGGATTGTTGGAGTTCGCAGTTCTCAGCGTAGTGTCGAACGGTAAAGCCTATGCAGCCGATATACTCGAAAAATTAGCCAACACGCCATTCGTAACGAGCGAGGGAACGCTGTATCCGCTTTTATCGCGCCTAAAGCGCGAATCGTATGTTTCGTATGAATGGGCCGAGAGTGAAGCAGGACCACCTAGGAAATATTACGTACTGACAAATGAAGGTGAAAAGAGACTCGCAGAACTACATGTGTATTGGAATGATTTGTATAAAAGCCTAGAGCTCTTAGGAGGCAAACGATGAAAAAGGTCGTCACCATCAACTTAAACGGCAGGGCGTATCAGGTCGAAGAAGCCGGGTACGACGCGCTACAGGACTATTTGGCGCGTACCGAAAAAACGCTGAGCAAAAACCCAGATAAAACAGAAATAGTAGCCGATATAGAGCAGGCAATCGCAGAAAAATGCGACAGTGTTTTGACGGGTGGTAAAAATGTGGTGTCTTCTGAGCAGATCACTTCCGTGCTTGAAAAGGTGGGCCCGGTACACGAGACGGAGGCTGATTCTACAGAGGAGGCTGAATCTGTGAGCGCTAGCGCGGAAACTCAACGAAAGCTGTATCGCTTACCTAAAGACGAAAAAATCGCTGGCGTATGTGCTGGACTGGCGGCGTACTTCGGCACGGACGTGACGGTGATGCGGCTCATATTTGTGCTGCTTCTCTTCATAACACAAGGCTTTATGATATTAATTTACATCGCGCTTGCCATCGTCATGCCTGAGGCAAAAAAGCCCGAAGAAGTTGCGCTGGCATACGGCAGGCCGGGTACAGCAAAGCAAATCGTTGAGCGGGTCAAAGAGGTGGCGACAGACAAAGATACAATTGCTAGGGTAGGTGAAGTGATCAACGTAGTCGGGAAGGCTCTAGCTAAAATAATCGCCATTGCTGCTGCTTTGGTGTTTGGGTCGCTAACGTTGAGCTGGCTGTGGGTGCTGTCGGCTATTGGGGTAGGGAATGTAACTTTTTATGATGAGCTTGCTTCATTTAATTGGTTGCAGCAGCTAGTACTTGCAACGGCAGTATATATAGTTGTAGCATTGCCGTTTTTCATGATTGTGCGGGCGCTGGAGCGAGTCGGCAAGCCTGAAAGCGAAAAGACTCAACGTAACTCGGTGCTTATCGATGGAACGATGGTTGCTCTTCTCGTTGCTGCTACGGTGGTTATAAGTGCATTTGCAGCGGTATATACCGACAGGATTGGTGAATACATAAAAACGCATGACGGTAAGCTACGTGTGGGCACCCATACTATATGTATAGATGAAAACAAGTGCGGCGATGCCAGTCCTAGCGACCTGATGCCAGAAATACAAAAGCCAGTAAAGCCCGATCGTTTGTGAGTCGCCCCAAACAAACAATGACTTCGACGAACCTATAGTGCGAGCCAGTCAGAGCCCGTTATGCGAGGTTTGTTCGCAAAGTGTCGGCGCATAGAATAGAACCTTGCAAAATACGTACAAATGTGCTATCATTAATGTGTTTAAAAGGTGACATATGAGAGTAGTACGAACTATTATATTTCTTCTAGTTTGCCTGGCCATGCTGTGGTTTGTAGTACTTCTTTTTACTCGAATATTTTCTACAAGCAATCAGACTACGCCAACCGCCGAGGACCACCTAAGCGGTTATGCACGTGTTGGCACGACGGCTCAGTTTGTTATAGACGCTCCGATCGTACTCGACCAAGAGCACCGCACTTTAAAAATAAGTGTAGACAGCAGCCAGAGTAAAATAGAACTTGTAAGCGGCTATGACGGCAGTGTTGTACGTCAAGATACTTTTCCTAACACTGTTGAAAGCTATGGTATCTTTCTCCGATCGCTAGATAGCCTTGGCTTTACGAAATCTAAAAAAACAAGTCTTGCCGATGAGCGGGGGCAATGCCCACTACAGTATAGATTCGTGTACCGCTTGAGCGACTTCAATAGGGATATATACCGACTATGGTCGACTTCGTGTGGCACGGGCAACTTTGGGGGGCAGCGAAGTTCAGTTCGTACCCTATTCCAACGGCAAATCCCACAAAAGACATACGACTCATATTACAAAACGCTTGCGCAAAGAGCGTGATCCTACTTACGCGTTCGGGGGCTATAGTTTATGCAGTGATTGCCGTGAAGGTGACATATAATGTTATGTGTGACAACAGTGAAAGCGGTCATATTTGATTTATACGGAGTACTCGGGCTTAATGGATGGCAGGCTTTTAAAGCCGCGCATTTTGCGCACAAGCCAGAAGAATGGGAACGACTTAGGTATCTCGGACAGCGTGTTGATGCTGGCGAAGCTGAGCAAGAAGAGTTCGTGACGAAGTTAGTGCAAATTACTGGTGAAAATGAGGCCACTATACGCTACCAATTTGAGCATACGCAAGCAAATGTACCACTGCTATTGTTTATAAACACAGAGATACGACCCAACTTTCGAACAGCTATATTGAGTAATGCCAGCCACGATGTGTTTAGCTCTATTTTTAGCCCTGAGCAGCTAGGTTTATTCGATGTTAGGATTAGCTCCTACTATGTTGGACTGACCAAGCCGGATCCTGCAATATTTCGGCTTGCCTGTGAACATCTTGGTGTTGAGCCGGCGGAGTGTGTGATGGTAGACGACAAGGCGGGCCATCTTGCCTCAGCCGAAAAGTTAGGCATGAAAACTGTGCTATATACGTCAGCAGACCAAGCCATTACAGCTATTCGCGAGGCAATAAAGAGGTGATACGGGCGTTAGTATTTGACTGTTTTGGGGTAGTGCTCACCGACGCTTTGCAGGAGCTGCGAGCTGAATTAGCGCTCCGTGATGTTATGGCGGCTGAAGAAGTGAGGGATATTGTAGCGGCTAATAATCGTGGGCTTATAGCACCGCATGAATCTAACCAGCGGCTTGCCAGCATATTCGGCATGCCTACAGAAGTGTTTCGTGCAAAGATAGCTGCGGGGGAAGTGCGTAATGAGCAACTCCTGCAATACATAGGGGGTCTGCGGAAGCATTACAAGACGGCCATGCTCAGCAATATAGCGGGGAGTAGCTTGGCGCGCCGATTTCCAGATGAGGAGCTTTCGTTGTATTTTGATGAAGTATTGGCATCGGCCGATATCGGCTATATGAAGCCTGATAAAGAAGCGTACGAGATAGCAGCCGAACGCTTAGGGGTTGAGCTGAATGAGTGTATATTCATTGATGATCGAGAAGCGTTTTGTGCAGCCGCCAAAGCTGCAGGCATGCAGGCAATTTTGTACACAGATTTTGCTCAGTTTACCAAAGATTTAGAAGCTCTTTTATCAATGTAAGATATTAATCAACCTCTGTAGTGCGTGCCACCTTTTGGCACGATCGTGTCAAAAGGTGGCACGGCTGGAGGTTGACTGCCTAGGGAATTTTACTTGATGCGGAAAATGAGCTTTTTGTCGGTTTGGGCAGCTTTTTGGATGGCGGGCGCATTGATCCGGAGGGTGCCGATGAGTGCTGCGCTGCGGGCGCTGACAATGTATGAACGTTTATCGGCGGTTACCTGGACTTCTTGATTATAATAGCGCCGCACGTATTCCTTTATGGCCTGAACTTCGGGTGGCACATCAAAATCTTTGCGGCTGAGTATGTCGGCGATTCCATCCATAGGACGTATAGTATATAGAGTTAAGAGTTAAGAGTTAAGAGTTAAGAGTTAAGAGTTCGCTATGCCAGAGCTACCTGAAGTCGAAACAGTACGAACGGGGTTAGAAAGACTGATCATTGGCCGTGAGATTGCTGATGTTTTTGCCGATACGGTGAAAAGCTTTCCAAATGATCCCGAAGAAGTGGCGCAATGTTTGGTTGATGCCCGGGTAGAAAGTGTGCGGCGAAGGGCAAAGGTGCTGCTTATAGATCTTTCGACACGCTACACATTGGTGGTGCACCTCAAAATGACCGGCCAGTTGGTGTTTCGTGGTGAGCAAAACTTTGGGGCGGGGCACCCGAATGACAGTCTGGTAGGTATGCTCCCGGATAAATCTACAAGAGTAATTTTGACCTTCCGGGATAAAAGTGTGTTGTATTTTAATGACCAACGAAAGTTTGGCTGGATGAAATTGTACCCCACGGCCGAAGTGCCAAACATAGACTTCATGCGTAAGGTTGGCCCGGAACCGCTTGAGGATTCTTTTACGGGAGAGCTACTGTATGAGCGTTTGCAGCGGCGCAAGAATACATGCATAAAAGCAGCACTCCTCGATCAGACTGTCTTAGCCGGCGTCGGCAATATATATGCCGATGAATCACTGTGGGGCGCCAAAATTCATCCTGCGACAATAGTTAAGAATATCCCAAAATCCAAAATAAATAATGTGGCATCGGAAATACAAATAGTCATGCGATTAGCAATTGAAAAGGGTGGCAGCACCGACCGTAACTACGTGAACGCCGAGGGTAAAAAAGGTAGCTACATAGATTTTGCTCGAGTTTTTCGACGGGAGAATCTTCCATGCCCCCGCTGCAGCACTACCATCCTCAAAACCCGCTGCGCCGGACGTGGTACGCATCTTTGTCCTGTTTGCCAGCCCGCAGCGACTACGCTATTTCAATAGGTTTTTGAGTAACGTATGTACACCGTCGGGGCTAGCCGTACGCAAACCTGCCGTAGTACGCCCGCGCCCAACTTTTACCGAATGTGCCATTGGTGGGAGAATTTTAAACATATCTTCGTCGGTGGTGTCATCGCCAATCGCCAGCACAAAATCGTGTTCGCCAAGCAGCCATTCTTGTACTGAATGCGCTTTACTGATATCGAGTGGCATTACCTCAAGGTTCATCTTGTTTTCCTGTAAACAAAGCTTTTCTTTGGCAGCAATAGGTTTCAACAACCGGCGCAGTGCTACGAGATGTTTCTGCGCATAGTACGGGGGCGTATTGCGATAGTGCCATACAATACTCCAATCTTTATTTTCGATGGTCGCGCCGGGGCTTATACGGGCGTAGTAGTCAAATAGAGTTTGCACCTTTTCTTTCCAGGCAGGTTTCTGTAGTACCATTTGCTTCCAGTGAGTGCGGTCGTGGAAGCGCACCCATGCGCCGTGTTCAGCAACAAGAGTTATTGGCAGATCACCGAGCCATAGTGTGAGCGTACATTTATCGCGGCCGCTTATGACGACGACATGATTGCGGGGGTCTTTGCTTAGCCGTCGTAAGAGTGCTAAGGTGTCTTTTGAGGGCGTAGCGTGTTTTGGATTACAGACAATCGGCTGTAGCGTGCCGTCATAATCTATAAGTATCAACCTGTGGTGCGCACGGCGATAGTCTGCGCGTACGCTACTGGTTATAGCTGGAGATATGGTACGTGTTCGATGCATTCTTGGTGCCGGTAATGGTGTCTCGAGCAGACCTATAAAACCTTCTGCCCATGTATCAATGGTGTGACGTTTAAGATAGCGTTGCATGTTCCGAGCTCTTCTACGGAAGCCAGAGGGCGTCATATTAAGCGCGTCTTTCAGCCCGCCTACGAGGCTGCGGATATTATAGGGGTTTACCAGAACGGCGTCTTTGAGCTCTTCGGCAGCACCCGCGGTTTCACTTAGCACCAGGATGCCATCGCTTTTGGGGTGGCTGGCCAGGTATTCTTTGGCGACCAAGTTCATGCCATCTCGTATGGGGGCTATAAACGCAACGTCAGCACGCTGGTAGAGGGCAGCGTATTGGGTAAATGGCAGGGCGGAAAATATAACTTCAACTGGTTGCCAGCGATTTGTACCAAACTTACTATTTATGTCAGCTATTAATTTTTCGATGTCACTGCGTAGTTTTTGATAAGCTTTTATTTCTGTTCGTGATGGCATGGCTTGCATAACCATGGTTACCTTACCTTTTAGCTGTGGATTTTCTGCGAGTAACGTTCTGTACGCCTTGAGTCTACCCACCAAGCCCTTGGAGGGGTCGAGCCGGTCTATGGTGAGGATGACCTTTTTGCCACGGTATTTCCACTGTAGCTTTTTGTGCTCGAGGCTGACCTCTAGTGATTTGCTCGCATCGGAAAAACGGGCGTAGTCGATGCCTATGGGTAAGTCGACAACACGTACGATCCGTTCGGGTAAGACTATTTTACGGGGCGCGACTACACCCATATGAAGCTCACGACAGGCATCGAGGTAGTTCTCTACATAGCGGGTGGTGTGCATACCTATGAGGTCGGCACCCAGTAATCCTCTGGTTATTTCTATAGTATGCTTGGTATTCATGAATACGTTGGACTCAGGGAATGGTATATGTAGGAAAAAGCCTATACTGCCTTTCGGGCGCACAATGCGCAGCATCTCGGGCAATACCATCAGGTGATAATCATGTATCCAAATCCGATCCGCACTCGACGATAATCGTAAAATCACATCACAGTACAAGCGATTGACCTCTCGGTATAGCTTCCAATTAGCTGACGTATCGCCGGTTTTTACGCTGAGGTGATGGAACAGCGGCCAGAGTACACTATTGCTGTAGCCATTATAAAAGCCATCCAGCTGTTTTTGAGTAAGGAATATGGGGTAGCAGCTGTGTTTTTTTAGTTCTCGCCTGATTGCACTTTGCTCGGTGTCGCTCAGGCCGTCGCTGGCTATGCCGGGCCAGCCGATCCAGAGGTTTTTGCCGGTACGGGCGTACGACCACAAGCCAGTGGCTAGCCCTCCGGCCGAGGGATAGAAATCAAGCTTGCCGTCCACCTTCTTCACACTTACGGGCAGCCGATTTGACACTATGATAACTCTCGGCATGTGCATGTATTATGTCACAACTTCGGTATAACACTGTAATAAGTATTACATTGCAGATATACTGAGCTTGATGATTATAAGCCTCACAGGAGAAAATGAGCTTGAACGTTCAGCTGAGCTGCGACAAATAGTGGCAGATTTTGAGGCTATGCATGGCGAAATGGCCGTTGAGCGGATCGATGGAGAAGAGGCGACATACGATCGAATATGTGAAGCGGCTCAAAGCGTACCATTTTTAACAGATGCCAAATTGGTTATTGTTCGGGCACCAAGCACATGTAAAGAGTTTACTGACCAGTTTGAGGCGTTCGTTAAAGGGGTGGCCGAAACGAATACCATCGTGTTAGTCGAGCCAAAGCTCGATAGGCGGCTTGGTTACTACAAATTGCTAAAAAAGCTGACTGATTTCAAAGATTTCCCCATACTCGATGCTAATGGGCTTGCGAACTGGGCATCGGCGTACGTAAAAGCAGAGCAGGGAAGCATAACTACAGCTGATGCGAGGTTGCTAGTGGAACGGGTTGGTACTAACCAAACAGCAATACGACAAGAGCTTGATAAACTTCTGGCATATTCCGCAGCTATTACGCGTCAAAGCATTGAACTTTTAACTGAGAAAACACCGCAAAGTAGCGTGTTTGAGCTATTGGATGCTGCCTTTGCCGGTGATGCTAAGCGGGCCATGCGGCTATACGATGAGCAACGTGCCCTAAAGGTTGAGCCGCAGCAAATTATGGCTATGCTCGCATGGCAACTGCACGTTTTAGCCCTCGTGCTTACCGCGAAAGGACGAAGTACCGATGAGATTGCTCGGGAAGCTAAGCTCAACCCATATGTTGTGCGCAAAACGCAGGCGCTAGCTAGGCGTATTACCTTAATGCAGCTGAAGCAACTTGTATCTAGCCTGCGCGAATACGATATACGCACTAAAACCGAGGGGATTTTAGCTGATGAAGCTGTCCGCTACTTTATGCTGCAAATGATTTAGGCTGCGGAAAGCTTAATTAGACCTCATTCCATGCCTCCCTCCCGCCAAAACACCAGTCTCTCCGGCTGGTAGAAGCTGTATCGCTTGTCGGCGTAGCTACGGCCCTCGCAACCTCCTGCTTCAGCTTTTTCGCTCGGAGATACTGGCGTTCCCGCGCTTGAAGGGATGTTTGGAATGAGGTCTATATTCTGGCATCTATGAGGTTGTATCTAGTCGCCAACAGATTTGCGTCCGCTGTCACCAGCGGGACATTCTCAACTTCGCTTTGCGCAATTAGCAGCTGGTCAAAGGGGTCTTTGTGGGGTAGTGTTTTTTGCGTACATGCAAAGACGCTGATCGGTAATCTCTAGCGTGCTGGCCCCTATAGCTCTTATGCCGTTTGCTATTTCTTCAGGTGTATAGGTTACCCGAAATTAGAGGCTTGTTCCAGAAGAGTTGCCCGTGAGGTATAGCTTTTTCCAGATTAGACAGCATTGATGCTGTATTGTTGCCAAGTCGATGCATTTCAAACAGTGCCCATATAAGTACATGGGAATCAAGCTGTACTATTATGCAATTTCTGATTTTTCATCCCCAGGGAATGGCCGGTTACTATTTTCTTCTAGGAGTGCATTAAGTTCTGGAACGGAGCCGACTAAAATCTCGGAAACAAAGCTTAGTACAGCTTTATGTGCTTAGGGCGTCAATCTGCAGACCAAGGGTTGGGTTATGAGGGATAGGAGCAGCCACAAATGAGACTTGACGTACTTGGTCTAGCCAAGCCCGACCAAATATGTAAAGCAAATAAACGTACAAACCTCAAGAATGCCTGCTCACCAAATGGGGTGAGGTGTCATATGTAAGGCTACCACGAAGTGTAAAGTACATTATCGCTGAAGGCACACTGGCTACCATCGTAACGGATACAAAGCCATCCCAATCGCCCAACCAGTGAGCAAAACAACCTCAAGACCCCGTATAAAACTCAAGACCCTTGCCACAATAGCAAAAACATGGTATAATGTACAGTTAGATTTAAGGATTATTTTATATGCCAGCTCCTGTTTTTCCCATAGTCAGACTAGCCACACCAGAAGAGATAAAATGGCATGAAGTTTCACAACAGTTCGGGCCAGGTACACTCCATGACATCTCAGACAAACACCATTTACCCATGAATACCGTTGGTTTTGGGAGGACTGCAGTCGGAGCAGCGTTGAACGACATACAAACTTTCGGCCCGTTTGTTTTCGAGCTAGAGGGAGATTACCTAAGAGTAGGTCCTGATGAGGATGTAAATATTAAAAGGCGCTCTGAAGTACGTAGGGCTCGAAATTATCTGGCTGGTTTATCGGTTGAGCAAGTGCGCCTGGCCGATTCATTTTTTCGGTTTGAGGAAGCTCCGGAATGGTTGCAGCATGCAGTCGGGGTAGAGTCGCCCCTTGAAGAAGACGGCGAGGAAGGCCATATCAAGCTTACCGCTAAGCTGAATGAAAAAGACAATGAGGGCAATTTTACGGTGAGTAATCGCACGTTCCTCAATATATTGGAATGGCATAATCATAGGCTCGTTGGAGAACAGCCAAAATTTGCAGAAAAAATTGAACAATTCAAGGCTGAATTTGAGCGGGCGGCGAGGGAGGTTGTTGCTTACGGTGGGCTCCCAGAGGTAGTGCTCAGCCGTCTAGGGCGGGTACGTGCAGCTACAGTTTTAGTTGACGATGGTTTCGACACAATATTACTGGGTACAGCAGGCTATAAAAGTAATGACTCAAATGGTCAAACAGCTCTGGTGGTGTTGGCTCCTGGGAAAATTGGTGATAATCACGTATTTATGCATGAGAGCATGCATGTTATACAGGGTAAAGATACCCCGGGGTTTGACAACGCCTATAGCGGTACTGCAATTGGAAAGCTTTTTAATCACAGTGAGTTTGTGACAAAGGCTATTATTGAGGCATGTGTAGAACATGTTGCGGGCGTATTCGGAGGAGATGATTTGCAAGATCTTGCTCCACGCCGCGAGAAGGTTGCCAAAGCATATGTAGCAGGGCGAAAACTCCTTCATTACCTAAGTGAACTTGGAGAACAAAAAATAGACGTATGTCTATTCCTGGCTGCACTTATGGAAGACGCAGATGTGGCAGATGCTTTGGGAGATGACTCCGCGACGGCAAGGTTAGGGCGAGAACTGAAGTTGGCTTTTCCTCGGTCGGATGTGCTTAATGATCTGTCGAAACTAGCTAGTAAGGATGATTTATATACTTTCATAGCTAGCAGTAATGCGAATCTCTAAATTCGACTCGGAGTAATATTTGGAAAAAAGTAAAAAATGTTCGGAAATCGCTGTAAACGTTTAGAGCAGTCGGTACGGTATGGTTATTTCTTGGTGGCTGGCTTTTTAGCGGGGGCTTTTTTGGCTGCCGGTTTCTTCGCAGGAGCTTTTTTAGCAGTGGATGGCTTTTTGGCTGGAGCTGCTTTATTGGCTGCGGGTTTATTAGCAGCAGGTTTTTTCTCACTCTTGGTGCCAGTTGGGACACCGGCGTTCTTGGCGTTGCGGGCAGCTTGGGCTTTTTTGCGGGCAGCTTTATTCTTGTGGATGATACCTTTTTTCGCTGCTTTATCGAGCTCACTTTGAACTTTGTCCAAAGCTTTTACGGCTTCTTTTTTGTCGGTAGCGCTCAGCGCTTTGCCAAAAGCTTTTACGGCCGTCTTGAGGCTACGCTTGGTTTTGCTATTGCGTACTGTTGCTTTACTGGCGACACGTACACGCTTTTTAGCGGATTTGATAATAGGCATATTTACTCTAGTCCTTACCTTACGAGTGTTATAGTTTGATCAGGGTCAACTATACCGTAAGTTGCCCCTGTTGTAAAGGTGTTAGATAACTGAATGCCAGACTTTTTGCTGCATAGATTAGTCAAGCATAGGTAAGGCGCGTTCAAGCCATTGTACTTTTCTAGAGATAGAGGGCTCGACAACTCTTTACGCTTATGGTACCATCGATGTGGAAACTCAATTCTAAAAGATAAAAATCGTATGGAAGAGCAACAAAAACAGCTGGTAGCAAAGCTCAAAGACGCACAAAACGTCTTAGTTACTGTGAGTAAAAACCCCTCAGTAGACCAACTCGCGGCCGCTATCGGCATGACTTTAGCTTTTAGTAAGCTCGATAAGCATGCTACAGCTGTGTTTAGTGGCCAGACACCCAGCACCATTGAGTTTTTGAAACCAGAAAATACCCTTGAGACCAACACCGATAGTTTACGAGACTTTATTATTGCTCTAGATAAAGCCAAGGCCGATAAATTGCGCTACAAAGTCGAAGACGAAATGGTGCGCATATTCATTACCCCCTACCGGAACTCAATCTCGCAGGAAGATCTTGAGTTTAGCCAGGGCGACTTCAATGTCGACGTCGTCGTTGCACTTGGAGTCAAGGCGCAAACGGATCTCGACGATGCGGTGCAAGCTCATGGCCGTATATTGCATGATGCGGTCGTTGCAACGATTTCAATAGACGGGCAGTCAGAACTTGGCACGATAAATCTTGTGAACAATGATGCAAGTAGCCTCTGTGAAGTTGCGAGCGTACTGTTAAAGAGCCTAGATAAAGATGTATTCGATAGTCAAATAGCCACCGCGCTACTCACGGGTATCGTAGCAACAACCGACCGGTTTAGTAATGAACGGACCACCCCCGAAACCATGAGTATAAGCGGTGTATTGATGTCGGCTGGCGCGAACCAGCAATTGATCGCGACAGAGCTAGCCGCCCCAGTAGAAGAGCATGCCGAGCCAAAGGAAGCCAAGGAAGAAGCGACAGAGAAGAAGCCGAAAGAACCTGGAACGCTTGAAATCAATCACGGTAGAAAAGATTCAGCTGATGCAGATAGTATGACCGATACTGCCGATTCGAAAAAGTCAGATTTCAATACAGACGCTGACGATGGAACTGAAGAAGACGAAGAGCCTGAGACGGAGCCAGAGAGTGACACACCACAAATACAGGTGAACGATGATGGTCAGCTTATAACTGAACCGGAAATGACATTGCCTAAAATTGAGCAAGTGCATGGCCGCGAATCATCCGACGAGCAGCATGATTCAGGCCATTTTGCCCGCGAGCGTATACTAGAACCGCCGTCTATGGGCGGTATGCTTACTGCTAACACCTCAGATGAAGGGTTTGACGCCGCTTCAGAGGACTTGACGCGTCCATCTATGAACTTACCGCTTCTAGATCATGGCAGCACTGTGTTGCCACATGCTAGCTCTGAAACGGCCGATCCAGCTGTTGAATCTGGCGACAAGCATGAGCCGCCAAGTCTTGATGATTCGTATCAGACATCTTTATCAACTACAGATCCAATAGCTTCACCAGGTTCAGCATTTGCGGATGTCACCCAGCTGACTCCACAAGAGCCTAAGCCCGAAGCTTCTGCCATAGAGACCGCGCCCCCAACCTATGAACTGACACCCGCCCTCGGAGAACCTATATCCGCAGACCAAGATACTCCTAGCACAGGTGCAGGAACTGATCAGCTAATCGACACCTCTACACAGACTTTGAGTGACATCGAGAAAGTAGTTGATAGCCCGCATCTTGATGGTGTACAGCCGCAATCTTCACACGAAAGTGCGGATGCTAACGTAGAAGATGCTCGCAATGCTGTTGAGGCAGCCTTAGCAGCAGCTTCGGCACAGAATCCTGAGCCTATCGTTGCGCTGAATGCTCAGCCGCTTGGACCTGAGCTACACCAGGCTCCAGCAGGTACTTCTATCGCATATCAGCCTGCTCCAGGCTTTCCAAATGCAACAGATAAATCAGATGCGCCAGATGCAGATATGATGCTAAACATGCCGGTTCCCGGCGCAAATAGCACAGAACCATCTTCGGGCGCGTTACCGTCTTTCCCAGGGCAACCATCCCAGGCGCAGCAGGGCGCTAGCGCCATGCCGCCTCCACCAGTACCTCCACCACCGATATTTCCGACGTCTTAATGCCAACATCACGAATGGCATATTTGTAGTATGATATCTGCAATGCAAGGGTATATGCTTATAGACAAGCCAAAAGGGTGGACTTCTTTTGATGTGGTGAACTATGTGCGTAAAATAGTGGCCACTACAGAGGGGAAAAAGCCCAAAAATTGTAAGGTTGGGCATACGGGTACACTGGACCCATTGGCTACGGGCCTACTGGTAATTTTGGTGGGTAAAGAATACACCCGGCGTGCTGGTGAGCTGAGCAAACAAGATAAAACATACGATGTGACCATGAAGCTAGGCGAGGAGTCGGCAACAGGGGATGAAGAAGGCGCAAAAACTGCAATAGCAACCCGAAAGCCAAGCGAGGTTGAACTGAAAGCGGCTCTAGTAAAGTTCACTGGGTCTATTTCTCAGGTGCCGCCGGCGTTTTCTGCAATAAAAGTAAACGGGCAGCGCGCATATGACTTGGCACGCAAGGGACAAGCAGTAGTGTTGCAATCTAGAACAGTTATGGTTCATGGCATTGAACTTATAAAGTACGACTATCCATTCGTACGATTCGTTGCTAGCGTTAGTAGCGGTACATATATACGATCTTTGGTAGAAGACTTAGGCCGCGCTACAGGCACAGGCGCGTATATGAGTGACCTGAGAAGGATTCAGATCGGCGATTTTGATATAGAGTCGGCAGTATTGCCAAATGTACCTGAACTACTCTCGAACCTTCGTCAGTTGTAGTTATCACCATTTGGGCAAATGAAGCATAAGCTGCTACACTGAAACGAAAGGGGGAGCAGTAGTATGCCATTTACAGGGACAGGTACAGGGATAGCAAACGCAAACGATATATTTTTCAGTGGTCTAGCACAAGATCAGGTTCTACGCTTCAACAGCACGACATCTAAGTGGAATAACGCTGCACTGTCAGTGACGACGAATATTATTGCTGACGATGCCGTGACCGAACCCAAAATCGCTATTTCGAATAGCCCGTCAAACAATCAGTTTCTTCGCTGGAACGGCACGGCGCTAGAGTGGGCTTCGTTGGCCTATGAGGCCGTAATTACATCTGGCACCACAGGCCAGTACTGGCGTGGCGACAAAACGTGGCAGACGCTTGATAAATCTGCTGTGGGTCTAGCGAACGTCGATAACACAGCCGACGCCAGCAAGCCTGTATCTGCCGCCACGCAAACAGCCCTGAACGATAAAGCTGCTATTACAACGACCATTAGTGGCACCAATTCTATTTCTGGAGGGGGCGATTTGAGCGCTAATCGTACTGTATCCCTAGTGAATGACGCTGCGTCGCCAGGTAATAGCAAATACTATGGCACTGATGGTACAGGGACGAGAGGGTTCTTTAATTTGTCGACAGCGAATCCCTCCGTAGGCGGAGACCTTACGGGTACTGTTTCCAATGCTCAGATAACTACTGGGGCAGTCGGAACTTCCGAGCTAGGCGCTAGCGCCGTGACGACAGCTAAAGTTGCTGACGATGCGATAACCGAGCCGAAACTCGTCGTCTCCAATAGTCCTTCATCTGGTCAGGTGCTTGCTTGGAATGGTAGCGCCATGACATGGTCACAACCTTTTTCGTTCACGAAAGTGTCCATTACATCTAGCTACACGGCGAATGCTAACGAATATGTTTTTGCGGACGCTACGACTTCCGGTATAACAGTAACGCTGCCGGCCCCACAAGCCAATGCATACGTGCGAGTCAAGCGGATGTCGAGTAACGCCAACGGAGTACAGATAGTTGCGCCAAACGGCTCCTATATCGATTCTCTATCTGTCGGCTCAGACGTCCTAAATGGCCAATTCGACAGCTCCGAATACTGGAGCGACGGCACTAACTGGTATCGCTAGCATAAGCATGTCGGTATGGAGATTGACGAGAATATCGAGCTAGGTTATATATAGCCCGCAATACAAAAACCTATCAGTTATGATTGATGACTTATTGAGTCAAATTATCGGTTTTCTGATTAAGGCATATCCATTGGTATGACGTGAGAGGGTACAAGGATTATGGCCGCTCAGGCGCAGTCAGAAAGGCAGGCATTGTGTTGTAGGGGCTATAGCTGGGAGCGTGTTTCTGCTAACGCGTCACGATACGTCAGAACGGGTATGCCTGATTGCTTAATGGCTTCGAGATGAGTCCTAAACGTTCCTATGCTAGTATCGTATGTCCCCGGGGTTGCTTGCACTCGGTGGTAGACCAGTATTAGCCAAGTCTTTTCAGCCTTTGCTTGGGCTACCCATGCGGCAACTTCTGAGGCCGTGGTGTTATTGAAAATATTCTGAACTTTCATTCGGTATTGGTCAAAATTGTCTTTGCTGTTAAAACCTGTATCTACAGTGCGATTGGATGCATAAGTTTGTTTAATTGCAGCAATAACACTATCGTTGTAATCGCCGTATGGTGCAGCAAAGGTAGAAATAGAGGCGCTTGTGTTTGTTTGTGCGGTGGTTTTGTATGAAACAAAGGGATTATATATTGCCCAGCGATGGTTAAAGTCGGCAGCATTTGGGTTTGCTAAATAGGCCTGGTAGTCCATGTGGGCGTAGTTGGCACGGATGAAGTCGTTCATGCGGGCCATAAAAATGCCTTCCTTCGAACCCCACTCTCCAAAATTAAATTTCTTCCCTTTACTCTTTGACCAAGCAAGCCACCATTCTGGCCCAACCGGGTTGCCTCCATTAAGGGCTTGGGTATTATATGAGACCCAGTCTTCGGCAACGGAAGGGCCAGTTTCGGGGTATCTCATGTCGTAGAAGCTTATAGATATGCTGTCTGCTGCAGTTGTGTACCATTCGTCGGGGCTGTAAATGATCCCGCTCAATGGATGAGGGTGCGATCCGCCGTTTAGCCCGAGCACAAAGTCTACCTTTGCGGCAAGGCTCGGGCCTATGCCAGCGGTAATGATGGATTTGACTTTTACAAAATCTGCTTTGAATTGGGCTGGCGTTTTGTTTGACCAAGGATACCAGTTGCCATTAATTTCATGATTGTAACGAATGTGTACTTTTGTAACGCCTGCTGGCCACTTGGTTTTTAGGGTGGTAACGATTTTTGTCAATTGCGAGTCGCTAGGATCGTTAATGCCATAATCTACTTCTGTAAAGCCCGATGAACAGTAGGTATTCAGAGAAGTGTTGACGTAGGGGAAACCACCTCCACTGTATGTGCTGTCTTCCCAGACAGGGCAGGTAGCCTTTAGTGGAACTGCTGTAGTGTTGATCACGGTACCAGGGCTAGTTGCCGTGTTGTTCAGAACTCCTTCTAGGACTTGTTTTGAGTGTTGTAGCTCGTAAGCAAGCGTTTCTGAGTCTAGGCTGGGAAGCGAAGGGTGAGTTACTGTGTGCGAGCATATTTCATGCCCATTACTAGCGAATTGACGAACGACATCGCTCGCCGCTTTTGGTTGGCCTTCTATGGTAGAAGTTATAAAGCAGTTTGTAGATTTAAAACCGAACTCATGTAGTAATGGTAATGCATTAGTGGCGTTATTCTGGTCTACGTCATCAAAGGTGAGGCTAACCAGACCCCTTTGGAAGCCACTTGGGCTATAGCTGTGCAAACTGAAATTGTCTGTTTGCACCCAGCCGTTTGCGGCCAAGGCTACGTATGCGGTCATGGCTACAGCATCATTTGGCACTATAAAATCTGATGAATATGTGGACCAAGTAGAAGCTGTATACGAAGCAGGAGTTGTAAGTTGGGAGTATGCGGTCTTGCCGCCTGTGGTCGTATATGCGATAACAATCTTTGGAGCAGTGGTAGCTTTAAGGGTGAATGTAAGTGAATACCTTTCGCCCGGTGTCAGTGCAGTTATTGGGCTAAAAAACCATTTCGCATCGCCGTCAACGTAGTTACTTACACTAACTTTTAGGCTGCGCGTGCCAGCTGAACCGTCGTTTGTAACGTAGCTAAACTGGGCTTGATTATTGCCCCAATTACCCGTTTGCCAACCATTGGGGGTAAGGGCGCCTTCTTCGACAGAGCCATTTGCTATGAAATTGCCTGATTGCACGCTTGGTGTTGCGTCGCATAAGCTAACATCATCTATGCTCAGCTTGCCGTTAGTAGACAGAACATGGTAGAAGGTCACTAGGCTCGCGCCAGATGGTATTGTGATTGGGGCTGCGTATGCAGTCCAGTTGCTCGCCGGAGGTGCCTGGGGCAGCTCTAAGTACTGGACGCTACCTACTCCAACTGTAGTAATGGCTGCAAAAACGCGAGTTTGCGAATCGGATATATAGTAATCACTATACATGTATGTTTTGCCGGAGGTAACATAGACCGGGTCTACGTACCATTTCGCATCGCCATCGATATAGTTTGACACAGATACTTCTACGCTGCGGCCTCCAGTGTGCCCAGTTGAGGCGTAAGTATAACTACGCAAGTTAGACCCCCAGCCTCCTTGACGCCAGTTATCTGGGCTGGTTCCATTAGCGCTTGTTTCAAAAGATGGGTTTAGGATCAAATTAGTTGGAGTTGGAGTTGGAGTTGGAGTTGGAGTTGGAGTTGGAGTTGGAGTTGGAGTTGGAGTTGGAGTTGGAGTTGGAGTTGGAGTTGGAGTTGGAGTTGGAGTTGGAGTTGCACCCTCCGCTAACCCGTAGTTATCGGTTAGCAGCGTCCCAGGGGCATAGATTATTTGGAAGACAGTAACCCTTTTTGCATAGCTTGGCACCGTGAATCGGTAGGTTGACTGCTTCCAAACACTGCTTGCCTCAACGGTCCCAAGATAGAGTGCCGTTCCTTTTCCGTTTGCATCGTAAAACATTGCGTCGTAGTCAGATTTGACAGTAGATTTGTAATGGTTCGAGAATGTGTACGTTTGCCCTGCCTTAATATCTATTGGCGTGTGCACCCACTTTGCGTCTCCGCTACTTCTAGCTACCATCGTAACGCTTACGCTTTTCAAACCTGAGTATGCATCGCTACTATACTGAAAGCTTGCGGTGTTGGTGCCCCATTTGTTCTTTTGCCAGTCTGATGGCGCGGAACTGGAGCCCGCCTCTAATGAGGGGTTAGGTATAAGATTTGTGATTGCTGCAGAGCTATTCCTCAGAAGAGCCAAAGGGGATGAAAGAATCGCTAGTGCCACGAATAATACCAGGCTATGTTTCAATGTACTGCCTATCGTTAGCTTCGTGGGTCTAAACGGTTTTGCGGTCATTTGAATCTTGTACTCCTTAACTGGGCTAAGTAAATTCTTATATCTACAGTCACACCGCGAGATCATCGGGTTCAATACGTAATACTACAACCAAATACTATATAACGCAACAATATTGTATAGAAATATGTTAGCCAGAGGCTATTCCCCCATCCCGTCCTTCTTGAGAAAGAGACCTAGGAGCAGTCGAGCAGATTGTTGTTGAAGCGTTCCGATGTATACTCTGAGAGTTTGCTGATGCAAATTGTGCTATTGGTGATGATCTGGATGCATCAGCTTAGGTGGGATGGGGGTTAGGTTCTTTGTATGGGCTACCATTTACGGAGTATTGCATGAGAGGTAATACTCTGGTATAATGCAGCGTAACGCCATCAGTAGTCTCTAAAGAGTTTTCAGGAAAGGAAATGTAACCGCGCATGATTAGTGCCGAAAAGAAGACAGCTATTGTCAAAGATTTACAGAAAGATAAGGAAGACACAGGTAGTGCTGCCGTGCAGGTGGGCATATTTACCGAACGAATTAAGGAGCTCACCGAGCACCTTAAAGAGAACAAGAAAGACTTTGCAGCTCGTCGCGGGCTGTTGCAGCTCGTCGGCAAGCGTAAGCGGTTGCTGCAGTACATTGCTGCACAAGATGGTCAGGTATATCTGGACCTCATTAAGAAACTGGGCGTTCGCCGGTAGAATTTAGAAATTGGAATTTGGAATTTGGGGGTCATTGACGACTAAATTCCATCCTCTAGAATCGAAATTCTAGTAATTTACAAACGAACGAAGTGAAGCATAACCTACTTGGCCAGCCTATGAGGCGGCCAGAGGGGCTGGAGTTCATTTCGGCGCATAGGGAAGAACCTGCCTAGGCTTGCTTGCGATATGGCGCGTACTCTATGTATAAACGTTCGAGGTAGGGCGTCAGGTCTCCTTCAGACTGACAAGGACTGTCCTTGTCAGAAGCGAGGAAACTTGGATCTTACATCGAACGACTACCTATAAAGGAGGTCATATGACCGAAATTACTACAAAAACCATTAATCCGTACGGTAAAGGGCTTATAGTCTGCGAAACGGAGTTTTGTGGGCGTCCACTTACCCTCGAGGTAAATCGTGTCGGCTTCCGCACTACGGCGAGCGTATTGGTGCGCTACGGCGATACCGTAGTACTTGGCACGGCAATGGTCGGGAGCAAACCGATACAGCTTGACTATTTCCCGCTTAGCATCGACTATGAAGAGAAGTTTTATGCTGCCGGCAAGATAAGCGGCAGCCGCTTCATAAAGCGCGAGGGCCGCCCAAGCGACGAAGCCATACTTATCGGCCGGCTCATCGACCGCCCTATCCGTCCATTGTTCCCCAAAGGCTATCGCCAGGAGGTACAGGTGGTTGCCAGTGTGCTGAGCTTAGACCCGAGCTTCCGGCCAGATGCTATCGCTATGATTGCGGCGAGTGCTGCACTTATGCTTACAGGTACGCCTTTCGATGGTCCGGTAGCTGGTTTGCGTATAGGTCGGGTTAATGGCGAGTACAAGGCCTTTTTGACGCCAGAAGAACGTGATGTAAGCGATCTCGACCTAGTAGTGGCAGGTATAGGAAGCGGGATAACTATGGTCGAAGCTGGCGCCAACGAGGTCAGTGAAGAAGTCGTTGTTGGCGGCCTAGAATGGGCACACAAAATGTACCAGCCAGCTATTGAGCTTCAGAAAGAGCTTGCTGCCAAGGTTGCGCCTGCAACCCAAGAGTATGAGCTGGTTCTGCCGGACGAGGAGAAGCAGAAAGCAGTCGACGCTTGGGTAAAAGACAAACTTGGCGAAGGTGTGCGCAAGCCGTACCCAGAGCGAAACGAGCTTATAAACCAACTGCGCTGGGATTTCCACGAAGTAATGGCCAAAAAAGTTGGCGATGAGTACGTTGCGCTGCGCGATGAGTACGATGAAGCATTTACTATGGCAGTGCACAAGGATGTTCGCAGAGGCATTATAGAAGATGGCGTTCGCCCAGATGGCCGCAAGCTCGATGAAATCCGTCCTTTGAGTTCAGAAGTTGGACTATTACCGCGTGCGCATGGCTCGAGCCTGTTCACTCGTGGGATGACCCAGGGCATGAACATCGTCACTTTAGCTCCGCTGAGCTATGCACAGCTGGTCGACACCATGGAAATCAGCGGCGAACGCCGATACATGCACCACTACAATGCCCCTGGCTTTACTGTGGGAGAGGTGCGTCGGCTTGGTTCACCCGGACGCCGCGAGATCGGCCACGGGTACCTCGCAGAGCGAGCGCTGACTGCCGTGTTGCCAAGCGAAGCAGAGTTTCCATACACCATCCGTTCGGTAACCGAGATTATGAGTCAAAATGGTTCCACAAGCATGGCTGCGACATGCAGTAGCTGTTTGGCGCTCATGGATGCGGGCGTACCACTTAAGGCGCCAGTCTCTGGGATTGCCATGGGTCTTATGACCGAAGGCGATAAGTATTGGGTACTCAGCGATATCGCCGATGCCGAGGACTTTGCGGGCGATATGGACTTCAAAGTTACCGGCACGAGCAAGGGAATTACCGCTTTGCAGATGGACATGAAAGTCCATGGTCTGCCTGTTACGACACTGGCTGCGGCTATCGCGCAGGGCAAAGAGGGTCGAGCAGAAATCCTTGCCCATATGCTCACAACTCTGGCTGAGCCGCGCAAAGAAATGAGCCCATATGCACCTCGCGTTGAAAGTATCACCATCAACCCAGATAAAATCCGTGAAATCATCGGTAAGGGCGGCGAGACAATCCAGAAGATTACCGGCGAAACTGGCACCGAGATCGACATCAAAGATGACGGTACCGTTATGATTGCCAGTCCAGACAAAGCCAAGATAGATGCAGCAATCGCCTGGATCCAGAGCATCGTTGAGGAACCAGAAGTCGGTCGTATCTATGTCGACAAGCCTGTCGTTTCTGTCTTGGATTTTGGTGCGTTCGTACAGATTTTGCCTGGTAAAGACGGCCTCGTACATGTAAGTGAAATGAGCGAAGAGCGTGTGGCCAAGCCAAGTGATGTCGTCAAAGAAGGCGACCTCGTCACTGTAAAGCTCGTGGCTATCGATGACCGCGGTCGCTTGCAGCTCAGCATGAAAGCTGCGAAAAGGGAACTGGAAGACAAGAATGGTAAAGCATAAAAATCTTGCAGATTTAATCATCGGGCTGCTGGGAGCTTGTATAGCAGTAGGGGTACTTATTTTTGCAAACCCGCTTATGAAGTCGAATGTAGCGTATGCAATACTGTGTGCATTTATTAGCGGCAGTAGGCCTATGAGCGTGTACCTAAAAAGAAATAATTGAACATTTAGCATTGATCGTTGAACATTAATTGATCATTTTGCAGGTAGCATATGGAAGATAACGTCAGTAAAGCACAGCAGTTGCAACAGAGAATGGTACAGTTTGCTGCTACTACTATCCGGCAAGTTAATAGTGTTAAGTTGCCGCGTTCGGTCATAGATCAAGTTACTCGTTCTGTTGCGAGTATTGGTGCAAACTATTGTGAAGCGATCAATGCAAGTTCAAAACTTGATTTTAGGAACAAAATTTACATAGCCAAGAAAGAGGCTGCCGAAACAAAATACTGGCTCCAGCTTATCGAAGAGTTGCAGCCAAAATCGCTTGACGACCTCCAAGGCGAATGCCAGGCTATATTGATGATTCTCCAGAAAACAGTTAATACGATAAATGATAAACGAAAAAGTAAGGATCAATGATCAATGGTCAACGATCAATCCCATGATAATCAGCAAAAATTAGATGAGCTCAAGGCTCGTATAGAAGCATCGGGGGTTACGCCAGATTTGGCCGCGGGGGCGACACAGTTGGTTTTTGGGGAGGGCAACCCAGATGCCGAATTATTGTTCATTGGGGAGGCGCCGGGGAAGAATGAGGATTTGCGGGGAGAGCCTTTTGTGGGGGCAGCTGGGAAATTTTTGAACGAGATGCTCGCAAGCATCGGGTTGGAGCGAATAGATATCTACATCACCAACATTGTTAAATACCGGCCGCCCAACAATCGTGACCCGCTCCCAGAAGAAAAGAAAGCCTTCTTGCCGTATTTGCAGGAGCAACTTGAGATAATTAAACCGAAAATAGTCGTTACGCTGGGGAGGCATAGTGGAGGATGTTTTTTGCCAGAATTACGCATAAGCCAGGATCATGGCAAGCCAAAGAGGATTAGAGTTAAGAGGTATGAGTTAAGAAATAAGAGTGAATCAGAACAGCAGAGTGGTGGCACGATGGAGCTAGTGATACTACCCTTGTACCATCCTGCGGCCGCTTTGTATAACGGTGGTATGCGTGAAACACTTATGGAGGATTTCATGCAAATACCAGCTATTTTAGAGAAATTAAAAGAAGCATAAACGAAAGTAGAAAAGGAATCGTATGGATAATAAAAGTAGAGACAAGAGACAAGAGACAAGAGACAAGAGACCGCGAGCTGGCCAAAAGCCAGGTAATAGCCAGCGACGATCAAATCAGAAGGGTCGACCTCAGCAGACGAATAGCCAGCAAGGTGTAAAGGCAGAACGTAAGCCGACGGTGAGCCGGGGTGCGGCAGTACGGGCACAAAAACGAACGCAGATGGATGCGCAGCGAGTTGCCAATCAGTACATGCCAGCGCAAATAGATGAGCGGGGCAGAGCAAACTTCATCGATGATAGCCCGCGCCTAAAGATTATCGGTCTGGGCGGTATGGACGGCGGTGGTTCCAAAAACATGATACTTGTCGAATACATGAACGATGCAGTTATCATTGACTGCGGCAATGACCTAAGTGTTGATTTGCCAGGTATCAATTATGGGATTGCCGACACTGCCTATCTGGACACCATCCAGCATAAATTGCGCGCATATGTAATTACCCACGGTCACCTTGACCACATTGGTGGCTTGCCACACATCGTACCGAAATTCCCAGCGCCAATTTATGGGAGTAAATTCACCATTGGACGTGTCGAGGAAATCTTTGGGAACTTTGGGTTGCCTATGCCTGAGGGCTTTGAGCTACAGACAGTAGAAATGAACGAAAACACCCATGAGCGCTTAAAGATCGGTGAGTTTTATGTGGAGTTGGTGCGAGTAACGCACTCTATTCCGGGTAGCACATGTGTGGTTATCGATACTCCCGTAGGTCGCATTTTAAACACCGGCGATTTCCGATTCGACCCTAACCCACTGGACCATGAGCGTACTGATATGGAGCGGCTTATTGAGCTTGGTAACGAAGGCGTGTTGGCGCTTTTGAGCGAATCTACAACAGTAGAGCGCATGGGACGCACGCCAAGTGAGAGCACTATTGAGCAAAGTTTCGTAGACATCATGAACCAAGCGCCGGGTCGAATCTTTGTTGGTGTGTTTAGTACAAATATGAATCGAATTCAGATGATTGTGAACGCTGCTGTACACCATGGCCGCAAGGTGGCTATAGATGGTCGCAGTATGGTAAGTACGCTTGAGATGGCGGTGCGACACGGGTTCATGCGCATACCAAAGGGCACCTTCATCCCGATTGCATCAGTGCCAGGCATGAGTGACGATAAGTTAGTCGTGATCTGCACCGGAAGCCAAGGCGAGCCAAGTAGCGCTTTGCAGCGTATGGCAAATGGCGAGCATCGCCACATTAAACTTAAAGAGCAGGACACCGTTATTCTGTCTAGCACTCCTATCCCCGAAAGTGGTAACGATGCGCTGATAGGGCAGATGGTTGATGACCTTACCAAGAATAACGTACATGTCTTTGAGCATCGCAATCACGAGCTAGACAATGTTGGCCCGCTGCATGTTTCCGGGCATGCCAGCCGCGACGAATACGCCGAAATGATCCACATGCTAAAGCCGAAGTTCTTCATCCCTATCTACGGCGCCTACCGCGTGAAACAACGGCATATCGAACTGGCTATAGAGCAGGGTATACCGCGGGCAAACTGTATCAATGCGCTCAACGGCGAAGTACTGGCGCTGACACCAGATAAAATCGAACTTGTTGGCGAAGTACCCAGTGGCACTATACTGGTCGACCAGACTGGCGCAATCGTCAGCAACGTTGTCGTGAAAGACCGCGTGCTTTTGGCGGAGGAAGGTTTGGTGGCGGTGGTCTTGACCATAGATCGCAAGACTGGCAACCTGCTGACCAGTCCCGATATAATCAGCCGCGGTTTCATATACATGCGCGAGCAAGAAGAAATGATGAACGGCCTTCGTGCCGAGTTGCGTCGGGCTGTTTCGCAGCGGTTTAAGCGTATAGATATTGACCGGTTCAAGATTGAGCTCAAGGACCATATGACACACTACTTATTTGAACAAACGGGTCGCAGCCCCATTGTCATCCCTGTCGTGAATGTCATAGCAGGCAAGAGCGAGAAGCAGCAGGCCGCCCAAGTCGAGAATAAACCAGCCGAACCGCAAAAAACACCCGAGCAAATCGCTGCTGAACAGCAAGCCCGCTTTCAAGCCATGCGCGAACGCCTCCTCAACCAAGACCCCCGGGTTGACTAA
>JAEUQV010000063.1 GCA_016789655.1 Candidatus Saccharimonadota bacterium
GCAGGTAACAGGTACTCAGACCGGTATATCTACTGGAGCAGGGTACACCGGTCAAATAGCCACCGGTGTTGGCCTGCAAGTCAGTGCTCCCACCATAGCCGGCAGTCAGCTCATCCCTGACTATCGGGGCATAAGCATCAGTGGCAATGCTGCCAACACCGGCAACACCACCGGCACCATAGAAAACTACCAAATCCGTATTGGTGGCAACACGGCAGCCGCCGGAGCTGGCGGTAGCCTGAGCAACTACGGTATCTACACCTCGCTTGGTTCTGGCAACACCACCGGCACCAACAACTACGGCATCTACATCAACGGCAATGGTGGCGCTAGTGCCACTAGCAACTATGCTATCTATAGCACGTCTACGGCGGCTAGTTTGCTCACTGGCGCCCTCACGCTCAACGCCGGCCTTACCGTCACCAACACCGGTACTAACCCAATTGCCCGATTCTTCGACAGCAACGATGCCGTCAACCCGGTACTAAGTATTGCCGACGAAGGCGGTATGATCTTCCAGAACAATACAGATAGTGACGCGGCCTATCTGTTCAAAAACGCAGCTGGCACCACTATCTTCAATGTCGATACGGCCAATAACCGGGTGGGCACATCAAACGTTTCTAGCGCCGCCACTAACTCCCAGGCGTTTACTGTCCGTACCGGTAACTCCACTGGTTCTGGCTCTAGCAACTCTGGCGACATACTGCTGCGGAGCGGTAACTCAACCAACGCAATTTCTGGGAACGTAGGACTCGAAGTAGGTGCGGCTGGTACAACATTTGGTAGCATCAACATTGGCACCGACTACCGAGCTGGCGCCATCAACATCGGCCAGGTCTCAAGCAACAGTATCCAGTCCACCGTCAACATTGCTACTAGCACGGCTGGCACCCAGACAGTCAACATCGGTTCCAGTTCGGTAGCGGGCAATGCTACGACCATCCGCGGCGGATCAACCGGCGGCATAAACCTGATTGGGGTTACCAACATCAACACCACCGGCACCGCCGCTACCAGCATCGGCAACACCACCGGCAACCTAGCGCTGCAGGGGGATGGGACCGTCACATTGGCATCCAGTAATGGCACTAACAGCACCAACATTACGTTCTTCAACACCCAGACTGCCGGCAATATCAGCTATCGGCTAGACCGATCTGTAACAGCTGGCAATTATGAGATCTGTACCACGGCAGCAACTACAGCCTGTACCACGGCATTTGCTCCGACGCTGCAGCAGGGCTATAACAACGACGTCGACGGGTCGGATGCGGTTATTGCCCTCACAAGCGCAGATGATTCCATAATCCTGCGTAACCCAGCCGCCAGCGGCACGGACAGTACTTACGTGCTGACCATTGACCAGCTGGCTACCGGAGCCAAGGGCGGTTTGAACATCCAATCAGCTGGCACCGGCAACTTGCTGCTAATAACCGACACCACCGCTACGGCCCGAGATGTACTGACAGTAGCTAATGGTGGCGCTACGGTGCTGCGCAACCAGACCGATTCTGCGGCTGCCTTCCAGGTCAAGAACGCGGCTGACACCAAAAATGTGCTGACTGTTGATACTGCGAATGCACGCGTAGGTGTTGGCATGACACCGTCAAACGAGTTGGACGTGGCAGGAACAATCCGGGCGGTACACCCCAGCTTTGTTGGCGATTATCTGGTGCTGGAAGGCACCAGCTCCAACCAGTTCTTTACGGTCAATAACAACGGTTGGATTAATTACAGGCCACTCCAGGATGGCGCCAATGCCTTTAACATACGTGAAGAGACCGGTGTATATGACATGTTCAGTGTTGATACCGCCAACGCTCGGGTATCTATTGGCCGCGGATCCCCAGGCGCTACATTACATGTAGAGGGTGGTGATGATGCTGATGTCGCGGCGTATATAACCGGGGCATCAACCAGCCACACGGCTGACTTGCTGCAGATTGCCAAAAGCGACGGGGCGTCTAACGTGGCAACCATAGGGGCAGACGGTGCTACGTTGTTTAGAAACAACGCCAACTCTACCACCGCTTTCCGGATACAAAGCGCAACCGGCTCAGCTACGCTGTTTACAGCAGACACTACAAACTTACGATTGTACGTAGGTTCTAGCACAACCGACGCTACCGCAATTTTGCTGGTGGTAGATAGCTACAACGGATCAAGCGATCCAACCGGGGTTGCGGGCGGGCAATACTACAGCAGCGACAAAGCTGCCTTCCGCTGCTACGAAAACGGCGGCTGGAAAGACTGTTCCAGAGCCAGCTACGAGTTTGCCGATGTTAACGATGAATTTTTGAGTGGTGACAAAGGGGCTAACCCTGTAGGTACACTTGGCTGGGCTTGCTGGAGTGACAATGGTGGCTGCGGGTCAGGAGGCAATACCTATACCGAGTCCGGGCACCCAGGGCAGGTGCTGCTATCGACAGGATCGACTACAGCTGCTGATGGCACCAAATTGTTCCTATCAAGCGTGACGCCGACGGATTTTGACAGAGCAACATTCATAGTCACGCCGCGCACAACGTTGACCAACAACGCCATGCGGGTCGGGCTAATTGAGCACGACACCTGGATGGTTTCACCCGGCCATGGCGCTTACTTTGGATACCTGGGGGCGGGCGGCAACTGGTTTGCGGTAACCAGGAACGCTGGCAGCGAAACCACCTGCGACACGGGCGTTGCGCCGGGAGTGGGCACTTGGGCGCGCATGGAAATCCGCCGCAACGGGTCGGGCAACTACGAATTCTACATAAACGGAACACTTGCGTGTACAAACACAACCAACCTGCCGGGGACCACCACCAAACAAGATCCTACGGTCATGGTCGTCAATGCTTCGACGTCAGAAAGCTACATAGAGGTGGACTATTTCTCTATGCGCACCAAAGTATTGTCCAGGTAAACTGGCTATTCGCACTAGGCGTATGGCCGCAGCGGGCGCTAGGCTACCGAGCGCAATTCTGCGTAATCCAGAGGCTGCACCATGTTGCACAGCCCTACTAAAAGTAAATCGCTTCACCCTACACCTGATAATCGCACCACTCTTTAACACGATCGTGTCAAAGAGTGGTGCGTGAAACAGGGGTGGTTTTAGAAATTCGGGTAGTTAAAATGTAGGCGAAGCCGCTGGCGGTGCCTACGGCATAGTTACCGGTGTAAGCAATATTGCTAGTACCACCGGTTCTGTCGTTGATGATGTTTATGCCATAGAATCTGGCATTGTCGGGCATCATGTTAGCCCTGAATGTATTGTCGCATAAGGATCCGCGGCAGGCCTTATTAGCCGCAGAGCTATATTGCGAGTAAGACGAACAGAGCAGCGCGCACAGTTATTTGATAGTCCATGAAATTACCACTTTAATTATTTTGTTCTGCTGCCAAAAGCTGCCTTAGACGGAGACTACAACAAAGATCTAAAGTTTGCGGCTGGGAGAAAGGTAGGATAATCCAATAATGCATATGTCGCACAACAACTTAATTGGGTTTTGCAATGCCTGGCAGCTCCGCTACTTTACTTCGTATGCTGTGCATTTTAGAGCAAACTGATGTGGCCGAGTCTGAATGTGTGCCGTGAGCGCAATAGTATGTGGTTTTAGGATCAGCAAATAGGACAAAGCGGATGTAATATAAAAACGCTAGGAATATAATGCTAGTATTACACATATACCTCTGTTTAATCTATCACAGTTAACTCAGGACGGCTTGCGAATGGATCGATGTAAACTCATCAAAATTGTCATAACACATTGGCCAGGAATAAGTTATTACGAATAGGATATTTTACCCAGGTTTACCGTGAGCGAAATATTTGGTACGCTGTAGGATATCGGAAAGAGGGTAGTAGCCAATGGCTTATGTAATAGCCGTCACAAATCAAAAAGGTGGGGTGGGCAAAACGACAAGCGCTGTTAATATTGCTGCGCAGCTGGCCACAGCCAAACGACGCGTAGTGCTTGTAGATCTCGACCCGCAAGGCAATGCAACAAGTAGCCTGGGCATAGCCAAAGAAGGTCTAACTGCTACATTGTACGACGTGCTAATTGGTGGAGTCGAAGTGGCAAATATAGTGCAACCGACGCATATTCAAAACCTTTTTTTGCTGCCGGCTACCGCCACACTGGCTCAGGCTGAAATAGAGCTTGTCGGAGTACCTCAGCGCGAATCGCAACTCAAGCGCCTCTTAGCTAGTGTTGATGCCGAAGTGGTGATTATAGATTGTCCGCCAGCGCTCGGTCTTTTGACGGTGAATGCATTGACTGCTGCCGATGGAGTTATCATTCCTGTGCAGGCAGAATATTTTGCGCTCGAAGGTCTGAGTCAGCTTATTCAGACTATTCAGCTTGTGCGCCAAGCCTTAAACCCTGAGTTACGAATCTTCGGTGTTGTACTCACGATGTTCACCAAGCGAACGGTGCTAAGTGAACAGGTGAAACATGAAGTGAGTCAGCATTTCGGAGACGCGGTATTTCAGACGGTCATCCCGCGAAATATCCGGTTAGCCGAAGCGCCAAGCTTTGGTAAAACCATTTTTGAACACGATAAATGGAGTAAGGGTGCACGTGCGTATAAAGCACTTGCCCAGGAGGTTGTCAAACGTGCCGCAATCTAAAGGTCTAGGTCGAAGTTTAGGCTCGCTCATACCGCAAGACGTCAATACGGCTGTCATGCTGGATAAGGGTGAACGTATACAGCAAATAGCAATCGATGTTTTAAGCCCGAACCCGGACCAGCCTAGAACTTTGTTCGATGAAGCGGCGCTGCAAGAGCTAGCTGCGAGCATAAGTCAGCACGGCATAGTACAGCCACTGGTAGTTAGTCCCAAGGGTAAGTCGTATCTGATAATTGCCGGTGAACGACGTTGGCGTGCTGCGCAGTTGGCTGGTCTCAAGACCGTTCCGGCTATAGTTCGCAGCTTCAAGCAGCAAGAGCAGCTAGAAGTTGCACTCATAGAAAATGTGCAGCGCGTAGATCTAGGCCCGCTTGAGCAAGCCGTATCTATCGAGCGACTTCACCAGCAGTTTAATCTTTCGTATAGCGATATTGCCAAGCGGCTAGCTAAATCCGAATCGACGCTAAGCAATACTGTGCGTTTATTGCAACTTCCGACGGCCGCGCAGCAGGCATTGAGCTCTCATGATATCAGTGAGGGGCACGCTCGTCAGCTGTTAGCGCTAAAAGCGATGCCTACCGCTCAGGACGAACTGCTTTCGGCGATACTCACCAATGGCTGGTCTGTACGACAAGCGGAGCGCTATGTAACGTCACTGAAAAATGGTGCACACACTTCTCAAGCTGCCAAGATTAGGCTTGAGCCAGAAACCAATGACACAAAGCAACTGAGTAAACGATTTGGCACGCCCGTAAAGATATATCGCACTGCTAAAGGCGGACGATTAGAAATTAGATTTACTTCAGACGATGAGCTCGCACGGCTACTAAATGAACTCAAGAACTAGCACCATTCCCCGCCTAAGTTGGCCCGCCCGCCCCGCTCATTAAGGTGGCGCTTTCGTTTGCTTGGCACCTTCGGTGCACTGACTTCTATCTGGGATGGATATGTCGAGTTCGGGTTAAGTATGTATTCTGCTGCGGCTTCTAGTTATAGCACCCGCAAAACACAACCTGCCTTTTTGACCGCGCCTGGGCGGCCAAGATACTCATTTCCTCCACAGATATGCCTCAGTCGGAAAACAAGCATCTTGGCTCACCCAGCTATCATTCAGAATTGACAGGGTTTGTTTGGCTGAGGCTAAGTAGTGCCCGTCAGGGTAGGCGGGGCACTACTAGAACTTCTCGACATTGTTGAGCGGCAATATTCGGGCTACAAGTTTACCCACTACCTGATCGGTAGTGATGGGTCCAAACGTGCGAGAATCTAGTGACTGTGGTCGGTTGTCCCCACAAACGAATAACTCGTTGTCTTTCAACTCTATCGAGAGTTTGTTTGATGTCGGTGGTATGGCCCCGTTTTTGCCATAAGGTAAGGTTGTATCTGGTTGAAATCCGTTCGGAAAATCACTGTTATATACCGTCAGAACATTGTTTTCGATGACAATTTTATCTCCGGGGAGGCCGATGACGCGTTTTACGAGTTGCTTTGTGTCTTCTGTGCTTCCAAAACTGCTGAGGCCGGATTCATTCAAGATGATAATATCGCCTCGTTTAGGTACGTATTGATTTCCGGTTATGCGCGCCCATGTACGGGGTAGCTTCCAAACGATGAGCCTGTCATTGTTCTGCAGGGTACTTTCCATACTTGGCCCGTCCACTTGATACGATTGAAATACGTATAGTGTAAGTACGACAGCAATTAAGGGAGCGAGTAATAGTATGCCTATTGTAGATAGTACAGAGCGAATAGTACTCGGTTCTTCAATTTTGGAGCTTTTTGGGGTTTCGCTTGACCCATCAGCCACAATTGCTCGTGGCGTATCTGACTCGGCGCCTTCTTGGTTTTGCATCATCTCACCACTATACGGCAAAAACCGGCAACTTCCAACACGCGCTTCACAGTACCGCCGCCAAGAATGGTCCATAGCTAGTAGCAGAGAAAATCCCGTAGCAGTAACAGTGCATCCAATCAGTGCATGAAGCCGAATAGTTGCGAAAATTAGCCAGTGAGCTATAATTTATGTAGATAAGCATGAACACAAACAACCCCCGTCAATATGTGGCAGGTGGACCTCGGGCAGCCGATGGTTTCTTGCCGACGCGCGGTGATTATGTGGCGTATATCCCTAGAGTTAGATCGCCACAGCCAGAGAACGGTGCTACACCTGCTCAGTCCCATATCACGCTTCAAGACTCATCAAATGTGCAGCCAGCCGAAACCGTAGCAGGTGCTACCCCACATACACCGAAGGCGGGTGCTACATTTACCGAATTCGTAAGCGAGCATAAGCTCGCGGCGTCAGCTCCTAAGTTTGCCAACGTTTCTGAAGAACACGACGAAATGCTGCAGCATTTTGATTTGCCACGCTATGTCCCACCCGAACGTCCACTTCTTGTTGTCCGACGACGAGTAGCATGGATGAAGCTATTTCTGCGTGGTTTTGCAACCACTTTTGGCGTGGCATTGCTCATTGGCGGTTTTTTGTTTTGGCGTGGGTATGCCAATCTCCATAAAGTTTTTCGTGGCACAGGTACCGTCGCCGCACTAAGCGAGCAGCATGTTGCACCAGAGCTCCTGAAGGGTGAGGGCGATGGCCGAGTCAATATCGCGCTGCTGGGTATAGGTGGTGAGGGGCATGATGGCGGTGATCTTACCGATACCATCATTATTCTGAGCGTCGATCCAGTAAATAATAAAGCAGCGATGTTAAGTGTCCCACGGGACTTGTGGGTTAAGATGCCTGTCAACTATTTTGGGCCGTACCAAAAAATCAATGCTGCCTATAGCGCCGGAAAATATCGCTATTTGGGGAAAACCGATAGCAGCAATAATGACAATCAAGCCACTGATGCTGGGTTTGCGTCGGCCGATCAAGCACTAAGTGATGTACTTGGTATAAACATCAACTACCATGTCTTGGTCGATTTCAAGGCGTTTCAGCAGGCTATCGATACTGTCGATGGTGTAGCTATAGACGTAAAAGAAAAACTCTATGACCCGACCATGGCTTGGGAAAATGCCAATAATCCCGTCTTAGCCGCACAAGGCCAGCAAGTCATGCATGGTAAACAAGCACTTATGTACGCACGATCAAGAGAAACATCATCAGACTTTGCGCGAGCAGATCGCCAACGTCAATTATTGCTAGCATTGCGCCAAAAGAGTACGTCGCTCGGCACACTGAGCAGCCCGAACCGTATAGACGGTCTTATGAATGCGTTTGGCAATAATGTGCGTACCGACTTAAGCACTCAAGCCGCCTCACGTCTGTACTCCATACTCAAAAAAATAAACGATGCAGATATATCCTCGCTCGGTTTAACATCCCCTCAAAACCTAGTAACCACCGATAGGGTGGGCGATATATCGGTAGTGCGGCCTCAGGCAGGGTTCAACACATATAGTGCTATTCAGGCCTATGTACGCTCACAGCTACCAGACGGCTACTTGGTAAAAGAGCATGCCTCTGTATACGTAGTTGGGGCGAACGAAGGCTTACGAACACATACCGTAGAGACGCTCGGCTCTTTCGGGTACCATATCAGTGGATCGGTCGTTGGGCAAAATATTCCATCAGGCCCGACGTTGGTTGATCTTACTGACGGCGCAGCTCCGTACACACTTCATTACCTGCAAGATAGATATGGAATAGCTGCTACCAATACGCTTCCGGCGAATGTCCAGGTGCCAGTAGGCACACAATTTGTTATAATTGCTGGCATATGAGACCTTTGGTGCAAAAAATCAAACCAAGTCGTGGGTATTCGCACAGCCTGTATTTGCTAATCAATATTCTCTTGCCGGTGCTTGTCCTTGTTTTGGTACGTGCTGGTTTCGTCGGTGTGGCGTTTGTAGTTATCATACTCAGCAAGTGGCGCATGTTTGCCGTACGTCCGCGCTTTTGGCTAGCAAATATCCGGGCAAATGCAGTCGATCTTATGGTCGGCCTTTCGGCCCTAGCCGTAATGTCTGGAACAGATACGAATTGGCTTAGGGTAGTCTATGCAGCCGCTTGGGCTGGTTGGCTTCTGCTAATCAAACCGCGCAACGATGTGCTCTGGGTTTCATTACAAGCATTTCTTGGTCAGGCTGTGGGGCTGACAGCACTCTTTTCAGCCTTTGACCATACATCATTATTGCTTCTGATTATAGCAGTCGGCTTCATATGTTTCTTCGCGGCACATCACTTTTTTTATAGCTTCGATGAGCAACATATACGACTGTTGGCGTATATGTGGGCATATTTCGGCGCAGCTTTGACATGGATATTGGGGCATTGGCTTGTTTTCTATTACGGTATAGTTTCACAGCCTACGCTCATCTTGGTCACAATGGCATTTAGTCTCGGTACGCTCTACTACCTCGACCATTTTGACCGTTTGTCGCAAATGGTGCGTCGACAGATTCTGTTTATACTCATAACTATATTGCTGGTTATCGTCGTATTTTCTGATTGGGGCGATCGGATTGCATGATTTCTCAGCGTATTTTAAGCAATACATGCGATAAAAGAGGGTAAAAAGGAGACATATGGAAGATAAACAGAACACTGCTACTTCATCTGTGACCAGCAAGCCAAGCTTTGTACTGTCGCCTGCACAAAAATCACACTATGCTGGAAGGGCTTTTGCGGGCTTGGCGATACTTGCCCTCAGTTTTGGTGGCGGTTGGCTTGGTGCGGCAAGTCATGACAGAAGCGGCGGCTCAACGAGCATCGTACAGCAACGTACGGTTTTAACAGATAAAGCGAACCTAGTTAGTAATATAGCCAAAACGGTAGGTGAGAGTGTGGTGTCAGTGAATGTAACCGCTCGGTCACAATCGGGTTCAAGCATGTACGGTGGCTTTTTTGGCTATGGCTACGGGCCTCAGACCCAAGAAAGCGCTGGTACGGGGATCATTCTAACCACCGATGGCCTCATTATGACAAACCGGCACGTGGTACCCTCCGGTACAACCGATGTAAGCGTGACGCTCAGTGACGGTACTGTGCTAGATAAAGTGAAGGTTGTAGGGCGTACGAGTGCAAATGACTCCTTAGATATAGCCTTTTTGCAAGTTCAGGATTTGAAGGGTCGTACACTGAAAGCTGCCAAGTTAGGCGACTCCAGCAAAATGCAGGTAGGTGATGCTGTGGTGGCCATAGGTAACGCTTTAGGCCAGTTCCAGAACACCGTAACGAGCGGCATAATTTCTGGCTATGGGCGCAGCGTGCAAGCTGGCGATGGCAATGGCAGTAGTGTCGAAAACCTCGACAATCTTTTTCAAACCGACGCTGCAATAAACGAGGGTAATTCGGGCGGCCCTCTGGTAAATATTAACGATGAAGTTATAGGGGTAAATACCGCTATTGCCAGCGGCTCTCAGAACGTTGGCTTTGCTATTCCTATAAACGATGTCAAGGGTTTGATAGATAGTGTGAAATCATCAGGAAAGCTCGAACGGCCTTACCTAGGCGTACGATATGTGATTCTTACCGATGACATTGCCAAGCAGTATGAACTCAGCGTAAGTAGGGGTGCGTACATACCAAAAGCCAGCGACATGGGTTCAGAGACTGTGCTTGCCGATGGCCCTGCCGCTAAAGCTGGTCTAGAAGAGGGCGATGTTATCACCAAAGTCGATGGTGTGGCCGTAGACGAAAAAACCAGCTTGGTATCGTTGCTCGGCAAACACAAACCGGGCGATAGCGTTACCCTTACGGTCGTTCGGGGCGAAGATACGAAGACGATTGACGTTAAACTTGAAGCCAATCCAGGGAGCTAGGGGGCTAGGAATTAGGAATCTGGAGATAGGGAATAGGTCTATTGTTCGACGCCCTAAACGCCCTACGGCCTACTTCTCTAATCTTCGAGTAAAAGCCTGCGCAAGCCCGTTTGTGCCGTGTAGTATGTACCCAGCTTCGCTGGCTATATGTAAAAGTGCGGTGTGCTGCTGGTGCATTGCTTCTGTAATGATGTAGTGCGGTCTTGCTTGCTGCTGCACGATCTGCACAAATAGATCTCGGTAATGGTCAAGCCCGTCTTCACCGCTAAAGAGCGCTAGTTTGGGCTCGTGCGCGGCAGCTTTATTTATGGGGTATGCGGTGGGGATGTAGGGCAGATTGGCAAGAACAACCGTAGATGGTATATGGTATATGGGAGGTAGTGAAAGGAGCAAATCGCCACAAAGTATCTCTATGTCTGCCCTGAGCCTCTGGGCGTTTTTCTTGGCTACAGCTAGGCAGGCTGGGTCAATGTCTGTAGCTATTACGCTAGTCTGTGGTAACTCGAGCTTAGCAGTGATCGCCAAACAGCCGCTCCCCGTACCTACATCTACGATAAGCATCTCTTTATCGACGCCCGAAGACCTACGACCTACGCTCTCCTTCAGCAGCTCAATCATCGCCTCGCTCTCCGGCCGAGGCACCAGCACATGCTCATTCACCACAAATTCTCGGCCATAAAACTCAGCTTTGCCGCGCAGATAGGCCAGGGGAATATGCTGTGCTCTTTGCATAACTTTTGTATGCAATTTATTCACCACTGACCCCTTAAGCACATACTCAGGATGCGCCAAAACCCACGCCTTATCCCGCCCTAGTTCATCGCATAGTAGCACCAGCACATCCAGCCGTGCGGTGGCAATACCGACGGTTTGAAGTTTGACTGTCGATTGTCTCAGCCAGTTGTCGATTGTCTCAGCCATATAACTCGCTATGAGTGCCGATAAGCGCGAATATGAGTATCTCATCGCCGCGTTTTAGGTACAAGACGCGTATGTCGCCATTTATATTTATACTCCAGTAGCCCGCAAAGCTACCCTTAAGCGGATGCAAACGGAGCTGCGGGGCACTAGGGTCGGCTAGTAATAGCCGGAGCCGGTCATCGAATTGTAGCTGGAGGTTAGGTGGTAGTTTTTTGTACTGCTTCTGAAACTTCGGCAAATATTGTATGGTCATGGCCGGCTACTTTTTGAGGTCAGCTAGAAAATCATCGGCAGTGGAGAAAGGCTTGCTTACCGTACCGCTTGCCAGCTCTGCTTCTACTTCCGCTATAAGCGCTTCAAGCTTTGGCGTCATGGGCTCTGGCGCATATAGCTCTATCCTTCGCGTTGCGGCAACCTGTCGCAAATACGAATTGATGAGCGCACTGAGCGTCAATCCGGCACTCTTAGCAACTTCTTGTGCTGACTGCTTGACTTCGCTGTCGAGCTTCACGCTTATAACAGTGTTCATACATACATAGTATATAAAAAGTAGGGCAGTGTCAACCGTCTATTGCAATATCACTAAAACATTACAAAGCTATTGACAAATTAAGAGAGAGTACTATTGTTGTCATGTGTCAAGGCCATAAACCATTGATAGAGCTCGCTCAAATTGAGCAGGTAGGTACAGGTGCGACTTTAGTTGGCGATAGTGTCAATACAATACAAGCTACTGAATTCTATGTCTTAGCTAAAGCGGGCGAAGAAGCAGAGTTACTTGAGGTCGCTGGCGCCGTAGGGATAGGGGCAGAAGTTATAATTGACCCCGTCAGGGCAGAGCGTGTATATGCAGCAGAAGCGTTTAAACAGGGGCTGCAAAAAGATTCGACCGACGGGTCATTTTTTTTCAACGATAGATACTTTGGAGCTTCGGCCCGAGGCTGTGTCGAGGCATGTGGTGCCCTAGTGCGATTCACGACATCAAGCGACCAAGGATTTATGACCCCATTCTACGATGAACTAGCACGTCGTCGTGCTGCTCGCGAAGAACCGTAGGTTGTTCTCAGGGTTGCCACTAACGAATCTCACATATAGCCCTATGAAAACAAAACCTGCATTTTGGGCTGCGTCCAAGCGGCTAAGACCCTGTTTCCCTCCTTCTGTATATCTACGGATATGCAACATTCGGGAAACAGGGTTTTGGCTCACTTGGCCATCACCCAATATAAAGCAGGTTTTGTTTTCGGAGGGCTATACACCTGACTTTTATAAAAACTATGCAACTATATTGCGCCATGGCGTGAATAATTTGCGTGTCATAAAAGGTCCTACGATCGTATTCAAGTACCCTGACCAGTCAATAATGACGTATCCCGCCCGTCATCAGAGATACCGGTTGCACCAGTTGATTCTCGCCATAACTATGGTTACGCATCAGATACATCTGACGCACCTGGCCCTACTGCTGACGACCGGTACAAGCATCAAGATGGAGTGGTTGGGGTACTGGCAAGAATTAGCCGTGGGCGCTCCTATAACGATGAAAAGTGTGCAACTTGTCGATGCGCTCGACTGCGTATGCGTAAATTCATTGACCGTCATTGATGAGGGATCGCTCATACTCCGCCAGTTTTTCTACGATGTCATCGATATCACCGCTCATCGCACCTGGGATGTTGCTGCGGCTGTAGCCGATGCGGTGGTCGGTTATACGGTCTTGCGGGAAGTTATAGGTGCGGATTTTTTCGCTGCGATCGCCGCTGCCGATAAGTTTTTTACGGGCGTCAGAAAGCTGCTTGGTTTCTTCATCGATCTTTATTTGCAGCAATCGCGATCGCAAAACACCGAGCGCCTTCGCTTTGTTTTTTATCTGGGATTTTTCGTCTTGCTGTATAACGACCAAACCAGTGGGCAGGTGAGTGATACGCACGGCAGAATCGGTGGTGTTCACGCTCTGGCCGCCATGCCCGCCGCTGCGGTAGACGTCTATGCGTAGGTCGTTCGGCTTTATTTCTATATCGGTTTCTTCGGCCTCAGGTAGTACGGCGACAGTAACGGTAGAGGTGTGTATGCGGCCCTGGCTTTCAGTGGCGGGAACGCGCTGCACGCGGTGTACGCCCGCCTCAAACTTGAGCTGCTTGTACAGGTCGTTGCCGCGCACCATAAAAATTATTTCCTTAAACCCGCCAACTTCACTTGGGCTCTCACTGACTAGCTCTGTTTTATAGCCATGAATTTCACCCCATCGTATATACATACGATAAAGCTCGGCGGCAAATAATGAGGCTTCATCACCACCAGCACCAGCACGAATTTCAACGATAACATCCTTTTCGTCGTTGGGATCCTTAGGAGTCAAAGCGAGCTCAAGCGCTTGCTGATTGGAAAGCAGTTGGGTCTCAAGCTCTTCGAGTTCCATGGCGGCTAACTCTCCTAAGTCTCCGCCCTCAGACATAAGCTCTTTTGATTGCATGATTTGATCTGCTAAACGGTGTTTTTCGTCAAACAGCTTCACGACACTCTCGAGGTAGGCTTGGCGCTTCGCAAGCTTCGGGTACGACGGGTCGGAGTAAATTGAAGGGTCCTGCAATTTGGTTTGCAGTTCAGTGTATTCGGTTCGTAATGATAGTTCTTTTGCTTCCATAGTGTGTCCAGTATTACTTGTAGTATAGACAAAACCGCCTCAGATACATATCTTTGGCGGTTTTTATACTAGCGTAGCTACTTGGATTCGGCAGTTTCTTCAGCGGCTTTGTCGGCAGCTTTCTTTTCGACACGTGCCTTAAGTTTTTTGGCGGCGGCCATACGGGCTTCGCGAGCCTTGGCAGCAGCTTCGGCACGAGCCTTGAACTTATCGACGCGACCTTCGATGTCGAGTACTCGCTCTTCACCGGTATAGAATGGGTGGCTCGAACCGGTAATGTGTACTTTTACCAAAGGGTATTCAACACCATCGAGCTTGATTGTATCTTCGGTAGCAACAGTTGATCGTGTAAGGTATGTGTAATTGTTGTTGAGGTCTTGGAATACAACAAGACGATAATTCTTTGGGTGAAGATCTTTCTTCATATGAGTAGTTCCTTATGCTCTGAAATATATTGTAGTATGCGTGGCATCCGGTTAGCAGGCGAGCGCCCCTGCAGTCGGTATATCCCATGCAATTGCCAACCAGTATACCACCTCTGTTAACGTCACGCAATCCCACCCCATCAAATTATTAAGGATACTATCTTTTCATCTGTAAAATCTTGCATATTAGAAATTTAGCTCTACCCTTATGCTGCGTAATAGGATTGCTCGATCCTCGTAATCTTGCATAAATGCCGCATATTCGACTGGAGACATGTTTGTCGTTAACTCTTTGTGTACCCACGAAGTGCGACGCATGCCTATTTATTCCGGCAAACTTGACCAACGGTATGCCACCTCTGATATGCTTTTCGCAAAACTAACTTCAAAGTGGGGTATTCCAATTTATGTTCTTAGCCTCCGCGTCAGCTTTTAGAATTAAGCTTATGACCGGCTTTTGTGCTTCAGGGGTTAGTTTATAATATCCACAACCATTTTGAATCATAGCGGCTAGTGCTGCAGTAATAATCTTTTTATCGTTCTCTGAAGGGTGTAAACCTTCAATAGCGCTTCCTGACGTACTCGTCAGGTTTAACACTTCAGCAAACCTCAACCTAGCTTTCTCGGCGTGTGTGTTGTCCTGTAGGTTTTCGGCTGTTGCTATGTCGCCCTCAGTCCCGTTTATTCTTTTTTTGGTGCCGTTTTATTAGCGTACCAATCTTGCAGAGCAACTAGGGGTGGTTTTGGCGGGGCAGTACCTTCTTCGGTATTATCATGCGTGTCCAGAGAATCTTTGGTCGGGTTCAAAATAGCAGCTATCTCAGTGGCAAGTTGCTCGCGCTACGGTTTTCTGCGGTCTAAGCATAAACCTCGCCAATCTCCTAGGCGTTCTCTGCAGTAGCACCTGCAATAGCTGCTTGTGCGGCGACACGAAGAGCATCGGCTGGTTCATTACCACCGTGTACTTCAGGTGGCACTGCAATTATACAAAAATCTAGTAGCGGCCTAGGGCCATCACCTTCTGGCAGGGGTCCGTAAACACTCGTTACTTGGAGAGCATGCGGTTGGGGCCCTGTCGAGTCGGCTCCGTTACTGTCGATAACCATTGTCGTTGCAGCGATATTGCCAATACCTTCGTTTTGGGAAGATGTAACTAAAGTCGAGCCAATGCTAACAGGGTTCTCTACGCCCGTCGCCAATCCCATGAAATGGATTGCCGCAGTTCGAGCTTCTTCAGGCTTGACACCAAACTCTACCATAGTATCAACATTTTGAATAGCTTTATAAGGTGTAAGGGGGCCGCCTTCCCTGAATAGATTGCGGCCTGTAATTATGACGGGTTCTGGTTTTCCTCGATTACTACGCACGGCATCGTTTATGGCTGTAGACAGAGCGGTGCCTATGCCGTGGTGTCTTCGAGACGCAGAACCATCGAGTACTTTACTAGCTTCATCACTTAGTTCTGCGGGGCGCACACCTAGTGCAGCCTCACCCGGGACCCCCTCTTGGAACGGGTTATGGCCGCCTTGATGAAGTCCAGGTCCTAAAACCGCTTCGAGGTAGCTGTGTGTATGGGGCGTCACACGCTCGATAAGTCTACCGAGCACTGGAGTGTCGGGGTAGTGGTCGATGGGGGCTATACTTGGTGGAGCTGCTGTTTCTACTGTCATAGTTTTATTTTTCTGTATTTGGTTTCTAAATTTCTAACGTGTTTATAATAGCATAACTAATTAGCTTTTGTCAATATTGTTTTCGTATAATCGTATGGTACAATACGAGTACATTACTAAAGTAAGCAGGTGCGGGTAGTAATCCTCCTGTGCGTGGCTATGTAGGCGCGTATGGGGTAGCCCGACCGGTGTAAAAGGATTGGGGTTTAGTAGATAGTAGGCAGAAGGTAGCAAATGGGGCAATCCCAACTACTAACTACCAACTACCAACTACCTCCTTTCTGCCAAGAAAGGACATACATGGCAGACGTAGATATAAAACAGTTACTAGAGGCCGGAGCACACTTCGGTCACAAGACCGAGCGGTGGCACCCCAAAATGGCGCAGTACATCCACAGCAAGCGCAGTGGCAGCCATATCATCGACCTTACCAAGACGGTCGTGAAGCTCGAAGAAGCTCTCAACTTTGTACAAGATACAGCTAGCAAGAACCGCCAGGTACTTTTTGTGGGCACTAAGAAGCAGGCCGCACATATCATCAAGCAGCTCGCCGAGGAAACTGGCCAACCATATGTAACCGAGAGATGGCTTGGCGGTATGCTCACCAACTGGAACACAGTCGGTGCCCAGATCAAATACCTTGTCTCACAAGAAGCCAAAATGGCAAGTGGTGAGCTCGCCGGCAAATTCAATAAGCTTGAGGTACAACGCTTCCAAGAAGAAATCGATAGCATGAATGTTATCTACGGTGGCATAAAAGAGTTAAACGCCAAGCCGGGCGTAGTAGTAATTTTCGATGTCGTACATGACCAAAACGCTGTTAAGGAAGCAACCAAGCTTGGTCTACCTATAGTGGGCGTCTGCGATACCAATGCCAACCCAACTGGCATCAGTTATCCTATCCCTTGCAACGACGATGCCATCAAGACTATCCAGCTGTTGGCAGATTATATGAAAGACGCTGTTTTGGCGGGCAAAGCAAAAAGCAAAACCCCCGAAAAAGCTGCTGACAAAGACGAAAAATAAATTAACAGACAAACAGATAACAGATAACAGAAATTTGGCAGGTAGCATTTGACAGACATCTGCAACCTTAAACCTGCTAAGTTTCTGCTCAATGAAATCTGCTACCTGCTTAATCCTAGAAGGAGAATTTTATGGCAATAAGTATTGAAGACATCAAGCGTTTGCGCGAGCTAACCGGTGTAGGCATGACCGATGCTAAACAAGCGCTCGACGCTGCCAAAGGCGACTTCGACGCCGCTCTCAAGGAGATGCGCAAGAAAGGCCTGACCAAGGCAGAGAAACGTGGTGAGCGTGAGGCTCGCCAAGGCTTGGTCGGCACTTACAACCACGATGGCCGCATAGGTGTTATCGTCGAGGTCAACTGCGAAACCGACTTTGTTGCCCGCAACAACATCTTCAAAGACCTTGTAAAAGACGTGGCTATGCATGTTGCAGCCAGCAACCCAGTGTATGTCAGCGCCGAAGACATCCCATCCGAAACCCGCGAAGCCAAGAAACAGGAGCTTCTTGCTAGCGACGCTCTTAAGGGTAAGCCAGCTGAGATGGCAGATAAAATCGTAGAAGGCCAACTGGGCAAATACTTTGCCGAACAGTGCCTGCTCGACCAGCCGTTCATAAAGAACCCAGACCAAACCGTTGGCCAGTATGTAACCGACCACAATGCCAAGCTCGGCGAAAACATCGTCGTCCGCCGCTTCCACCGCATCGCCCTCGGCGAAGTCGCATAAGAAATTTGTTAGGATAACCAAGACAACCCTAGCAAGATGGGTTGTCTTGTTTTATTTCAGTTTTTTTAAAAAAACTTGAAAAATAAACATACTTATGTTAATATATACTTCATAAACTTCTATCAATGTACATTAAGGAAGGATACATATGAAGCATATACATGAACTTTCACCTAAAACTATAGGCATAGCCACTGGAGTTATGCTAGCTGGTGCTGCTCTTTCTGGTTGTGCAGGGGGGGGCGATGCAGCTCCGAAACCAACTTCAATAGCTGCGGAAACTCACGCTATTACACCTACTCCAGAAGTAAGCGCCACAAAAAGCGCTGCTGAAATTGCTCTGATGAAGAAGGAAGCAATTGAGAGATACACTAAAAGTGATGAACGTAATCAAAAAGTCGCTAAAGCAGTGCAGGCAATGGGCATGAGAGTAGTGCTTAACGGTGGCTCAGCTTTGGGCTACTTTGATTTTTACAATCCCGATAAGGATAATTGGAAGTCGAAAGTTAGCCCCGCACAGAACGAAGGGTGGGGATATCTCCAGCACAACCCTCAATACGGGGGCAGTAGGCATCAGGCAGCGGTAACAGTTTATAGGGATAGTGATGGCGGTTTCAATACTAAGAAAGGTGTAAGTGGCCTAGCTCTAGATATTCCCGGCACAAATCTTGCTGTTGAATTTGATGCTCCGGTTGACCCCACTTTCGATGCGACGTCTCAAGATCCTAAGGCTGGATGGGAAGTCTCCATCATTGATCTTAAGAAATTAGAAAACCAAGATCCCGGTTACAGATCGTCGGTGGGCGGTGGTTTGCCTACTGCTCAATCAGCTAAAGAGGCAAAGGCCTTAGATGCCCAAGCAATAACACTTGCGGAGCAAGCCTTATATAAACTGGGCATGTAGCCAGCAACAGCAATAAATTAACAAAAACTGGCTTTGGCCAGTTTTTGTTATACTGTAAGTATATAAAGGAGTAAAAATGAACCCGACAAGTGTTGTTGATGAGGCGAAGAAAAAGTTTATGGGGGCGGTGGAACATTATCATGAGCAGTTGAAGAGTCTGCGCACGGGTAGGGCGAGCGCCAGTATGCTAGACGGTGTGATGGTAGAGGCCTACGGTCAGCCTATGCCGCTGAACCAAGTCGCCAATGTCACGGCACCAGAGGCGCAGCTTATACAGATAACGCCTTTTGACCCGGGTAATCTCCAGGCTATTGCCAGTGCTATCCGTGACAACCCATCACTGGGGCTTAACCCGAGTGACGACGGCCGTGTCGTACGTGTACCCATCCCAGCCCTTACCGAAGAGCGTCGCCGCGAAATCGTCAAACAGCTGGGTAGCAAACAAGAAGACGCCATGATTTCACTTCGTAATATTCGCCATGAAGCCATGGATGCCATCGACAAAGCCAAAAAAGACAAACAAATCGGCGAGGACGACGCGAAGCGCCTCGGCGGTCAGGTAGATGACGCCATGCAAAAAGCCCGCTCTGAAGTCGAAGCGGCTTCCAAGGCCAAAGAAGCCGACATCATGA
>JAEUQV010000087.1 GCA_016789655.1 Candidatus Saccharimonadota bacterium
GGCGTGTTTGAATTTGCGCGTCGGGTTGCTTTCGCCAGTCAGGGCGAAGTCGTTGGTGCTGAGCTCGTCTTCGCGTAATATCCGCAGGTCAGCCGGGACGTTATCGCCGGCTTCTATGCGCACTATATCGCCCACTACTAGTTCGACTGAATCAACTTCTATCTCGCGTCCGTCGCGCAGTACTTTGGCTTTTGCCACGACGAGTTTTTCGAGTGATTCTATGAGTTTTTCGGCTTTATACTCTTGTAGGAAGCCTATAGTTGTATTGAAAAAAACCAGCGCGAGTAGTACTACTGCGGTGCGGACATCTTGTAGGTAAAATGACAATGCCGAACTGGCGAGCAGCAACACAATCATAAGGTCGCGGAACTGCCGTGCATAGGTAGCCAGCCATGATTCTTTCTTTTGTAAATTGAGGGCGTTCGGTCCAAGCTGCTCGAGGCGTTCGGCAGCTTCGCTGGTGCTCAGACCCTTGGATTTAGCGTGCAATTTTGCTAGCACTTCTTCACCACTGAGCCTGTAGTAGGCGAGCTGTTTGTCTTTTCCCACCGGTTGCATGCTTGTTAGTATAAGCTGTTTGCTCAAAAAACACAGCCCTATATTCAAGGTGTTGACATTGAGGCATATAATAAATAGTAAGAAATCTAACAGAAAGGCTTGTTATGACTCTTGTTCAACATAACGGCTTCCCTGGTTTTGAAAGGCCTCACGTTACTCGTGTAGCTGGTTTTTATGCAGCTTTGGGTCAGCTCGCTGTGACGGGTTTAAATCTTGGCGCACCTGGATACGACGTCCAGAGAAATATAATAGGCAATACGATTAGCTGTACGGTTGATGGTCGAGGACCAGATGGTCCTGTTTCTGTCAGAGTGAGTCTTCACCAAAGTACTGGCGAATTTTTGGGGCATACTGTATTGCCTTTCTAGCCGCTAGCCTAAATTACGATATTTAATCTTTACTACCCCCCTAATGCGCTCCTTTGTAGCGCATTAGGGGGTATACTTATACATATGACAGAAGAGAGTAGGAAGCGGTTGGCGGTTATAGATGGCAAATCGGTATTCTATCGAGGTTACTATGCTATGTCCAATCTTGCCACTAAAGATGGCACCCCCACTGGTGGGGTGTTTGGTTTTGCCACCATGGCGCTCGAGGTCATTCGTCGGCTGAAGCCGGATTATGTTGCCGTGGCGTGGGATAAACCCAAGACCAACATCCGCAAGCGGCTCGAAATATACCCAGAGTACAAAGCTGGGCGCAAGCCGGCGCCGCCGGACTTTTATGAACAAATTCCCGTGCTGCATGAACTGCTAGACGCATTTGGCTGGCCGCTGTACGAACTAGATGATTACGAAGCCGATGATATTATGGGAACATTAGCCGTTCAGGCACGTGAAGCGGGGCTTGAAACACTGCTTATTACCTCTGATATGGATATGCTGCAGCTGGTAAATGGCCATGTGAAAGTATTTGCACTCAAAAAAGGTCTGAGCAGCATAGAATTGTATTCACCCGAGACGTTTACGGCTAAGTACGGAATAGAAGTCGATCAATTTTTGGACCTTAAGTCGCTTAAG
>JAEUQV010000034.1 GCA_016789655.1 Candidatus Saccharimonadota bacterium
ATCGACACCATCTCGCTTTGCGTGGTCCGTGATAGTTTGAGAGTCGCTTAACAGTAATTCTTCTGAGCCAACGTGTACGAGCATAGGTGGTAGGCTATGTAAATCAGCAAATATTGGCGAAACTATCGGATCTTGCTTTGATGCGTTGCCCACATAAGAGTTAACAAATAGTTCGAGCTTTGACCGATTTAGTATTGGGTCAGAATTGGCCTTGCTCATGTGACTCGACCCGCTAAGCGTGGCGTCTAGCCCAGGAGAGAGCATGACAAGGCAAGACGGCATTACTATGTGACGATCGCGGAGCCTTAATAACGTAGCAAGCGCAAGATTACCTCCGGCCGAGTCACCCATAAAAACTGCATGACGCGGGTCGATTGTATTATCGGCAATAAGCTTTTCCCAGACTAACTGAATTTGATCAAGCGCAATTGGATATGGCGATTCTGGCGCAAGACTGTAATCAATGGCGTAGACCTTTGCTTTACAAAGTTTCGCCAGACGTTTTATATGCTGCCGATGGGACCTGACAGACCCAAGTATAAAGCCACCGCCATGTACATAAACAATTGCTCTCCCTGTGTCACATTTTGGAGTAACCACATCAACCGGAACCCCAGCAATATGCTCCTGGCTAATAGCACGGTTGGTGCTTGGAAACATAATCGTAAGATTACGGTCAAAGTTATGACGAAGTGTATTAACGGGTGTATTCGTATACGTTTTTTTGCTACTGCTAGCTCGCATAACGTGTTTAACAATTTTGGCTTGAAAACTAAGCATAATCCAATGGTAACAAATTCAGTAAGAAATGTGGCGAAGATGAATACTGTCAACAACAATGCCAAACATACTCATAACAGAGTGAACATTATCCTGGCAGGGGTGTCAGTTGCCAGTCCAAACTTTTAACCCCTCCAAAGGCGAGTCCATCAAGGAAGAAATTAAAGAGATTGCTGCAGTCTTGTTATAATCTCTAGCAACATGTACTGGCAATTATTTGTCATCGTCAATCTAATTACCGCTTCACTCCTGGTGCCATTGCAGCGCTTATTCCTGCGAAAGCGAGAGACTGATCCAATTACATTTACAGTTGTGTCGCAGCTAGCTACAGGCATTCTTTTATTGCCAGTCGCAATTGTACACGGACTGCAAATCCCTGACCTAAGCAGGTTTGGTTTCGCAATTCTAACTATGTTTAGCGTCTATGCGGTCGCACATTATCTATATGCCCACACGCTTAAACAGGTAGAAGCATCAATATTTTCGACGCTCATCAATACGAGTACGGTTTGGGTTGTGCTTATGGGCTACTTCATACTTCATGAGACTTTACATATCTCAGATATAGTCGGCACAGCAATCATCATGGCTAGCGTATTCATGCTGATGGAGCACAAGCGCCGCAAACTTCAGCTAGAGCGGTCAATCCTTATGGGGCTGCTCATTGGCCTCCTATTTGGTATTGGTTCATCAATCTGGGTCTATGTGGGTAGGCACACTGATGCCATTTCTTGGACGACATTATGTTTCTTTGCAACACCGACAATATTCCTTGCAATTAAGCCAAGTATATCCAAGAAAGCAATTGAATTTGTCAAAGGTAAAATAATCTATAAGATCATTATACTGGCGGTAATCTGGGCCATTGACAACCTCGCATCACTATCTGCGTATCAGCATGGACAAGTGAGTATTATAGCGCCACTATTGCAAACAAGCGCTATCCTGACAGTCATTGTTGCAGTTGTCTTCTTACATGAGCGAACTCGGCTGAGGTGGAAGATAGCAGCAGCAGTGGTTTGCTTTACAGGTGTTGTCCTGCTGACTTCCTGAGACCGATAACGACAAGCGATTAGATGTACTATGACCAGCGTCGGCTTGAAATATATCCTTACTCGTGCTATGATTTAGACATCAAGACGAGAAGCGCCCCAAACGGTTAATTACCTAAGGAAGCTTCTCTTTTTTGTTTGTAGTTACTGTTTTATCTTGCGCTTGATGTCGGCGTCATCAAGATATGCAAAATACTGCAACCCGATTGATTTATACAGAGATGAGCGGTAACGTCTATTTGGGAAAAGCAGTTTTTCAAATTTATGATGCTCAATCAGGAAATCTACGAGCATTTTGTAATCGCCGTCACCTGACACTAGAACGATCCGATCAAATTTCTCCTTTGCATATAGACGTTTCATGACAGAGAAGATAATATCGGCGTCAACATTACCTTTCTTTTTGCCAAGCATGGCGCTGTTATGTTCTCGAAAGACGAGGATGAACCCCGCCTTCTGGATAGACTCGTAGAGCTTCTCAATCCCCGAACCCTCCTGCACATAGCCAAGGTAATAATATGCATCTACAACGTTATATTTTGCGGCAAGATATTTCCTGAATCGCGCAAGATCAACCTTCCATACAGGACTAATTTTGGCCGTCCCCATATATAGGTTCTGGCCGTCAACGTAAGCGATGTTGTTTGGTGGGTTAGCCATTGTGACCTAATTATAGCAATAATTAGGAAGAAACGATTCAGAGAGACGGATGTCGTTTGACCATGGGTAGCAACCGAGTTCTAAGGCAAAAAGTTTGGGCGACCCATAACTTCCACTCAAGCTCCAAACCAAAAAACCCGCATTTTTCAGAGGCACTTAAGTTCGAACTCTTTTGGCAGGGGCACGTGGAATACTCTGTATAGCCTTGCATTGTGCTCGGAATAAATTCCTGTGCGCAATGCAGCGTTGTCGAACCGCGATCTACGCATATTGCTGCGCAATCTGCTTAGATCGTGGTTCAATGCTATGGGCTCAAGCCAGATAAAAAAGCCCTACCTTGCGGTATAGCTTCTTTATCTGGCAGGGGCACGTGGAATACGCTGTATATTTACCTCCAGTTCTCGGAGCAAGCTCCTGCAAGCTTCAGTAAATATCGAACCGCGATCTACGCATATTGCTGCGCAATCTGCTAGATCGTGGTTCGACACCGCCTGGCCACAGCAAGATAAAACGACCAATCTTGCGACTGATCGTTTTATCTTGGCAGGGGGTTATCGAACAAGTTAGAACCTTATTACTCGCCTACCAGTAGACGCGTAGCTCAGAAATACCAGTTCCTAATGCCCATCCCTATATTGTTTGATCTTGCGGCACTTTGGTTTCATGCACTTCAACCATAAGTGTTATTTTGATTAGGAAGTAAAAAAGTATATTGAAGGTTGAAAAGTTACACTCGCTCATTTTTATATCACCGTGAGCAATTTTGTGGCGATATCGCGCAGCCATAGGCTCATACATAAAGAAATTCAACATATAGCAAAAATCAGTACCCCAAGCTTGTCCGTACTCTTTGGACAATAGGATATTTGATGATAGCGTTTTATCGCGAGTGCTGGTCTGCTTACCACCAAAAGTAATCGTATCTAGCCCCACGTTACGAGAGATGAACATAAACAAGTTCTCGATTAGCGGCGTAAGAATATGAATTGATGAAAAATAATCATCAGCAAAGCGCCGCTCTAATGCTGCGTCTATCTTCAGGAGCTGGACAGTATTGAATAAACGCTTCTCAACTATAATATTCATAATTGCCTCGTGAGTATATTGACCGCTGTCAATAAGTCCACTAGTTATTGTGTTGATTATGTCCCTACTAAAGTTAAAAGCTATACCATAATGCTCATGTAGCCATGTAGTTTCAAAGTCGTCGTACGAAAGCGTATGTCCATCATCATCTACTAGCATGTGTGTGACAAGTTGTGCGGTCACAGGTCTAATATTTTGAGCGTTCTTTTCTGCTTCTTTTAATCGAGGTACTAATACGGCAGATTTAGCCATCCTGATAAGATTTTCTTCAAGTGTAGGCTTACTTGTGAACGAATTAATAAGCCTGTCCAATTCTGCGCGCATATTGTCGTCAAGCGGTATGCTAATCTCGTGACTCTGAAGCGGTTCGGCTTTCTGGTTATATTCAACCTGCAAGGCTTTGAGCTTTTGGATCTTTTTGTTGTTGTTTAACCTTGTGTATTTTTGCAGAGCAGAAGTTACATGAAAAGAGGCGTTCATAAACTCGCCGTTTTTAGCGGCTTCAAGTGCGCGTCTCTCGTCACTGGCGGCATCCTTGTTGAGCTTGTCTTTTTCTGCGGTATTCATACACTGATTATAGCAATACAAGACTAGTTTGGCTGAAGCTCATAATTCTATGGGTTTAAGTCCGATAAAAATCTATCGCGTTGACTGCGTAGAGTAGGACTCGTGGAGTATATCGTCTTTACGGTCATTCATAACTGATTGTTTAACAAAAACTAGTAGAGCAATGAAAAGTATGATTATCAGGGCGGCAATTGACTCGGCTCTTCGCTCTTCTTTAGTCTTGGTGTCCTTATTCCTACGAAAATACCGAAATAATGCAACAGGCAAAATTGCCAAGCCAAAAACTACCAATAAAATTATTATCTCCATCGCTTTACTCCTTATTCAAGTTAGGATTTATAATATAACCTGCTACCGTTAAAATCTTTTTATGCTGGAATCGATGTTTTGACTTCACGTAAGTCGAAAATAACGGGTGATTGTCTGCTAAATATCTGACATAATCGCTATCAGGATGTGGCGCTTTATCGTCTGGCCCTGCCGCTATTGTGCTTCCACGAGCCTTGCCGGTCATTATATATTCTGTTACTTCGTATGTGTTCAACTTCTTCTTTTCCGACGCTCTCATATATGAACCCTTAATCTGAGATTTGTAGCATATGGCGGTTGCGTAGATGAACGCGTTCTGGAACAGTGCCAGATATTCTTCTGAGGTATGTGTATCGTCATCTCTGAAATCTTGTAAGACAAAGCTGCTGACAAATTTGTTAGGGTCTTTACTTGTCAAGATGCTCACTTCAAAAATTAGCCTCAGTCGATCCCTTACATCTTGCGTCAACTGAAATTGCAAAGCACCCATAACATCGACAAAGCTAAAAAAGAAACGGTGGAATGTTTGTCGAAAATATTTGCTTCGTTTTAGATCTTCTAGTATCTGACTAGTCGCGCCACATGTATTAGCAACGGGCATTTGCACTAACTTATTTCGAGTGTTTTGCATATTCATGGTCTCCTACATCTAGTGGGTGCCATAAATAAAAAACGACACCGCAAGGTGTCTAGCCATTCACAAGTCAGTGTTAACCGAAATGCTTATGCGGTGCCGATTTTAACGGTTAACCGCAATAACATTTGCGTTCTGACATAAAAATAGCTAGACAATAGCTATTATAGCACCGGTTAACGTCGGTGAGTAGAGATGGACGGCGGCGAAAGCGAATAAAAGGATTAGGGCTTCACAACTGGCCGTGAATAAAGGAGGGGGGGTAGATGTATGGGGTCGTATCGATTCACTATCGATACATCGCTTCCAAAAAATTTTTCATTTTTTCGTAATTTGATCGTCAAAGACAATACTGTTTAGATCAGTGAATATTTGCTCCATATTATCCCGACCACCACAATAGTCTGGCTCACGAGCTATAGTTATCGCTCCAGCTTTTTCAGCTAAGCCCTGCACGAATAATTTGCCTGTCCAGCCCTCAGTAGTGAAGTAGTCAGACTCAGTAAGAAATCTTTTTTCGTAAACTTCTCTACGCCATGGGAACAGGAAATCCTCGTAGTTCATGCTAAAAACATCAAGATCGAAGTTTAGCATTATTTTTTCTTCACCTTCTCTAAAATGACGCTTATTCGGTCCCTTCGTTTCCCAGCCTAGAATTTTCCAGAATTTGATTAGGTCGGGGTCTGTAATATGTTCAGCGAGATCGCCCTTAAACCCCAACATCTCGCCCGGCCAACTACCTGAATGAAAAACGGTGTGGCGTGAACCACTAGAATCTGTATATATAAACGGGTCTGGCTCATCGATGTCGTGCCGTATCCCGAACACTACAACGTCACTTACCCAGCCCAGCTCCATAGCCGCCTTTAGCCAATCAGCGTCGTCACCACGTAGCTTGTTCTTTACTACATCAAAGAAAAGCGCTTCATCGAGTTCGTCTTGTTGGCGTAAGGTTTTGAGATGTTGCTTTGCCTCATCACTCACGTCTGCCAAATCGTGATGAGCGTCAAACATAATGAATTTACATGGCTTAGGTATCAAGCCTTTCTTTTGAGCATCGTAGAGGTGTGGCAACACAAAGCGGTGGTCATCGTGAACATAAACGGGTTTATCTTTGTAAGAGTACAGTTTGAATTTATCTAGTGTTTTTAGCTCTTCTTGCATACAAGCTATTATACTATTTACAGAGATAATTTTTTTAAGATGTAAATGTAGATGATAATAGGATTAATACCCACCAAGCTAGTGAATAAATACCAGTCCAAGCAAATACTTGACGCATATTTTGGTGCAGACTCAATTGAGGAGTTGATATTGCTTTTGCGAAACCTACGGCGAAAGGGCTATCTCGATTTTGATGTAAGAATAAAGGACGAATACTTCAAGTGGCAGCGTAACAAAACTGATCTTAAACTTCGTACGGACGTACTTAATCACCCCGATCCATTCGGACTAATATACAGGGATGAACACGGATTGAACGCACGACACAGCAGCGTGAACAGTGATACACCGCTAAGCGACAACGATTCTATTAAGATCGCCACTGCACTACCGCCAGATTTGGCAGAAAAATATGTCGAGATAAAAATATTTCATATTGATCGGGACGAGCTTAATAAAATAGCACCAAAACGCAAGCAAACAAGGCCTAAGCTAGGTGAGGTCTCGTACAAAGGACTGAAGATTGCTGATGCGCAAGTCAGTTATAACGGCAAGACGATCACCATGCCATTTCAAGAGCGAGAGGTTCTGCGAATGCTGATCGAAAAGAAAGAATCCTTAGTCTTCTACGGAACCTTTGAGCAAAGAACTGACCTTGCTGATCCCTCAAACGCCTCCACTCCCCGTGAAGCAATCAGCAAATTGATTTCAAGAGTAAGATTAAAGCTCAAGAAAGCAACGAAACAAAATTGCATACATAACACCCCTCAAGAGGGCTGGACTCTGAAAATAGATTAAGATCGAACCCGAAAAACGAACGAACACCTCTAGCTAAGCTAGGGGTGTTTTTAATTATAAGGAGAATGTATATGGACACACCTAAGCTGACATCGCGAGTAAGGGATCTTGGCATGGCAGCCGCGCTACTTAGTTGCGGCTTTGAGATTTGTGAGGACTACAAAGATGGGTACGGACGTGCTTATTTCGTATTCCATCAATCGCCGGCATTAAGACATGCAATGAGTGAATATCGCGCTGACACCCTTACTGTTAAGGCGCGCCAATTTTCCGACAACATAAAGATGCTAAAGGGTCTTATCTACTCGGATAGGTGAACAACCGTTATGAGGCTGAGTAAAGAACGCATTAAGGCGCTACAAGTTCTCCTGAAAGAGCAGTTCGGATTGGAATACGATGACGAAAAAGCTCAAGAAGCTGGTATGGCGATTATGCGCTTTGTGATTGCAAAGGCTCAGCGGCAACAAGAAAAAGCGATGATTAAGGAGAATGAATATGGAAAATGAATGGGATATTTTTGATCAACCATCTACTGACGAACCTGCAGCCACAGCAGCTCCGCCAGATGAGATAACGTTAGATGAGGTCGCAAATACATTGTCGCTGACAATTAAAGACGATCACGAGAACAAGCTCATAGCATTTCTGTGTATGCTATCTGCATACACCGACAACAGTCAGCTGAATGTTAGTTTTAATGCGCCCAGTTCATCTGGCAAGACTTATCTGGCGACCGAAATTGCAAAGCTATTTCCTGCGGAAGATAAGATAGAACGAAGTGGCGCAAGCCCGACATCATTCTTCTATAGTGAGGGTGTTTATGACAAAAAACGTAAACTACGAGTTGTATCGCTAGAACGTAAAATTCTTTTGTTTTATGAGCAGCCAAACCCTCAGCTACAGGAGCGCCTACGGGCCGTATTGTCGCATGATCAGCGGGAACTCTTTTATAGCAATACGAACAAGGATAAAAAAGGATCTAACCGCGCAGAACAAACAGTTATTAGGGGTTACCCTGCAACGGTTTTTTGTTCCGCAGGACTGAAGCTAGACGAACAGGAGGCTACGCGTGCAATATTACTTAGTCCTGAAATAAGTGAAAACAAACTGAAACAGGGTGTCTATTTACAGGCTATGCGAGGCGCAAATGAAATACAGTTTGATGAGAAACTAGAATCAAATCCAGCGCGTATCGCATTAAAGAAACGCATTATAGCAATTAGAGACGAGCAAGTTAATGACATCATGATTAATGATCCGAGCGAAGTTCTTGAACGCTTTCACAGGACATTCAAGAAACTCAAGCCACGACATATGCGCGATATGGGGCATCTAATGAGGCTAATAAAGGTTGTAGCGCTTCTTAATGTATGGCATCGCCGAACTGACGATGGAGCCATAGTAGCTAGTCAGGACGATGTTGAGCAAGCATTCAAGCTGTGGAGCAAGGTGATCGAGACACAAGATCTTAACGTACCACCTACTGTAATGCTATTTTATAAAACCTACATTCTTCCTGCATACGCGCAAAAAGCGAAGGATCCAGACAGCGCCGCAGCAATGCGCGAAAACCAGATAGGCATTAGCGGACAAGAGTTAAGTGATTATCACTGGCTTACCGAGGAATCGCCCTTGAACGAAGATCACCTCCGTAAACAGGTTCTGCCGCAGCTAATTAATAGTGGCATGATCGCCTACGAACAACCTCAGAGTGGCGACAGGCGTAGCAAGCACATATTCCCAAAATACTTTCCAGATGGAAAAAATGACCTATTTAATGACAACTATATAGGAAGAGGGGGTGGGGATATTCCGCAAGAGGTAATGGACTTATTCTTCAACGGCGCTAAGGATAAGTAGCAAATGTGGTATAATAATATCGTTCACACAATCCATAAACACGCGAATAGTGTTTTTATTTCCCGACCCGTAAGGGCGGCATGGTATCAGGAAATGGCTATTCGCTATGGACTGTGTGAACAACCGTGCCGCCCTTTTGTTAGGAGATGAAAATGGATAAGCTACGCTACATTGGCTATGTTCGAAAATCGACAGAGGATGAGGAACGTCAAGTTCTGTCTAAAGAAGCTCAGCGCGATAAAATTCGTGAGCGTTTTGGCGAGCTGAATATCGTAGATATCCTCGATGAGAGTAAGAGTGCTTTTGAGCCAGACAAAAGACCGGTATTTGCCTCGATTCTTAAGATGATTGATGATGGCGAGATTCACGGTATAGTCGCATGGCACCCAGACAGGCTTTCGCGCAACGAACTTGATGCTTCAGCTATTACCTACCGCATTCGTAAAGGCGTATTAAAAGATTTAAAGTTTGCAAGTTTTACATTTGATAACTCGCCCGAAGGAATGATGATGCTGCAAATGACGATGAGTCAGTCACAGTACTTTTCAGCAAAACTCAGCAAAGACGTTAAGCGTGGCAACGAGACAAAACGTAAAAATGGCGGCTTGACTGGAGTTGCGCCACAGGGCTATTTAAACGACATCGCTACTCACCGAGTAATAAAAGATCCTGATCGATTCGCTTTAATTAGACAGGCTTTTGACCTTCTTCTCACTGGCGAATACAGTGTGCAAGAAATCCTACGCATTATGAACGAGGATTGGAAATACAGAACCGTTAAACGCTCTAAGAGCGGCGATAAGCCACTTTCACGCTCGACTCTATATCAAGTCTTTAGAAACGTACGCTACGCAGGCTTAGTACCTGATCCGTACGATAATCTGAAATTTTATCCATCAGAGTTTCCGGCGATGATCACACAAGAAGAATACGATAGGGTACAGGCCCTACTAGGCAGTCGAGGCTGTCCACGCTTAGCGCAACGCCGAGAGTTCGCACTAAGGGGATTTATACGCTGTGGTGAATGCGGATGCATGATTACCGCTCAAGCCAAAACTAAAAAGCTCAAGAATGGCGGCGAAACAATTCACAGATACTATCACTGTACGGGTAAACGTGGCGGATGCTCCCAAGTGAAAATTTATAGCTATAAAAAAGAAGAGAAGCTGTACGACGAACTCAATGAATTGTTGGATAGTTACGAATTAGCGCCTAAACTTGAAGAATGGTCGATGGAAGCTTTTCGCCAAATGGCCGATGAAGAGGTCAAAGACCGTAACAATGTTCAGAGCATGCAAAATAGCACAGCTACAAGCATTCAGAATCAGCTTGATACGTTGCTCGATATGGCAAGCAAAAAACTCATAGATGAAATCGAATATGAACGCAAGACTAAGCAACTTAAGGCGGAACTAAAGCAGGTTCACGAAGAACAATCTGATACGATAAACAGAATTGAAAACTGGTATGAATTTGCTACTTCTACTTTTGAAAAGCTAACTAACGCCAGTGATAAATTTTCTAGAGGTGATATTCTCGCTAAGAAGGATATACTGCTTGCAATTGGTCAGAACCCCGTCTTATACGAGGGCAAATTGCAAATTACACCTAACGAGTGGCTAGAACCTGTGCGACAGAACGTGAAATCAATACGAAGTGAGTTGGATATGGTTAGAACCTTACCTCAACAGATACAAAAAGCCTCCGAAGAGGCTATCCGTCTTAAATGGCAGGGGCACGTGGAATCGAACCACGATCTAAGGTTTTGGAGACCTTTATACTAACCGTTGTACTATGCCCCTAAATTTGGAACTCAGAACAGGTACGATTATAGCTGGTGGCGGGGAGTTTTCCAATATGGTGATGTAAAAAGGTACGTGGCGCTATATTTATGGGTGCAAAATGCTATTGGCGCGATATACTTATGGTATGAAGTTTTCTACGGAGGGAGTGGAGGTAGCTATCGCTGCTATTGCATCTGCCATTGCTGCGCCGCTGCAGGATGGAAAGAAGGTGTTGTGGCTGACTTCGGGCGGATCATGCATCCGGCCTCAGGTGGCGGTTATGGCAAAACTCCGAGAATTGCCGAGTGAGCAGCTGGCGGGGTTACGAATACTGCCAGTCGATGAACGGTATGGCCCAGTAGGCCACGAAAATTCCAACAGCGAGCAAATGCGCCAAGCTAGTTTCGACCCAGGCACTGCCCAGTGGTTCGACGTGCTTGAGGGTAAACCCATGGCCGCAACTGTTGAGGAGTATGCCAATACAGCAGCCGATCTTATGGCAGAATCGAGTACAGTGGTAGCAAGCTTAGGTATGGGTCCAGATGCGCACACCGCTGGGTTACTTCCCCACTCACCCGTTTTCACCGACACCACCTCTTCGGTGGTGGGCTATAGCTGGAGCGATTATGAGCGCATGACGTTGGGCGTTGAATTCTTATTGCAGATTGACATCGTGTTTCTGCTAGCCTACGGCGAGAGTAAGAAGGCAGCACTGGAGCGACTGCATAGCAACACTGAGCCTATAGAGGATGTCCCAGCAAAGTTACTGTATGACCTGCCAAATGTTACTGTATATAATGACTTTATACGTTCGGAGCGCACATGAGTAAGGTAAAGGGTGTAGGGCTGAGAGCAAAGAGCAAAGCTCGCCTATATATGCATGGTAACTTAGCTTTATATATAAAGCTTTGGCAAAATGAATTGGAGTACAATTTGGCAGTTAACGTTTGTAATAATATAGACAAACTCCGCCCTAAGCCCTTCACCCTTAGCCCTCTTACAACTGAAAGGAGTAACACATGAAAATAGCCATCCACGGCCTGGGTCGTATGGGCATGCAAATAGCTCGTAAACTAGCCGAAAGCGGCGAGCACGAGGTATTCGCGCACAACCGAAGTCAAGGCCCAATAGATGAAGCCGCCAGCTATGGGGCGAAACCCTTCCCTGTTGGCAATGACATCCCGGCTGCATTCGGCGAAGACCGAGCAGTGGTGTGGGTCATGTTACCGGCAGAAATTACCGGTCAGATGGTTATGGACTGGACAGAGCTGCTTCCCCAGGGTTCCATCATTGTCAATGGCGCAAACTATGATTTCCGCGAAACAAAGAAGCTGAACGAAGCCGTAAAGGCCAAGGGTATGCACATGGTAGACATCGGCGTCAGTGGCGGTGTGTGGGGGTATGACAACGGCTTCCCACTAATGTGCGGCAGCGATGATGAAGCGGCCTATGAGGCACTCAAGCCAGTGCTCGAGACGTTGATTAGCTCTGGCGGTATGTACAACCGTTTTGGTACCAGCGGCGCCGGCCACTATGTGAAGATGATCCATAACGCCATCGAGTACGGCATGATGCAGTCACTCGGCGAAGGCTTCCGTATGTTGCACGATGGCCCCTACCCTGGCATGGATTTGGCGGCGGCGGCTGATTTGTGGCAGCACCATAGTGTCATCACCAGCTGGCTGACCGAACTAAGTCATGATGCACTGGCCGAAAATCCCGAGCTCGAGGGCATATCTGGTTACGTAGCAGAGAGTGGCGAAGCCCGCTGGACACTCGACTATGCTAAGGAATGCGGCATAGACCTGCCGGCTATCCAAGCAGCTTTCGATGTCCGCGTACGTTCCCAGCAAGGTGAAACGAATTTTGCGACGAAAGTCGTCGCCGCGCAGCGCAATAAATTTGGTGGGCATAATTTGAATGGCGAGGGCAAAGCGTGATGAAAAACAGAGTTTTTCAACAAGGCAAAGTTCGCGATGCGGTTTATAATTTACTCATCTCATTTGGATGGTCTGAAAAATCTACACAACTTTCAATTAACGCCGGTAAACTGAACTCTAAGCCCTTTGCTCTCTGCCCTTGCGATGTAAGGAGCACTACATGAATGACTATCGGGAGCGAGCGCTCATTTTGGTTATATTCGGTATAACGGGAGACTTGGCGCAGCGCAAATTGCTTCCAGCTTTATACAATCTCCGCCGTAAGCATGAGCTACCCGAACAAACGCGCATCATAGGCGTGTCTCGTCAGCAGGTATCTGCCGACGAAATCTATGCACCCGTCGTTGAGCGGCTGAGTGGTGTTGGGTTCGACCAATCCGTTTTAGACAATATAAAAAGCTCCACCGAGATTGTCACCATGGATCTCGACAGTGCACCGGATTACGAGCGGCTACTCGGACATCTGCATGATATTAGCAAACAGCTAGGCCCTGGCGTGAGTCGCCTGTATTATCTTTCTATTCCCGCCCAAGCATTTGCATCTGTTGTCAGCCACTTGGGTGCAACGAATCACAACGAGCCGTTCCACGAGGATGCCGATAGGCCCCGTATACTGGTTGAAAAGCCATTCGGTTACGATACTGCATCGGCGCAAGTGCTACTCAATGTCACCAAACAAAACTTTGGCGAGGAACAGACGTTCCGCATAGATCACTATTTAGCGAAGGAAACGGCGCAGAATATTTTGACATTTCGTTTCCAAAATCCCCTGTTCCAGTCGCTGTGGAATGCACATTATATAGACTCGATCCGTATATCGGCATTCGAGACAATAGGTATAGAAGGCCGCGCCGGATTCTACGAACATACTGGTGCTTTGCGAGACTTTGTGCAGCCCCATCTATTGCAGCTGTTGGCGCTCATAACTATGGAAAATCCTGGCCAGCTTGATAGCCGTAGTATACACAGGGCCAAATTGCGCTTGCTAGAGAGCGTCTGCACTATAGAACCAAGTGAAGTTGCTGCAAAAACGCTGCGTGGACAATACGCCAGCTATCGAGACGAGGTTGCAAACCCAAATAGTACAGTAGAAACATTTGCTCGCTTGAACCTAGCCATAGATAACGAACAGTGGCGAGGCGTAAACGTCGTCCTAGAAACAGGAAAAGGTCTATCGGAACGCTTTACCGAAGTGCATGTCACTTTCAAGGCGGCAGATGCGAGCGGTAACACCAATACACTTATTTTCCGTTTGCAGCCCCGAGAAGGTATCACTGTTCTGCTAAGGGCTAAACAGCCGGGCCTGCAAAACGATACCGAGCAAGTAGAAATGGATTTTGACTACAGTAGATCTTTTGGCGCTACATCTGAGGCATACGAACGCGTCATTATTGATGCAATGCGAGGTGATCAGTCATTGTTTGCATCGGCTGATGAAGTCTTGGCATCTTGGCAGATTGTCGAGCATGTCTTGCAACAATGGACAGATCATGGTGAGGATTTACGATTTTATCCCATTGGCAGCCGGGCTGAGGACATTGTCTAAATAATTGTAAAAAATCTTACAATAATGCTTGTGCTTGCCTGTGATTAGGCTTATAATCGGGGTTGAGAAAACAACAATGTTCTAAAATAGAGAGCATACATGAAGGTATTAATGTTAGGGTGGGAGCTACCGCCACACCACACCGGAGGGATGGGAATTGTCTGTTACCAGATGTGTAAGCAACTGGCACGTTCGGGGGCGGATATAGAATTCGTACTTCCATATACAGCGGATTTCTCTCACATTGACTTTATGAAAATCAATCCTGCGTTGCCAGACGATGTCGAAGAAATCATCGGCAGCTACGTGGGCGGAAGTACCTACGATAGCCAGTATTTTGAATATGTTTTAAGTGATGGCAGCACCCGTGGGGCAGCCATGAGCGAGCACCAGTCAAACTATGCCGATTATGTGTCACGACTTGTTCGCTACAGCGACTACGATGTGATACATGCACACGATTGGCTCACCTTCCGAGCAGCACTTGCGGCTAAACAAGCGAGTGGTTGCCCGCTTTTTGTACACATTCACTCTACAGAGTTTGATAGATCTGGCGGGGGCTCTGGCAACCCATTGGTACGCGAGATCGAGTACATTGGCTTGCAACTGGCAGATAAGATTTTCGCAGTCAGCCAAGCTACCAAAGAAACTATAGTGCGAGAATACGGTGTAAACCCCGATAAAATCGAGGTCGTGCACAACGCCATGGAGTTTGAAGCCCACGAGCTATATGAAGATACTTCAGACAATACATTTCGATATCTCGAGCAGATGCAGCATGCGGGCTATGGGGTTGTCGTAAGTGCGGGCCGACTCACTATACAGAAGGGACTTACGCATCTGTTGGCTGCTTTTCGGTTTGTCGTCGATGTACATCCCAAGAGTTTGCTGCTTATAGTCGGTCCCGGTGAACAGTACTATGAGCTTATAGAATATGCTGCGTCATTAGGGTTGAGCGGTAATGTTATCTTTACAGGCCATCTGAATGGCACGGGCAAACAATGGCGTGACGCCTTTAGGGTCGGTAACCTGTTCGTGATGCCTAGTGTGTCTGAACCGTTTGGTATTACGCCATTTGAAGCGCTTGCTCATGGCACGCCAGCGCTCATAAGTAAGCAGACTGGTTCGAGCGAGATACTGCGAAATGTCTTGAAGGTTGACTACTGGGACGCTAATGAGATGGCGAATCAGATCGTTTCGGTGCTCCAAAATCATGACCTAGAGCAAACCCTTGCCGAAAACGGCCATGAAGAGCTAATTTCACAAACATGGCAACGATCCGCAACTACCATGATGCGGCATTATCACCATCACGTAGAGCGCAGACGCGCTCCTCAGAGGGAGCTAGCGTATGTCTAATCGCCGCGCCATTGTCCTCTACATGCATGTACACCAGCCGTTTCGTATACGACACTACACCATATTTGATGCAGGGCGTAACCATGACTATTTTAACGCTCCAGGCGGAAGTCGTGAGAACAATGCTGATATCGTTCGCAAGGTAGCGAATAAATCATATTTGCCAACTAACGAACGACTCATGCGCATGATCCAGCATAATCCCGATTTTAAGTTGTCGCTGTCTATAACTGGTACGGTTCTCGAGCAATTTGAAGCGTACGCCCCAGAAGTGCTCAAAAGTTTCCAAGATCTTGTTGCGACTGGGCGTGTTGAAATCGTTGGCGAAACGTACCATCATTCCCTCGCCTTCTTCTACAATCGAGACGAATTTGAGATGCAGGTACAGATGCACCGCGATATCGTGCAACGACTTTTTGGGGTAAATACCACCTCCTTCCGTAATACCGAGCTTAGCTATAACAATGATCTCGCCTACTGGGCAGACAAAGCAGGCTATAAAGCTATTTTGAGTGAAGGCTGGGACCCTGTGCTTGGCTGGCGTAGTCCTAATTTCCTATATCGGCCTGCACACTCCGAAAACATAAAGCTTCTGACAAAAAACTACAAGCTAAGTGACGATATTGCATTCCGCTTTAGTAATCGACAGTGGAGTGAATTCCCATTGACAGTAGATAAATTTATAGACTGGACTAAGAATTCCTGGGATCAGCCGCTCGTAAACCTCTTCATGGATTACGAAACCTTCGGAGAACACCAGTGGGAAGACAGTGGCATCTTTGACTTCCTCGAACATTTACCCAAGGCATGGTTGGCGACACCAGAGCACACCTTCATGACCGTATCGGAAGCCGCTAGTACATTTGAACCGGCCGACACTGTAGACTGCCCGCAAACGGTTACCTGGGCAGACACCGAGCGCGATCTTACTGCGTGGTTAGGTAACAAGATGCAACAAGGTGCTATCACCAGCCTGTATGGTTTGGCACAGCCTTTGTTGCAGTCAAATGACCTCACGCTTATTGAAGACTGGCGCAAATTGCAAACAAGTGATCACTTTTACTATATGTGTACTAAGTATTTCACCGATGGTGATGTGCATGCCTATTTTAGCCCGTACGAATCACCCTACGAAGCATATATCGCGTTCATGAATGCCTACCACGACCTCAAATATCGCCTGACCGAGAAAGGCATCGCTGTCTGATGTTCTCTAGGTGGGCGGCTAGCATGATATGCGAATTGAGATTAGTGATTAGAGAATATCCTATTCACAATTCTCTATTCACAGTTCTGAATTCTGGCAAAACGGAGTCTTGCCGTGGGTAGACCAGTCATTCTTGGTAATGGCGCACTCACCGTCGGTCTCAATGAACGCGGAATGGTGCACGACTTCTACTACCCGTATGTTGGGCTTGAAAACCTGACCACATCACGTAGCCTGCATCATCGTATAGGTGTTTCGACGGGTGATGATGCATTTAGTTGGGTAGATGAAGGCGATTGGACTGTGCGTGTCGGGCTCGAAAGTGATGCTCTTGTAAGTGATGTGCTGCTAAAATCAGACTTGCAAAAATTGACACTGCACTGCAATGATTTCGTCGACCCCGAGTACAATGTTTTTTGCCGGCGCATACGCATAAAAAATGAGGCTGATTCCGAGCGACAGGTGCGGTTATTTTTGCATCAAGTTTTTGAAATATCCCGAGCGGGTCGAGCTGATACGGCACTGTATGTACCGGATGGTCCCTACATACTTGATTATAAAGGTCGGTGTAGCCTTCTTATCTATAGCCGCAGTGGCGAAGGTACGCCATTCGACCAGTACTGCGTGGGAAATTACGGTATAGAGGGCAAAGAAGGCAGCTGGAAAGACGCCGAGGACAGCGTATTGTCTGGCAACGCAGTTGAACATGGTGGAGTCGATAGCGTTATGTCTTCTGTACTAAGCCTCGCTCCCGGAGCCGAAGGTGTCGTAGAATATTGGGTTGTCGCCGCAGATTCACAGTACAGTGCTGAAAAGATTCATAACCATTTGCAAACGAATGGTTTAGAGAGCCGTCTGGAGAAAACCCGAAATTGGTGGAAGACCTGGCTGCATACTGCGCATCCTACGCTCAAAACAATGTCCAGCAAAGAACAGGCGGCCGTTAAAACGGCACTTATGTTCATAAAAGCACACACCGATCGCCGCGGTGGTGTGATTGCTAGCTGTGATTCAAGCATCTACAACTATGGCCGAGACTACTATAGCTACGTGTGGCCTCGTGACGGCGCCTATGCTATGTGGCCGCTTATTCGGCTTGGCTATACTGAAGAACCACGGAAATTCTTTGAATTTTGCCGCGATATCATGCACCCAGATGGCTACATGATGCACAAGTACCAACCCGATAAAGCTATCGGCAGCACTTGGCACCCACTTGTACACGGTAAACGAAGCGAGCTGGCCATACAGGAAGATGAAACGGCTATCATCGTGCACCTTTTGAGCGAGTATTACGAGCAGACTAGCGATAAAGAGTTCGTGTTGAATCTGTACACTACCATGATTCAGCCAATGGCAAGCTTCATGACCGAGTTTATCGACGAAGAGACCTCGCTACCGCATGCTAGTTATGACCTTTGGGAGGAAAAGTTTCTCACCAGCAGCTATACGACCGCTCTGGTGCATCGTGCACTTGTGTCGGCTGCACAGTTGGCGGAGCAATTCTCCTACCCCGATGATGCTGACAAATGGCAGCGGGCTGCCGATAGCATCGCTGAAAATCTCGCGGTGTTTATTGACCCCGAGCGGAAGTACTTACGCAAAGGATTTTTACTTACCGATGAAGGCTTACAGTTCGATAACATACTCGACGTTTCGAGCGCCTATGGTGGCATGATGTACGCCACTAAGGCCATAGGAGCAGCCAATATTCGAGCCACCTTTGATGGCGTAGAAAAAGAATTGCTGAGCCAATCGCCCGTTGGCGGTTCGCCGCGCTATGAATTTGACCGCTATTTTGCAGCCGATCCAGCCTACAAGGGTAACCCTTGGTTTGTGACAACCTTATGGCTTGCGCAGTACTATACCCGTACTAATCGACCCGACGAAGCCCGCCAGCTGGTAGACTGGGTACTGTCGCATGCACTTGATAGTGGTGCTTTGAGTGAGCAAATCAACCCGACTACTGGTGAGCCGCTTTCTGTACTTCCGTTGGTTTGGAGCCACGCCGAAGTCATAAATACGCTGCTTGATCTACAGACGGAGTAGCTTTCTTTAACCGAGACAGAACTGAACCTGTGTGCCATACTGCATCGAAATCATCCTCATTTTGCAATTCCACCCAGCTTTTGCGTTTTTCTGGCTTGCCATTATACGCCTCGATGTATTTTCGTACCAAGGTTAACTCGTGCTTGCGCTTGCCTACATCGGCAGTATCACCATCCTCCTCCCAGCGAGCAATATTCGTCCCTGATTTGATGACACCTAGGGCGGCCTTCCGAATCGTAGCGCTAAGCGTCCCGGTCTCGAGTTCGACACAGCAAAGAGCAAGTTTGGCTATATCTAACTCGTCATTGTCATCAACGTACTCTTGCAGGATAGTTTCTTCTATAGCAGCGAGCACCTCCCCACCGCGCAACCTATCTAGAAAGTCGCCTCGTACATCTAGTGCTGTATCGTCTTAGTAAATTCGTGTGCCCTATGTTCCCATGGCAAAACTATAGCACATATTTTCGCTTAGTTGTGGTGATTTATGGCCAAGCCTACTATAGAACTATACCTCTAAGATTTTTAGCAATTCTTTCGCTCTTTTCATAGTAATGCCGCCATGCTGTTCTTGGCAGAGAGGATGTGGATTAGCGTGATCAAGGAGTATTTCTGGGCGTAAACCGCCACCATTTAAATAGACGTTGGTTTTAATACTGGTGCAGTCGGGATAGCCCGGTAATTGGTTGGCGAACCAGCCAAAGTAGGGCTCTTCTTTGAGCTCTTTCTTAGACCCAAACACAGCCAAATACCTTTCGTAGTTCTCTTCACTCAGCGATACCCAGACACCCCACTGGAAGTGTTCGTCATTATCGGTAATGGGTATGAGCAGTACTACCCGAATAAAAAATGCAGCGTCATGAACCTTACACAAGTCACTTGTCAGGTAGCAGTCTTTCTCTACTGCGAATGATTCGTCCCAGTACGTCGGGGAGCTGAACGTAAGTGCCGACAGGCTATCGTCAGTATGTTTGCCGCAACATGCGCAAATTTGCCTGCTTGCTACCTGCTTGCGAAATTTTTGAAACATAGTGCTCTCAGTATGAGCTTAGCCTACGCATATGTCTATTATTTTTAGAGGCAACGAATATAGCTTTGCAGGGAGTCATCTTGCAAGATTGCAAGATTAGTCCTGGTGAAGCCTATTTTGGCCGGGATGGCTGGTTTAACAGATGGTGGCTTTGGCTGGGATTTGAATTGGGCGCTAATTCGGCTGCGATCGAGAGTCAGAGATTTATAGCGGGTGTAGGCGTCAAAGGTTGAGGTGCTGCGATGGGCTGT
>JAEUQV010000053.1 GCA_016789655.1 Candidatus Saccharimonadota bacterium
AAGGATAATTATACTATCCTTGCTCGGATAGTTTCAAGATAAAATACAAACTTTTTGGATGTATTTTTTACACGACTTACGGGGGTATAGCGTATACTAAAGCTGTAGTGAATCCAGATAACACCTCGGCAGCCGAAAGCCAGATAGCCAATCCGTTCTATGCGGTTGAGTTTGCGGCGCATATATTCAAACGACACACTGAAGGCCCAAAGGAAGACTGGATAGTTGCAAACGCCCACTTGATTGCTGATATTGGTGCCAAAGCCTGGCTGGGCGAGTTACTTGATACTCTGTCGCAGACAAGAGCGAAGTACGATGGCCACGATGTCATCAACCCAACAGTCGTTATAAACGTTTCCGAGCGGCTACAGGAGCAACATGACCCCACGGTTAGTCGCAGTCAGTGGATTCAAGCCAACGCCAAACTGATAAACGAAATTGGTGCCGATAAGTGGCTCTGGCGACTACTTGACGTGCTTGAAAACGGCAGCCTTGTTGCATAGCTGAGCGCATCACCTGACAATATGCTGCTTCCTCCGTCTTAGTATTTTACCTGCAATGGATAGCAGGTAAATGGTATGCTTCTAACAGATTAGGTATTTCGTATTTTACTTTCTCTTCTTTATACTTACGTATAGAGAAAGTGATAGATGAAAAAAGAAGAAGCAATCATGTTCACGCCGCAAACACAACGAGTCCTGAAATTACTATTCAAATTCAGATTCATTACCGCACTAGGCCTTGCTAACGTTATGGGTATCCGCCGCTATAGCGTCTACGAGGTACTCGATAAGCTTGTGAAATCGGGGCATGTCATCAAGGTCTACGATATCGCATGGAAGATTGATCGGAAGCCTGCCTATTACTATTTAAGCAAAGAAGGCGTCACGGCAGTCAGACAGATCATGGGGGTAAAAGAGTCCAAGGTTAATTCGTTGTATAGAAACGACACAGCATCACAATCCTTAATCCAGCAATCACTTACAACACTCAAGTGTTATACGCCCATCAAGCAGAGCTTACCTCAAGAAGCCGAGGTCTTCACCATACCTGAGCTCAACGGGTACAAGCAATTCCCCAAAAAGCGTCCCGACCTCTACATCAGCACGCCCGACGGCCAAGAAGCTATGGTCTTCATTCTCGCCGATGCAGCACCTTTCGTCGTTCGCAAACGGCTCGATGAAATCCTGACCCACTTTGAAGACGAAGGCTGGGATGGCGACTACCCCCGCGTAGCGTTTATCCTCAAAGACAACTCCGCCAAATCCAGCTTCTTGTTCTATGAGGCCAGCCGGTTGGAAGAAATGGGCTTGGATGAGGATGAGTTTGTACTTATGGCGGCGTCGCAGGACGATATCTTAAACGATCAGCCCAACCCGTGGGCTAGCGTTTATAGACCAAAAAGAACGATGGCATTGTTCTAGAGAAAGAATGCTACCATTTATACTATGCTTATGACCAGAGGCAGAATGTCTAAATCAAGCCGGTATAAACTCATCATCCCGATGCTCTATGCTCTTGCGAGCGCAGTGTACCTTTATCTATCCTGGCCAGACAAGCCAACACTAGTACACCTATTTGGTGCCACACTAACGGTTATAGCATTTGCGCTTTGGATTACCGCGCGAGTGCAGCTCGGCAATGCTTTTAGCATTGGGCCTAAGGCTAGCGAGCTTGTAACTACTGGCCTATATTCGAAATTCCGTCACCCTGTATATTACACTTCGATTTTAGCTATGCTGGGGTTGTGCATATTTAGCGGACAGCTCCTACTATGGCTAGCGTTACTGGTATTGATAGTACTTGAGGTTGCACGCATTCGTAAGGAAGAAACCGTGTTAGGTGAGGCTTTTGGCGAGCGGTACACTCAGTATAAACAGGCTACCTGGTTTTAGCTATGCCCTGGCAGATCTTCGTCATTATCAACCTAGCAACCGCCTCGCTGCTCGTTCCGTTGCAGCGTGTGTTACTGCGCAAGGAAAAGACTGAGCCGCTGTCATTTGTCGTAGCCTCACAGCTCATTACCGGCATACTGCTTACTCCGTTTGTTCTTATTCACGGTCTGGTCGTACCAGACCTAGGCAAATATGGCCTATTAATACTCGCCACCTTCGCTCTGTACAGTCTTGGACACTACCTGTACGCGCATACCTTGAAGCGCGTTGAGGCCTCGGTATTCTCGACGCTGCTCAACACCAGTACTATATGGGTAGTGACCATGGGCTACCTGGTGTTGCACGAAGCTTTGCACTTTTCGGATATCCTGGGTGCACTCATAATCCTGTCGAGTGTGCTCATGCTTGTGGAGCACAAAAACCGCAAGGTACACCTCGAAAAGTCTATAGTCATGGGACTGCTGGTAGGCATTGTTTTCGGCATCGCGCTGTCTATGTGGGTCTACATCGGTAAACACTCAGATTTGCTGTCCTGGACGTGGTTGAGCTTCTTTGGGACGCCGGTGATCTTTTCATTAATGCAGCCAAAGTTATTGCAGAAAGCTACAAGGCAGTTCATGTCGAGTGAGCTACTCCCAAAGATGCTGGTGCTAGCAGTGGTTTGGGCTGTAGATAACCTAGCATCATTGGCTGCGTACCAGCACGGCAACGTAACCATCATTGCTCCGCTGCTACAGACAAGCGCAATCTTGAGCGTAATTGTAGCCGTAGCATTCTTAGGAGAACGAAGCAGATTGAAGTGGAAGGTTGCTGCTTCGGTGGCGTGTTTTGTGGGTGTGTTGATTCTGGTTGGTTAGTCTGAACCGTGAGCCTTTTTCTGTCATGCCCAGGACGTTCAGGGAATTATTCAGCCGTCACGATCTCTACCCAATCAACCCGACCAGATGCCGCGTTTACAAAGTCGGCAATCAGGCCCACCGGCTCAAACTCATATAGCTCATGCACGAGCTCTTCGAGCTGTTCCGCATTATTGTGCACACTAACGCTCTCGGCTTTAATCGCTTCGAGTGCATCATTAGCTAGCCTGTCATTATTCAGCCAAAGCGCAACAAGCCACGTCTCGTAGTTCGTTCATCCGTTATATCCACTAACTTCACTCATCATCCATTTCCTTCAAAATTAACTGATATGAAAAACCCGGAAGCCATCTCTGACTTCCGGGTATAATGAACCTGCAAGCGCGTATCAATACTCGCTGGCAAGCATAACGGTCAGGACTCGCCGACAATCCAACGAAAGCGGGTCTTCTCCGTATTCAAGTCTCTGGTCGTAATACGATATTTTCCAGAACACCTTTTCACCCAACCAGTACACCGTACCGAAATCATGCTCCCCGTAAGGGTCATTATCCTCGGTAAAGTCATTGAACCGGCGTACTTCATCGATCATCCCAACTAAATCCTCTAGATCTTGAACACCTGGCGTAACCACGATCCCAAACCCACTGCGCCGAAACGCATCGTTCTTCTTTGCAATCTCGACTGCGTTTTCTGTCTGCATAGCAAACCTCCTTATAATTACTTTGTTCTGAGCGAATCGACCTTCCACTCATAGCCTGGGGCAAGGGGTAAATTGGACGCATCAATGTGGAGCTCCCCACCGGAAGAATGACATTGAGGCGGCCGATTTACTCCTTAAAATGAAGAGGCTGTGGAAGGTCAAAACTCTGATAAAATAGGTGTATGACATCAGATACAAAAGTCAGACTAATCCTCGATACCATCCGCTATATTACGCTCGCTACGGTAACGCCTGACGGCAAGCCTTGGAGCACGCCAGTAGCTGCCTATCACTTTGCTGGTGAAACTACACTCTATTGGGCTTCGTGGCAAAACAACCAGCACTCACAAAACATACGTAACAACGGCAAAGCATTCGTTACGGTTTATGATTCTACGCCGGATAATGGCGTACCGTCCGCTGGTGTATATATGCAGGCAAATGCGTTTGAGATTACCGACGAGGCAGAAACCATGAGAGCAGCATTAGTCTTTGGCGATGACCCGTATAACCCATCGGACGGTAAAGAATATCTTGGCGATAAGCCTCGTCGCATTTACAAGGTCGTACCACGTAGTGTATGGATAAATGATGATAGTGAGATTAACGG
>JAEUQV010000086.1 GCA_016789655.1 Candidatus Saccharimonadota bacterium
ATAGAGTTTATGCCATGAAGCATGAAACCACCAACTAATCCAGCTTCGAAACCTGCCAGCCCACCGGGCGTTGGTACCGTAGCACCAAATAAAACGCCCGCGGAGTAAATCACAAACAGAGTTGGGGCATCGACCAATATACCCATGCTATTCGTAGCTAGGTAGAGTATGCTGACATGTAGCAGCGTCAAGCCACACAGCGCCATACTGGCATAGACTATACGATGCGGCTCATGCTCGTAGCGACGCAAGCTTACAAGAAGATTTTTTATAAAGCTTCTTACCGACCTACGAATTCGCTGCACAGAAGCTGCTAATGTTAAGGCCGCGCTAATCCCAGCCAAAACCCACCCCAGTTGATTCATGCTTCCCAGGTGAAAACCGGAGGCAGATCCTGCCAAAAATACACCAGCCAACAGACTTAGATGAACAAACATACCCAGTAAATTATTTACGCTTACCACCGCAGTAGCTTGCGCCACGCTATGTTTACGGTGGTGCAAATAGAGACCATGCAATCCCAAGCCGCCCAATCCGGATGGCACTACCCGATTAACGCAAGCAGCAGCGAGTTCAACCAGCATCAATTCACGCAAAGGCAGTTTACGAAATACCAATAAACTGTATGAAAAGGCAGCCAGCACAAACGTCATAATCATAAGTGCTATTGATAGGAGGAGCGTAGTCAAAGAAACGTGCCGCATAGAAGTAATGCTTGTGCTCACTTGTGCCCAATTACGCCAAATGAACAGTACAGCGAGTAGCATTACGAGGAATGCTGCAGCAGGGCGCAGCAATTTTCGAAGCGAAAGAGCCATAAGCATATTGTACAGTAACTTGAAAATAGGAATCAGAAACTAGGCAGATATTACAGGAGTACATGAGAAAGCATCATGAATATGCAGAATGTTATAAGCACATGCAGTGAACGCTTGAATATGCTGCGGGCTAACTTCTCTGTGTCTAGCCGCCAGTTTGGGCTAAACATGGGGACCAACCAATACAATCCTATCGCTACCGTCGCAAGACCAAACATAAAACCCGTATACCCAAGATTCGCCAACAAGTAGCAGGCAACGATGAAGATCAAGCCATATAAACGCATTTCCCAAACAGTACGGCTCAAGCCCTTTACGAGTGGCAGCACCGGGATTTCAGCTGCCTCATAGTCATGTATACGAAAAATGCCTATGGCGTAAAAGTGTGCCATTTGCCATGCGAACATTGCCAGAAACAATAGCAGGGTAGCTTGATCGAGTGCTCCCATAGCAGCCGTATAACCGGCAACAGGTGGAAATGCACCAGGAAAAGCACCAATGAATGTTGCAAGGTGAGTGCGGCGTTTTGCGTAATCATACGCACCTATATATAAGATGGCGCCCGCAAATCCGAGCAAGACAGTCAGTCCATTTGTGCCCCACGCTAGCACGAAGAGCCCAACCAATAGCATAAGACTGGCAAAAACCATTCCAACGCGCAGTGGGATGGCGCCCGTTACCGATGGCCGCTTGGCTGTGCGCTTCATATGCTTGTCTATATCGCGGTCGAGATAATTATTGGCTACACAAGATCCAGCTACCAGAAACAACGAACCGAAAAACACAGCGAAGCAACTTTTCCAGTCGACTACTCCGGGCGAACCAACGAAAAACCCACCCATCGTAGCCAAAGTGTTACCCACGACTATTCCTGGCTTGGTCAATATGACAAACTGTTTTAGTTTCATGCGTACCTCCACTTTATCCGGTGCAATTTCACAATATGGTTCAAGGGTCAATCGCCACTAGGCAGCCGCCAATATTATGGCAGTACCCATCAATGTGTGATACCCTCATCCTGCTGGATTTCGCTAGAGGTATCGTGTGACATCATAGTATAGTTCAAATTCTGCATAATCCAAATCGAACCCACTACAATAGTGAGTACAACCATAGCCGTAAACAGGGCAGCAACGAGGTTTAGCCGCTGTTTGCGTTCGCGAGATACGTGCAAAAAGAAACGGGCTTGCACAAGAAGCTGAGCAATAGCCAATACGGCAAGGAGCCCTAGTAGCAAACTACGACTATACATTTGACCATCAGAGGCTTGGTATGCCCATACCAACATAAAGGCTCCGATAGTGAGTGCAATTGACAGCGCAAAACCTGCAATATATGGCTGAGCACTCTTTTCAGACGGCTTTGGCAGTGGCTCTATATGTTCATGCATCAGATAACTCCTATCAAGTACACGATGGTAAATATACAAACCCAAACGATGTCTAGGAAGTGCCAAAACAAGATGAACATGGTTAGTCGTTGCATCAACCGATGTGTTAACCCTCGTTTATATATAAACAGCATGGTCGCAAAAAGCCAAATCAGTCCGATTGCAATGTGTATTCCGTGCGTACCAACAAGCCCAAAATAGGACGACAAGAATGCACTTTGAGTCCAACTATGCCCCTCCTGGACTAAGCTAGAAAATTCATATAATTCAAGTCCGAGAAAGAGCATGCCCAGCAGCGCTGTAGCAGTCAACCACATAAGCGTGTGCTGCCGTTTTTGTCGCTGAGCTGCCAGAAGCGCCATGCCGCTTGTCAGGCTACTCACAAGCAGCACCATAGTCTCCAGAAATACAAAAGGTAGGCTAAAGATCTCTTTACTGCCTACGCCCCCGGCCGTTTGACCACGCAGCACCACAAAGCTCGCAAACAAACTCGCAAACACTAAACAGTCTGTCATTAAATATAGCCAGAAACCAAAGATAGCAGGAGATGCCTCAACAGATTGAGTTGATTTTATAACTTGTTTCATGCTGCCGCCTTTTGAGATTTCATATCGAGACGTTTGGCTTCGTCCGCCGTTACGACATACTCGGTTTCTTCTTCGTAGGTGCGCCGTATGAGCGTTGTTGCCACGCCGACCAAAGCAAGGACTGCAAGCCACCAAATATGCCAAATCATTGCAAAACCAAACATGGCTACAAACGCACCTATGAATACTCCTACGCCACTATTTTTTGGCAACGTAAAATCACTATATGCCCCGCTGAATATTGCCTTGCCGCCACGCTTCGCCTCCCACCATGCATCACGCGCGACTACTACAGGAAGACGGGCAAAGTTATACTGCGGCGCAGGCGAAGGCACTGACCACTCCAATGTACGGCCATCCCATGGGTCACCGCTAGTGTCTCTAAGTTCATGCCGCTTCCAGACACTATAGGCTAATTGCGCTATTTGGAAAACGACTCCGAGGCCGATAAGCAGCGTACCAACGCCCGAAACAATAAATAAAGACTGCCAACCCAGACTTGGGTCATAGTGGTCAAGTCGTCTGGTCGCGCCCATCATACCCAATATATAAATGGGGATGAAAGTCAACAAGAAACCGCCTACCCAACAACTGACTGCAGCTTTTCCAAGGCGTTCATGCAAACGAAACCCAAAGATTTTGGGGAACCAGTAGGCGAAGCCGGCAAAATAACCAAAGACGACACCGCCTATGATCGTATTGTGGAAGTGCGCCACCAAGAAAAGGCTGTTGTGTACTTGAAAATCTATTGCTGGCACTGCCAAGATAACTCCTGTCGCTCCTCCAATTACAAAGGTAGTAGCAAACGCCATAAACCACCACATTGGGGTAAAGAATTCTATACGACCTTTGTACATAGTGAATAGCCAGTTAAACACTTTCACACCTGTCGGAATGGCGATGACCATCGTCATGATCCCAAAGAATGCATTTACGTTACCGCCAGCTCCCATGGTAAAGAAGTGATGTGCCCAGACAAGATATGAGAGTACCGTTATAGCCATGAGAGCGTATACCATCGTCTTATAGCCAAAGAGCCGCTTGCGGGACATGGTTGCTACGATTTCACTGAACATACCAAATGCCGGCAAAATAAGTATGTAAACTTCCGGATGACCCCAGGCCCATATAAGATTTATATACATCATGGCATTACCGCCTAGATCGGCCGTAAAATAATGCATGCCCAGCGTGCGATCAAGTGACAGCATGAAGAGAGTACCAGTAAGTATAGGGAAAGCAAACACGACGAGGATCATACTACCAAGCACGCTCCAGGCGAAGACTGGCATTTTCATGAGCGTCATGCCTTTGGCGCGCAGCCGCAGTATGGTCACTATAAAGTTTATGCCGCTTAGTAAGCTACCGACACCCGCGATCTGGATGCTCCACAACCAATAATCAACCCCGGGCCCTGGGCTGTAAGCTAGCTCACTTAACGGTGGGTAGGCCAGCCAACCAACCGCGCCAAACTCACCATATAGCAGCGAAATATTAGCCAAAACCACACCGGCCACATACAGATAAAAACTGGTTGAGTTAAGGAGTGGAAACGCAACATCACGGCTCCCTAGCATGAGGGGCAGCACAAGATTTATAAGGCCAAACATCAGGCCCATAGCTACGAAGAAAATCATGATCGTGCCATGTGCAGTAAATATTTGCTGGAAATGATCAGGCTGTAAGAAGCCGTCCGAATGACCACTAGCTAACGCTTGCTGTAGTTTGAGCATTATGGCGTCGCCAAAGCCACGGAGTAGCATAACCGTCGCCACAATGATATACATAACACCGATACGCTTGGCATCTTGCGTCGTTAGCCATTCGCGCCACAACCAACCCCATTTCTTAAAATATGTCATACCTGCAAGCAGCGTCAGAACACCGCCCACCATAGCTAATTGGCCGCCAAACTGCACCCAGCCGTGCCAAAAGTAGTGCCATTCCATCCTACCGAGCAAACTTGCAAACATCACTACATATCCTCCGTGTTCATGTGGCCCTCTACATTGTGTGTATGGTTATCTTCATCCTCGGATGCAGTATCGGTATCTGTTGATTGCATCCCATGCATATATTTGGCTACGACGGTATCGAATATACTCGGGTCATGTATGTGGAAATACTTTACTCCACTAGTGCCAGGTTTGGCTAGCTGCTTATACTCATCCATATCCAGGTGTTCTACTCCCAATGCATGATGCTCGATATGCTGCACCCAGTTGTTGTACCCTGTAGCTGAGAGCGCCCTGGCGGTAAAGGTCATATCGGCAAAACCCTTGCCGCTAATGTTGCTCGACATACCTCTGTAATCACCGACAACGTCCGCCTTCAGATTCAGCTTAGTCGACATACCCGACATGGCGTATATCTGTCCACCTAGCTGCGGTATCCAAAAGCTGTTCATGGGGGCATCGGAAGTTATACTAAATTCCACTGGTTGGTTCGCTGGGAATGCAACCTCATTAACACTTGCAATATTTTCTTCGGGGTAAATAAACAGCCACTTCCACTGCAAAGCAATGACCTGAATTTTGAGCGGTTTTTGAGTAGAGGTAAGCGGCTTAAATGGATCTAGGCTGTGTGATGTCACCCAAGTCACGACACTCAGCACCAAGATGATAATAATAGGAACACCCCACCATACCGCTTCGACCCGTGAATCTCCATCCCAATTTGGCTTATACGTTCGCTTGTGGCCGGCTCTGTAGCGCCAAGCGAACCCAAACAGCATGATATAAACAGGCAAGAGCACCAGCACTGCCAATACCGTGGCAAATATGAGTAAATCACGCTGCCGCGATGCTACCTCGCCACGGGTCTGAAGCAACGGGAAACTGTGTCCACGTAGTAATACTACGAGCAGCCCAACGAACAACACCCCCGCAACAACCCAAAGCAAGACAAGTGTTCTTCGTGATATTGTTGGTAAAGACGGTATATTAACCTTGCTAAGAATTGCTTTAACTTTTGGCATGCTTACGCTTAATTGTACACAGCCCTCAGAAATGCGACAAGGTTTACCTATAGACGTCTTTCCTGTGACCTACTGCAAGTACAAGCACTATTAGCTGACCATCTTCGACTTTATATATTACTCTATAGTCGCCAATACGAAGTCGCCATGCATCCACCCCCTTTAGTTGCTTGCTCGCTAACGGCATCGGATTATCTGCAAGTTGCTGGATTTTTACTAATATCCTTTTTGCTTGCTTATTATCTACCTTTTTAAGCTGCTTTACGAAGTTCGGCTTGAGCTTTATCTCGTATGTCATGAATGTCAAAACCCAGTTCCTTTACCGCTTGAGAGAAGCTCATCGGTTCCGTTGTGTCGTCGAGTGAATCAAGGGCAGCGATTCTATCAGACTCGTCTTCAAGGTATTCAATAAGCTTTTCGTTGATAATTTTTGACAAGCTTGAGTCATCGCGAAGTGCGTAATACTGAACGCCTCTCTTCACTCTTGGGTCAAGATACACAGTCGTTCTCTCTGAAGCATTATTTACTGTAGTGTTATCCATATACGCTCCTTCTCGTTTATAAAGCCCCGGCGGGCCCTCGTTTTTATAAGAACTCGGCAGTTCCTCGTAGATTCGCTACGGTGCTAATCAGTGCGTAACTGATGTGTACAAGCATAGCGTTATGACGCTATGACGTCAAGACGTCATAAAAATATTTCACGCTTTCAGAACTATTCCGTATTAGAAGTGCTCGCGGATGTGCGAGTAGCTGTAATCCCAGTCGGAGTCGGTTTTTTTGTGGGGGTTGAAGATGTTTTCGGGATCGAAGGTATGTTTTACTTCTTTAAACAGCTTCAGAATGTCTTTACCGAATTGTGCTTCGAGCCATGGCCCGCGCACCAGGCCATCGTTGTGCTCACCGCTGAGAGAACCACCGTACTTTAGCACCAGGTTATTGACTTCACGCTGTGAAGGCTCGATTTTTTTACGTTCTTTATCGTCCTCGATCTTCATAAGCGGTATTACATGGAAGTTACCGTCACCCATATGACCAGCAATAGTGGCAAAAAGTTTGTATTTACGGATGATTTTTTGCAGTTGTGGCAGGAACTGCGCCAAATGCTCTGGGGGTACGGCAAAGTCATCTATGTAGGGGGCAGTGTGCTTATCTTTCACTTTGCTGCGAAGTATCTGGAAACTGTAGCGCCGCATGACCCAGAATTTCTCGCTCTTACCCTCTGTAGGAGTTTCTTCAAAGCCGTTTATTTCGTAGTGAGCCCGTTTTTTAGCAAGATCACGGTGCAGGGCACGGACTTTTTCACGCACTTCTTCCTCGCTATCGCCATTAAACTCGACCATAAGTATCAGCTTCGGTACGCCGCGTAGCATTTGAAGCCCATCTGGGATGAGACTCCATAGCAAATGCACAAATTTGCGCAGACCAAGCCGCTTATAAAACGCCGGCATGAACCGAATGCTGAGCAGCAGTGTTTGATCGTCAAAACTCTCAAAAGTAGCCGGTTTATGCTGCAACACTTTAGGGATAAGCTCGCCAAGATCATTGATATTTTTCAGGAAAAGCACGAGTAGCCCCGAGTGCGGACGGTGTGGCACCAGCCGGAACGTCGTCTCAGTTACGAGGCCAAGCGTCCCCTCAGAGCCGACAATCAACTGGCCAAGATCAAATACACCAGTTTCGCGATCCCACACATTCCACAACCCGTACCCCATACTGTTTTTAGACACTTTGGGTCGAGCATCTTTTATCATGTCGTAGTGGTCTTCGCATAGGCGGTAGATGCGCTCGTAGATTTTGCCCTCATAATCACCCTGGTTCATTTTGGCTTCAAGTTCTTTTTTAGTAAGTGGTTTCACGGTATACTCTTTGCCGTCAGCGAATACTACCTGCATACTTTTTACGAACTTTTCTACCTTACCGTATTCTAATGACTTTTCGCCACCAGAATTATTGGCTGTAATACCCCCGATCATGCACATATCTCGGCTGGCGGGGTAGGAGGGCATTAATGCGCCCTTCAGCAACGTTTCATGCTCAAAATCGCGGTAAAATACACCGGGTTGAGCCGAACCTTGCGTACCAGTGACCGGCCCGATATGCGTAAAATGCTTGGCAAAATCAACAACGATAGAGTCATTTATAGCGCCTCCGGCCATATCGGTTCCAGCCGAACGACCGGTCAATGATAGCTGCGGGTTCGCTTTTTTATTGGAAGCCACGAAACGAACTAAACGCTGCAGGTCTGTTGAGTCGAGAGGGGCGGCAACGATTTGCGGCTGAATTTCGAACATGCTCGCATCGTGACTAAAGAATTCTTTGGCTTCAAGCGAGTCATCGAGTTCACCCAAGAATCCATGCTTTTGTAATTTTACTTTTAAATCATTCATATATGCTTAAGCTTACCACAGCTTTTGGTTCGACGATATATCTAAAAACAGAGAGATCAGATTGCGAAAGGCTTATGGTTTTTGGTAAAATGAGGCTGAAATGACAGATACAAAAACGCATCCTAAACAAAAAGTGGTCATTGTGGGCGGCGGATTTGGCGGTGTGCGAGCAGCGATAGAAATGGGGAGGCTTGATTTTCTCGACGTTACGCTCATTTCCGATTCAGACATGTTCACCTATTACCCCACCTTGTACTTAACTGCGACCGGTGGCAGTGATGCGCAGTCTTCCATACTACTCGCGCACATATTTGCCGATGACCCGGTGCGCGTAATTATAGGCAAGGCAGTTTCTGTAGATAGGGCAGCAAAAACCCTCAGGCTAAAAGATGGTACGAATGTACCATACGACAAACTCGTCATGTCTCTCGGGGTAGTAACAAATTACTTTGGCATACCTGGCCTACAAGAAAACTCATATGGCATAAAAAGCATCGAGGAAGCCGAGCGTCTCAAACGGCATTTGCACGCCCAGCTGATTGCAGAGCATGAACCAGACTTGAATTACGTGATCGTTGGTGGCGGCCCAACAGGTATTGAGCTTGCCGGGGAACTCGCAACATATGTGCGGGATATTATGAAAAAACACCAAGTGCATCACCGAGCCGTGCATATTGATCTTGTCGAAATGATGCCACATCTCATGCCCCGACTACCACGTCCCGTTGGCCGTACTATAGAGCGCAGACTGCGTAAGCTAGGTGTAAAGCTCTACCTAAACTCGAAAGTAGAGGGGGCAAGCGGAGATGCGTTGACCGTTTCGGGCAAGCCGATACGAAGCCACACCATCGTCTGGACGGCGGGCGTAGCCAACAATCCTTTCTTTTCCGAAAACGGGTTTAACTTGAGTAACCGTAAAAAGGTCGTCGTCGACGAGTTTCTGCGAGCAGATGGTAGTAAAGATATTTTCGTCATCGGTGATAATGCCGAAACTCCTTATAGCGGCATGGCACAAACAGCGCTGCACGATGCAGAATTCATAGCCCAAAATTTTAGGTTTGAGCACGAAAACCGACCAAAGCTTGCATATCGCTCAAAAGAGCCAGTCTACGTAACCCCCGTGGGTAGACGTTGGGCATCGGTTCTGTGGGGCGATCTGCACTTACACGGACGCGCCGGTTGGCTGCTCCGCAATGCCGCCGACGTCAAAGCCTTCAGTGAAGTACTTTCCGCTAAAGATGCCGTCGTGCAGTGGTCGACAGGTGAAGAACGCCAAGAACTCTGCCCAATCTGCGGCACTGTATCGTAATCTCTTCAATATTCAATAGTCGCATCTTATAATCACTATATTTTCCAATATATTCTGCGATCGAGTAACTTATTGGAATATTGTTGTAGGGTATTTTTTCTTGAAGAGTCGGAGCATAGCCTTGTCATTGGCTAGATTTTTAGCTTCAAAATAAGTAACGAATTCATCTACTTCGCAACGTGCAGCCATAGTATTAATATCTTCTAGGCATGGAAACGGCGTTACGTAAACACTTCGTTGCAGTATGTAACAACCATAATCACGCAATTTGGTTTGTAGCATTTGCCTCGCCGACTTGTGCTCTTCAGGAATATCATAAATAATTACTCGCCACCACCCATCCCACACTTGTTGAGGAGTGGCGCTTAGTTCCGAATCTGATTTAAGGAGTCTCGCTCGCGCTTTGTCTGTAAGCTGTAGACCATGCTCATACTTACCGACCAGGTAGCCACGTTCCTTCATGTAATACATAATCCGGCGCAGTTCTCGCTCGCGTTCATTATTGTCAAGATGCCTATACAACCTTTTAAGAGGCTTATCGAGAGCAATCATAATATTTGGTGCAAGCAAAGCTGCGCCTACCGTAAGCCCTAAAGTTCCATAGCGAATAATTTCATCCACCATTTTGCTAGTTACTTCGTTCTTTCCCATATTCCAATATAATATGCGATCGCCACTTTTATTGGAATACTCAGATTGTTAGGGTGTTATACTGAAATGAATGAATGATGGCATGTTTGAGGCAGTATATGCACGGCTAAATGCAGCGCAACGAGAGGCGGTGGATACGGTGTATGGCCCAGTACTCGTCATAGCTGGACCTGGTACGGGCAAGACACAGCTTTTAAGCGCACGGGTAGCACATATTTTAAAGGTGACTGATACTGCGCCGCAAAATATCTTGTGCCTGACATTTACAGAAAATGGCGCCATGAACATGCGTGAACGTCTAATGTCATTCATCGGGCAAGCGGCCTACAATGTCCAGATCGGCACCTACCATGCGTTTGGGAGCACGATAATCAACAGATTCCCGGAATATTTCACCGAAACACGATTAGAGCGCCCGATAGACGAGCTTGCAAAGCGGCAGATACTGTCTGACATTATAGATGCTACTGATTATCGCAGCCCGCTCAAGCAGGTCCGACACCACCTTGGCGATTTGGTAAGCACGATTAGTGAAGTGAAACGAGGTTTACTAACTCCTGACGATTTACGCTCGATTGCTACAGCTAATCTTCATGTCATTTCCGCTACTCAGCCAGCCATAGCTGAGATCCTGGCTCCCTATACAGCTCGCATGCCGAGCAAACTTCCGGAAGCCACGGCCGCATTTACAGCGATTCATGACGAGCTGAGCCGCATTAGCAAAATTTCCACCAGCAAAAAGCAACGAAGCGATCACCGCACGTCTGCTATCGAGAGCTTAGCAAAACTTGCCTATGCGGACTTAGCCGAGGTTCTCGTTACGAGTGGCGACACAAAGTCTACCAAAGCACTGACCGCCTGGAAAAATGCATGGTTGGTCAAAGACTCAAGCAATCGTTTTAAGCTCGCCGGTGAGCTTGAGTCACGCCGTGTCGCAGCCCTATCAGATGTACTTGAACAATACGAAGCAGCTTTAGCAGACAAGGGCTATTATGACTTCGACGATATGATACTTCGTGCTATCGACGTCTTGGAACGAAACGATGATCTACGTTTTACGTTGCAAGAACAATATCAGTTTATCCTGCTAGATGAGTTCCAGGATACGAACGCTGCGCAACTACGCCTCGTCGAGCTGCTTACGAATAATCCTGCAAGCGAGGGTAAGCCAAACGTACTCGCCGTAGGTGATGACGACCAAGCCATTTATGCTTTTCAGGGTGCAGAAGTGAGCAACATGCTTGATTTTTATAGTTTATACAAAGATGTCCGGGTGATATCGCTCTCTGAAAATTATCGATCCCGGGCGGAGATTCTTGAAGCATCTGCTAATATAGCTAGTCAAATTATTGGTCGCTTGCACGTCCATTTCAGCGGGGTAACTAAGCAACTGACCGCTCAAAACTCGACGCTTGATAGTATCCACATTACACGCACATCTTACCGTAGTGCCATTGCCGAACGGACTGCAATCGCAGCCGAAATAGCTAGTCTTTTGCAGCAGGGCGTGCCCGCTTCTCACATTGCAGTTCTTGCCCCCAAACATCGCTATTTGGAACCACTTGTACCCTACTTACAGCACCGCAGTGTGCTCGTATCTTACGAAAAACGCGAAAACATATTAGATGCTCCCGTCGTGCGTGAGCTAACCACCATGAGCCGTCTGATACTTGCCCTGCAATCAAGTAATCACCCTCTAGCAGATAGTTTGTGGCCGGAAGTTCTTAGTTACGCTTTTTGGAAATTTTCGGTCGGTGATATTTGGCAAATATCATGGCAGGTCAAAGGCAGCCAAAGCACGTGGAGTGAGCTATTGCTCAAAAGTACCGAGTTCAAACATGCGGCATTGCTAATGTTGACCCTCGCGGGACGTGTTGAAACCGAATCACTCGAATACATGCTCGATGCACTGATAGGCACGACGGACGTTGAGACCCATGACAGAGTACTGCCAAATGTGCGAAGCCCGTTGCGTGACTATTACCTCAAAAATCTTGGCGAACAGATTCTATACGAAACTGTTACTCAGTTAACCGTTATGCGAGCGAGGCTACGTGAGCACGAAACTGGCGATGGCAAAGTGTTGACGCTGTCGGATATGCTGGAACTTATAGCAGCGTACGAGGCAGCCGAGCAGCCGATGCTCAATACTAGCCCTTACAGCCAAGCGGCTGAAGCTGTGCAGCTTATGACAGTCTTCAAAGCGAAAGGGCTTGAATTTGACCATGTCTTTTTGCCAGCCTGCGACGATACGGTATGGGGCAGCCGCGCCAACAGTATGGGCAATAAACTAACGCTGCCCGCTAACCTTTCGCCAATCCGTCATGCGGGTTCTAGCGATGACGAACGGCTAAGATTGCTCTATGTCGCCATGACTCGAGCCCGCACAGGGCTACACCTATCCAGCCATGAACGTAGTTTTAGCGGGCGTTCAACAGAGTCTATCAAATACTTTAATGAAGTTCTCAGCATTGATGGGCAACGTACTATAGGGATTTTACCGGCAGGGTTTGGGTTAGTTACGCGTGACGACAATGAACCACCCAGTATGGAGGCTCTCGTACTCAACTGGAAACAACGGCATTATAGCCCACCAGCAGAACTCAATGAATTGCTTCGTGAACGACTGAAGAAATACCAGCTCAGCCCGACGCACCTAACTCACTTTCTTGACTTGAAATATAGTGGACCCGAAAGCTTTTTCTTAGGTACGCTTCTACGATTTCCGTCCGCTCCAACGGTAGATACCTGCTTTGGCAATGCTATCCACGACACATTACGGTGGGTACAGGGTGAGCTTGGGAAACATGGCCATATACCGCCAACCAAGCTTACGATTGAGCACGTTGCTCAATATTTGGCGCGCGAACCTCTCACGCATACTCAATATAGCGTGCAACTTGCGCGAGCCACGCATTTACTCACACGGTATTTGGCTGATGCTCCAAGCCGATTTAAGCAAGGCAACGAAGCGGAAGTTTCATTCCGGGATGAAGGAGTTTTCATCGGTGACGTTCATTTGGGAGGTGCGATTGACCTGCTTGAAATTGATAAAGAAAATAAGACGATCACAGTAGTAGATTACAAAACTGGCAGACTTGGGAACGATGCAAATAAATTGCGCCTATACACATTGCAACTGTATTGTTACAAACTGCTTGTTGAAGGATCGCACACATACCGTGGGTTCCAGGTCCAGCAGGGAAGACTCGTTTTTGTAGAACCCGACGAAACTGACGCTATAGTAGAAAAAGAGATCACGTTTACACCTCAAGAACTTGAGCGCACCAAGCAATTACTCACCGCTATGTGGCGATGCGTGATGGCACTGGATATGCCAGATGTTTCTAAGTATGGCGACTCTCTCAAGGACATGCGAGCTTTTGAGGATGCACTCATACAACTGCTCGATACTCAATAATCGCCAATAAAAAAGCCCCTGTGAAGGGGCGCTTTTTTATATAATACAGATTGCTATTTCTTTGCAGGAGCTTTGCGCTTGGCAGGAGCCTTACGAGCGCTTGTCTTGCGAGCAGCAGTACGCTGTGCTGCCGTTGTCTTGACGACTGGCTTAGATACTTTCTCTTCGCTAGCTGCAACTGCTTCAGCCGCTTCTGCCTTTGCTTCTGCAACTTCTGCAACTTCCGTCTGAACAAACAGCAGGTTATACAAGTTGAAACCTAGAACTGCGCCAAGGACTGGACCCAAAACATACGTACCCCAACCCCACTGATGCAGGCTGTAAGCAACGGCTGGGTTCAAGATACCAGCAGAACCTAACGATGCTACGAGTGCACCCATGATTAAACCGCCACCTACCATAAGACCCTTCAGGCCAAGGCTGAGTCGCTGGTACACTGCAGCGGCAACTGAAAACGCAAATATAAAGGTACCTGTAACTTCTGCTACGAGCACACGCGGCTCATACGCACCATTGTTCTTTACGTCATGCAGTTGTGTAAAATACAAGAACAGGTACCATGCAGCTGCTGCACCACCGAACTGCGCAATGACATAGCTCAGAGCTTGCAACGTACGCAATTTGCGAACCGTCCACAAACCTATGGTAAGTGCTGGGTTAAACACCGCCCCAGAGATGCCGGCCAATGCTACCACCATAAGGGTTAGCGTTAGACCTGCAGCAGTTGCCACAAAATATGGCAGGCTTAATTGTGAATGGGTTAACGAAAGCACGGTAAGCGTCAGCGCGCCAGTGCCTAAGAACTCACTCACGAGCATCGCGAGCTTATTTTTACGAAACATACTTAGTATTCCTCCACTTATTGGTAATACTAAAAGCTTACAGAGTGAACATGATTTTGTAAAGAGGCTACCAGATGAGCGGCCTTACGCCACCCTATTAGTAAGCACATAATGCCAAACTCAGCAACGGTTTTATGCAGCTTCAGTAACCTGCAAAACACTATGGCTGCCATTGCACAGCTGTGCATACACCGCAAGCTGGTAGGCAAAACCAGCGTATAAGGCCTGCGAATACAGCTTTTCTGCATCTGGGCGACCAGCGACCAATGCATGTGCAATCGCTTTCACATACCAGACATCGACAACAAAGACCTGCTTACCAGTTCGACGTACGAACTCGTCTCGATCGACTGTTGTATTCGGTACAGTATTAACGACCACCGCTACTTCTGCGTGCGTACCTTCCAGGATTTCAACACTACCTCGTCCTTCTTCTACTCTCAGCATACCGGTAGCAGTGTAATCTGCCTGGTGGCGATCAATTTCGTATGTAGGGCTAAGGTCTGGGCGTCCCTGACCTTCAGCAGCAATGCCCATGAGCTTGCATGTCATAGCATGAATTTGTGAAGACAGCTCCGCACTACTTGACTGCTTTTCTCCAGTTTGCACCGCCAGCACACGCAGAGCGTCTGTGTGCTTCTCGGCCGCGCCGCAGCCTGTCTTGCCATCTGCAAAGTTAGTCTCGGTGGCTGCAGCAGTCGTATGGCCGCCAATTGCAATACCCCTTCCGCTAAGTAAACCTGCAACAAATGCTGCTCTATCGCTTGCACCCGAAAGGGGGCGTACTTCTTCAATATGGTCATCAAAATAGCCTGGTAACAACTCTGCGACTGCATAGGCCGTTTGCAGGGGTCCACCAGCGACTTTTGGTCCAATGTGCTTTTGCTCGACGCCTGCAGGCGCGTCGCCCAACATACCGCGGCAAGGCCGACCATCGATGCATTCTCCGGCAGCCGCTATATCAACCGGCACCATATAGTTCGGAAGTTGGCGCGCCGTTTCTGCTACATCGGCTTCCGAAACAGCTTCGGCTGAAAATGTGCCGCCTCCAAAGCCAACGGACCCTAAGTTGGCTACAGCGAAACGATTTGATTGATTAGTTTCAGCCAGCGCCGCAATAACGAGCTCTTGCTCCACGCGCATTATTACTCCCTGTCTCCTCGTCTAAGGTTTGCATCTCGTCGTTCATACTCTGATTTTTCTGAACCACCTGCACTTTTTTGCCTCCGAAGTGCGCTACTCGCGGGACGGCCTATGCGGCTACACCGTTTGCACTTTGCTTGACCCTTCGGATTCAAAAAAGTGCAGGTGTGTTAGGTTTTTTTGTTTTATTTTTCTGTCATGTATAATGCACAAAAAACCGACTGTCGCCAATCGTTTCAACTACAGATTTTACACTTTTTTATATAAAAAACAAGACTCTATTGTGAGCAATGTCACCGCATGCGAAGCAAGTCAATGGTAGGCTGCTATGACTATTACTATGAGAAAGGAGTCTGCTATGCACAACTTTGTCGCACAAGCACCCCCTAGTAGCAAAGTAATCGATTTTTCGGAGACACTATCACTCTACAACCTCATTATGCGCTCGCATCGTCTTGCTCAAAAAAAGGCCCTCGAACAGTGGCAATCACTGAACCTTGCAGATCGTCTAGACATACAGCTTACCTCGGCACGACTGTGGCCAAATGACCTTTCGCAAAGCCAGTTCCAATCTACTTCTATTCTGGTAATGCTCTGGGCCCAGAACAATGTTACCCAAGAAGCAAAACACAAGACCGCTTAAGAGTATGCGCCGATAGTTCCACAGCCAAATTGTCTTGCGGTGGCTTGCATCCCCCCGTTTCAACATGGCTTATCGCGAGTTCGGGGTAGTTGGTAACCCTATGAACGATGGTGGCGGCGGTGCAGGTCGGCGACCTTGAGGCGGACCATGTGGCGGTCTACTAGCTGATGAGCTTTTTCGAGTTCGACTTGGTCGGTGGCTTCGTCGCGTTGCTTGATTGCACGATCAAGCGCCGCCTGCGTCTCGGCCTCAATAATATCTTGGCCGTGATCGGCTTCATCGACCAGTACTTTTACATGATCGCCGTTGATTTCTACAACTCCGCCGCTGATGGCAAAGTACTCAAGCTTATCCAGTGGGTCAGTGCGCTTATGCCGCACCTGAATGACACCACCCTTCGCGAGCGTCACGAGTGGCTCGTGCCCCGGAAACACCCCGATCTCACCATCAATAGTCGGGATTATAACCTCATAGACATCTTCGTCAAACTTGCTGCCGCTAAGGGTTACGAGTTGTAATTGCATAGGTAGGCTCCGTTTCTTGCGAATAATGTATGGCGAATGGTGAATGACGTATAGAACGCAGGTACATCATTCGTCATTCTAACTACTTCATTCATCTTAGTCTTTCTTTTGCGAGAGCGGGCCGCCTGCCATGTAAAACCAGTTTTCTGGTTTGTCGTCGTACTTGCCGCTCAAAATATCGCGGCAGTCTTTTACGGTGTCTTCTACTTTTATGTATGCCCCCGAGTTACCGGTAAATTTCTCGGCTACAAAGAACGGCTGCGCCATAAAGCGCTGCAGGCGGCGAGCACGGCCCACGATCTGCTTTTGGTCATCGGAAAGTTCTTCCATACCGAGAATTGCAATAATATCTTGCAGTTCTTTGTACTGCTGCAGTACACGCTGAACCTCGCGGGCAACCTCATAGTGTTCTTGGCCGACAATCTCTGGGTCGAGAATAGTCGAGCTAGAGTCAAGTGGGTCAACGGCCGGATAGATGCCGATTTCGGTCAAACCACGGTTCAGCACAATAGTACTATCGAGGTGAGCGAACGTGGTTGCCGGAGCCGGGTCGGTCAGGTCGTCGGCCGGGACATAGACTGCCTGAATAGAGGTAATCGAACCTTTTTTGGTACTGGTAATGCGCTCCTGCAGGGCGCCCATTTCTTGCTGCAAGTTTGGCTGGTAGCCCACGGCACTTGGCAGACGGCCGAGCAGGGCAGACACCTCGCTCCCAGCCTGAGTAAAGCGGAAGATGTTGTCGACAAACAGCAGCACATCTTTACCTTGGTCGCGAAATTCTTCGGCCATGGTCAGACCGCTCAGCGCCACGCGCAGACGAGCCCCTGGCGGTTCATTCATCTGGCCAAACACCATACTCGTTTTGTCGAGCACGCCAGCGTCTTTCATTTCGTGGTAAAGGTCATTGCCCTCACGGGTACGTTCACCGACACCCGCGAACACCGAGTTACCACTGTGGAACTTCGCAATGTTGTTTATAAGCTCCTGTATGAGCACCGTTTTACCTACGCCAGCGCCACCGAATAAGCCAACTTTACCACCTTTGGCAATCGGCGCAATCAGGTCAATGACCTTGATGCCTGTTTCCAGAATCTCGGTTTTGTTGCTCTGCTCGTCGAGTGCGGGCGGATCGCGGTGGATTGGCGCTTTTTTGCCTTTTGGTTCGGGTAGGCTATCGATGGGGTCACCGACAACGTTAAACATACGCCCTTGGGTGTCATCGCCAACTGGTACCGATATGGGGTTTCCTGTGGCCACGACTGTCTCACCACGGCGTAGACCATCGGTACTTTGCATAGAAACTGCCCGTACGGTGTGCTCATCGAGATGCTGCGCGACCTCAAGCGTAAGCATTTCGCTACCACGCTGTATTTCCAAAGCGTCGTAAATATTTGGCAGACCTGCGCCCTCGAACTCGACGTCCACCACCACGCCGACTACCTGTATAACTTTTCCTGCCGTCTCACTCATAGTTTCTCCTTTATCCTTTCATCGCTTCGGCGCCGCCGGAGATTTCCGCCAGTTCCTGGGTTATGGCCGCTTGGCGTGCCTTATTCATTTCGAGTGTCAAATCTTCTGCTAATTCACTGGCGTTATCGGTGGCATTCTTCATGGCGAGCATACGCATGCTGTGTTCGGAAGCCCTTGCATCAAGCAAGGCCTGGAATATTTTTGAACCAACCAACCGGCGCACAACGCCCTCAAGCACCACCTCCACGCTTGGTTCATAGACAGCATCGCGCACAAATTCAGTGACTTCGGTTTTGACAAACCCAGCTGGTAGAATGCGCTCTGTCACTGCAACTTGCGTCATGCTGCTGACAAATTTTGTGTAGATTATATCGGCAGCATCAATTTTACCTTCCTCAAACATTGCGCACGCTGTGGTAAGAATAGCGTAGAATTCGGCACCCTCTGGGTCATCGGGGATGTCTGTGTATGTACCGCAGAGTTCCGTGTCTTTGAGTCTGGTTACAAACTGGGAAGCTTTGCGGCCTACAGCAATGGTTTCATTCCGGATGCCCTCTGCATCATCTTCGCGCAGCGCCCGGATGTATTCTTTCAGAATATTGGCGTTATAGGCTCCGGCTAAACCTTTGTCGGCAGCAATAACGATCAAAAGACGACCCTTCACCACGCGCTTCTCAAACAACGGATGTTGCTTAGTTGCACCCTGGCTAGATAGGTAGGTTAGCAGCTCATTGGCGGTACGGGTGTAGTCGCTGGTAGCTTTGGTGGCATCTTGCGCGCGACGCATTTTGCTGGCTGCCACCATTTGCATAGCCTTTGTGATTTGTTTGGTGCTTTTAACCGAACGGATTCTGCCTTTAAGCTGACGGGTACTAGCCATTTCGACCTCCGGCTTCAAGAGTCATGAGGTATGAGGCATGAGTCATGAAGTGCGCTTTGCGCACTTTGCATACCTGCTTGACTCTTGACTCTTGACTCTTGACTCTCATTACTGTTCGAACCCTTTCGCAGCCGCTACGGCAACTTTTGCGAGTAGCTTACCGGTAGCGCTATCGGCTTCGATCTTTTCACTCCCTGTGTTTAACGCATCCATTTCCTTACGGTGTTCCTTGGCAAGTTTGGCGAGCAAGGCTGCTTGTGCATCTTTAATTTTTTCACGAGGTACGTTGTCGAAATGGCCTTCGTTTACGGCGAATATAGAGGCAACCTGCTCCCAAATGCTGAGCGGGCTGTACTGAGGCTGCTTTAGCAACTCGGTCAAGCGCTGTCCCCGTTCAATCTGTTTTTTAGTTGCGTCGTCAAGGTCGGAACCAAACTGGGCAAACGCTGCCAGCTCACGGAATTGACTCAGACCAAGTTTGAGTCGGCCAGATACAGACTTAACCGATTTGGTCTGAGCGTCACCACCCACGCGCGATACCGACAAACCAGCCGAAATAGCGGGGCGAATACCCTGGTAAAAGAGGTCTGTTTCCATGAATATCTGACCATCGGTAATGGAAATAACGTTCGTTGGAATGTAGGCAGAAATGTCACCAGCCTGTGTTTCGATGATTGGCAGGGCCGTAAGGCTGCCCGCACCAAGCTCATCACTGAGCTTCGCAGCCCGCTCGAGCAAGCGTGAATGCAGGTAGAACACATCGCCCGGAAACGCCTCGCGGCCTGGCGGACGTCGCAGTAAGAGCGACATCTGACGGTATGCCACGGCATGCTTCGTAAGATCATCATAAATAATGAGGGCGTGCTTGGCATTGTCGCGGAACCACTCCCCCATGGCTGCACCAGCGTACGGTGCTAGGTAGAGCAGGGAAGCAGGGTCACTCGGACCGGTCGCCACCACGATGGTTTGCTCCATAACGCCTTCTTGCTTGAGCCGTTCGACAAGCCGGGCAACCTTCGACAGTTTCTGACCAATCGCAACATATATATTTACCACACCGGTCTTCTGACGACCCTGGTTAATCATGGTGTCGAGCGTAATAGCCGTTTTACCCGTCTGGCGGTCGCCAATGATGAGTTCGCGCTGACCGCGGCCAATCGGGAACATCGCATCTATAGCAACGATACCAGTCATAAGCGGTTCATGCACACCCTTACGGCCCATCACACCTATAGCAGGTCGTTCGACAAGCCCGTTTTCTTTGGTCGTGATGGCCGGACCGCCATCGAGCGGCTGCCCCAGCGGGTTGACGACACGGCCCAGTAGTTCAGGCCCCACCGGAACCTCTAGTACCACGCCTTTTAGTTTTACGGGGTCACCAGCCACAACATCTTTGTCGCTGCCGAGCAGCACCGCACCAATCTCATCTTCCATCAGGTTAAGGGCAAAGGCCTCAACCACGCCTTGTTTCGTTTGAATCTCAAGTACTTCGGCGTACCCAGCGTTGCGTAACCCATGTACCCATGCCACGCCATCACCGACACGGGTAACCACACCGGTAGATTCCATGTTTTCACCAGTCTCTAGCCGGGCAATCGCATCGCGGAGACCTTTTGATACTTCTGTGACTGCTATGTCTGCCACTATCGTTCCTTTCTATACTTTCGCGGCGCGTAAGGCCTGCAATTTATGTTGCACTGTTCCATCAAATAAAGCATCGGGCGTCTGTAGCCGCACGCCTCCAAGCACACTAGAGTCGATTATTTCCCGTAAGTGCACCTCCGCGCCGCCAGCCTGTGCTTTTACAGCCTCCCGGAGCGTATCATCAAGCGGCCGGGCTGATGTTACTGTGGCTACTACCACACCGTGCTCTAGTAAAGCATCTTCGATAGCTCGAACCAACAGCGGCATTTCTCGTACTCGGCGTGACTCTACCAGGTAAGCTGCTACTTCTTGCAGGACAGCCTCAGGTACATGGCCACCTTGAACGCGCGACGCCACATATTGAGCAAGTTTGCGTCGGCTGAGCTTTCCGTTCATGCTAATCCTTTATCTCTTTCAGAGATTCAGTAATAATCTGCTTGTCAACAGTGTTTGTAATGGTTTTCCCGACGACCTTTTCGGTTGCTTGAGCAACCAGCTCAACTGTTTCATTATGCAAGGCCTTTTTGGCTGCAAGAACATCTTTCTCGATAGATTCATGCGCCTGAGCAACAATGCGCTCGGCTTGGACTTTGGATTTTTCTTCGCTTTTGGCTATGAGGCCTGCCGCTTCTTCTTTAGCGGTCGCCACGATATCAGATGCCTCAGAACGCGCGGTTTTAAGCATGCCTGCAATCTTGGTTTCAGCTTCGGCAGCTTGTTTGGCCGCTTCGCTGGCAGCCGCATTGCTTTCATCGATACGCTTCTGACGTTCGTCCACTGCCTTCATGAGTACCGGAAAGACATACTTGCTCAGCAGCCAGGTCAGCAAAGCGAACGCAATCACCTGGAATACCAACAACTTTACATCTATACCCAGCGCTTCCACCGGGCTCGTTGCTTCCTCTGCTGCAAATTGTGTAAATAAATGTGTCACGTATAATTCCTAACTACTAAAATACTACCTGCCACCTACCATTTAGCCCTTGGCCAAGAACCCGACGATGATACCGATGATAGCCAGCGAGTCAGCAAACACGATAGCGGTAATCATAAGTGTACGCAGCTCACCGATTTTTTCGGGGTTGCGGCCAGCAGCGCCCAATGCGCCCTTACCGATCAGACCTACGCCCATAGCCGCACCGAGAGCAGGTAGCGCGTAAGCAAGTGCAAATGCGATATTTTCCATTGATATAACTCCTTGTTTTAGTTCGTTTATGAATATTACAGAGAGGGTTTTCACCTCATTTCGGCTTTTGCCGGTACAACACCTCGAGCTCCTTCCCAAAAGTCAGCAGTCTGTCCGCGGCTTGATTGTGTATTCGGGCTTTGGGTTAGCTGATTTTTGACGGATCCTGAATTAAATTCAGTATGACACTTCGTGTAAGTTCAAGACGACCGGCGCGTACTATCTCATATCTATGCAGCAACCTCCTCGGTTTTAGCGTGGTCATGAGCAGGTTCATGGGTACCGCCATGCGAGGCAGTGGCAAGACTGGCAAATATCAAGGTCAACACATAAAACACATAGGCCTGAATGAAGCCAATAAACAACTCGAAAGCCATGAAAAATGGCAGCACGGCAGAAGCCGCATACGAGGCAAGCCCCGCCACTATAGCAAGGAGTGCAGCGCCAGCAAATGCGTTACCAAACAGTCGAAGGCTGAGTGCAATCAGACGAGAAAATTCACCGATAAGCTCTAGAAAGCCCTCAAACGCACCAATTGGGTTTTTGAGGGGATTTATAAAGTAGCGGCCGGCGTTACCAAAGAAACCATGCTGTTTGATCGCGTAATATTGCACCGCCGTCATAGATGTTATGGCAAGTGCGATCGTAAAGTTCAGGTCGGTCGGTAAGGAACGCAGCAGCTCGCCGTCGTGCCAGGTAATAGCATGGCCCACGCCTGGCAAAATATCTGCCCAATACGATATAAGCACCGTAAAAAAGATAGAAAGCGCAAGCGGTGCGATACTGCGCGCCATTTGGCGGTCGGGCACGATATCGTACACAGCCTTGTACATGCCTTCAAAAGCCCACTGTACCAGCCCGACGAAACGGTTAGTGCGGCCTTGCTTTACCATTGAAGCGGTGTAGAAAAATAGAGCGAGCATAACCGCTACGCTAAAGCCCCCCAGCAGCATAGCATTGGTAATAGGGAATGATCCTATATAGAATATCGGTTCGGTCGGCAGCACAATGTCGAGCTTTTCGGTGGCAAAAAAACGAGGTGTCATTTGGTGGCACCTCCGCGCTTGAGTTGATTCCTGATAAGTACAGCCGCAATGAATGTACCGGCTACAAAGCCTGCTAGCATAAGCCATGGCTTGGTACCAAGCTGCACGTCGTAGTGCCGTCCGACTAGCAGCAAGCTAACCGTTGGTACAAATATACGCCACGTGGTATCTGACATTTCCATAAACACGCTCGAAGCTACGCTCGAAGAGCGCGCCTTATGAGAACTGGGCGTGGTCGCGATGTGTGGGTCCGCCATTACGTTTACAGATTGTACCAGGTAGCATTGGGGTGTGTAAACAGGGGAGGGTTGTATTTTTGTAATAGGCTAGGGGAAGACGTATTGTCTTCCCCGTTAATGAAGTGAAATGAATTCACTTCATTACCTCCCCATCTTCCCTGAAGGCTGCGCTATCGCTTGCTTATGTCATGGCAACGTCTAGGGTGTAGGTTAGGGGAAGACGTATTGTCTTCCCCGTTAATGAAGTGAAATGAATTCACTTCATTACCTCCCCATCTTCCCTGAAGCTCGCCAGCTAGCCAAGCCTTCAGGCGTCAGCTCTTGTACATTTGTAATATATAAGTCTTATGTAAAAACGGCACATTCCGAGCGAAAAACTCCGCTCCTCACTTCAGCGTACTTCTAGTACGCTTGCGTGGAGCCTGTCCTGAACTCGATTCAGGAGCGCTCGTTTTTCACCCCAGACTGCACCGTTTTTCGTAAGTCAAAACATAGTAATGTATCATTGAAGGATGCCGAAGATAGTCGTCATCCGCCACTCTATAGCTATTGCCAATGAACAGAAAGTCATTGCAGGAGCAACCTTAGACAGCCCACTATCTGAGGCGGGCAGGGCACTAGCCGTTCAAAAAGGCAAGCGCTTGGCGGTTGAAAGTTTTCGGCCAGCAGCAATTTTTTCTTCGCCAATGCAGCGCACCATTCAGACCGCGCAGATCATCCTTGATGAATTGAGCTTGGATCTGCCCGTTCAACCACTTCCAGGGTTAAATGAGCGCAGTTTTGGTGATTATGAAGGCACGTCATACGAAGAAACAATCGCCGCCTTCGATCGCTATGGCGATAACCCACCATCGGTCGAACCGGTAGAAGTTGTCATACGACGAATCATACAAACATTTGAAGATATCAAACGCGAAACTACCGGCACCACTCTTATAGTCACCCACTCAGCACCGGTCATGATTCTGCAAGCTTACCTCTTTCGCCCCGACATGCTCAGCCACTACTGGCACATAGGCGACCCCGCCAACTGCGAGGGTCTCACTCATTCTTTTTAAGTCCGAACAAGCTAAACTCAAGATGACAATGCCATCCTGACTATCTCAAGAAAATTCCGTTGCACACCAATCTTGACTACAGGGTGTGTAAGCACAAAACTGGTATCACCTTGCGGAAAAATCTCTTTCATACTGGGATGAGCTAATCCAATATATATTGTTCGTGATAATGCTGGGTCATTTTCTTCGATTGGGGAGAATCGTTCACTCATATGTCTAAGCGCATTGGAGCCTATTAGCGCTACATCTCCAAATGAAACTGACGGCCTAGCGTACTGCTGAGCAACATGGAGATAGCCCGCAGCTAAAGGGCTTATTTCACAACGATACGATACTCCGCTTGGACGACAAACACGACCATGAATGAACGAACTGACTGTAGGGTCCTGAAATGCAGAACGTATGTGTGTATCATTCACACCCCTACAGTGGCGTCTATTTATCAAAGTATGTGAGAGGTTAGGCGCTTCGCCCCTTACTACGCCCAACTTACTCATATCTATCGTCTTTTCGTCGCCACCAAACTCGAAAAATGTTTCTAGACGGAAGTCTGAAGCTAGCTGCAAAAAACTACCAATTGTTGTCACGACCGATGAATAGGTTGACGCGTTAATCTCCGCTTCGGGTAGCCGTACATAGATACGTGCTAAATAACCCCGTGCGCGAAGAAGACGGGTCTGAGATGTGTCATATATCGTCTGAGCCGTTTCTAGGGCTTGAACCATTTTTTGGCTACTAGAAATTTCACTCATGAATGCATCGTCATATACCTTAATATATAGAGCTTACGCAATTGCGGCACATTCCGGGCGAAAAATCCGCTCCTCTCTCAGCCGACCTCAGTACATCTGCACTCCGGTGCCCCTTTTTATTGCCAGACGCACCATTATGCGTATATTCAAATATATACACTTACAGCCCATTTTGCACATACTGTAAAGATGCGGTAGAATAAGACATGGAACAATTCAATCTCTCACTTACTTTCAATGACGTTCTACTTCGCCCGGGGTATTCCGGGTTCGATAGAGCGGATATAAACCTGCAAACTAAGCTTACCAAAAAGTTGTCGTTACAGGCACCATTTATCTCGGCACCGATGGACACCGTAACCGAAGGTCGTTTGGCCATCGCTTTGGCAGAACAGGGAGGTGTAGGGATTGTGCATCGTAACCTTACCGCCGAACAGCAAGCTGCCGAAGTCAAACAAGTTAAAGACGCCGGCTACCTCGTTGGAGCGGCAGTGGGCAGTAGCGCTGGTTACGAATCCCGCGTCGAGGCACTCGTTGCAGCCGGTGCGGATTTCATCCTGGTCGATTCAGCTCACGGCTATGCCAAAAAGGTTATAGACACTGTGAAGTTCATAAAAGAGCACTACGAAGTGGAGGTTATGGCGGGGAATATCGCTACGGCTGATGGTGCGAAGGCGCTGATTGAAGCTGGTGCTGATTCATTGCGTGTTGGTATGGGGCCAGGTGCCATCTGCTCTACCCGCATCGTATCTGGCATGGGCGTGCCGCAGCTTTCTGCGCTACTCGAAATTAAACCAGTGGCTCATGCTGCTGGCGTACCCGTCGTCGCTGATGGTGGCTTAGTAAACTCTGGTGATGCTCTCAAGGCACTCGCCGCCGGTGCTAGCACAGTGATGATGGGCCGCATGTTTGCCGCTACCGAAGAATCTCCGGGCGAAGTCACCCGTTTTAAGGCCGATCAAGTTCCATCGCGCTTCCGTAGCATTTTGGACGGTTCTGATGAATATGTCTTCAAATCTTATCGTGGCATGGGTTCTATAGGCGCCATGAAAAAGGGGCTCGAAATAAGCAGTGAAGACGAATTCCATGGCAAAAACTACACAGGCGATGTGCTGGTCGCCGAAGGTGTCGAGGGCCTCGTGCCGTCAAGCGGTGCTGTCAAACAGCTGGTTAGCATGTGGGTGGGGGGCATGATGAGTGGCATGTACTACGTGGGCGCTCGCACCATCGAAGAACTGTGGGAAAAAGCTCAGTTTATGCAGATCACCCAAGCCAGCCTGACCGAAAGCCACCCGCACGACCTCTTTATAACTAATGATGGTGGCAATTACCAATAATGAAGTACGAATTACGATTAATGATTAACGAGGTTTACTAGATTCGTTAATCCTTAATCATTAATCTTTTTGCGAATAGGAGCATATGAGTACACCAACTTCCAACCAAGAAACTCTCGTCATTCTCGACTATGGCTCGCAATACACGCAGCTGATTGCTCGTAAAGCGCGTGAACTTGGCGTTTATAGCATAATTCTACCATTTCGAGCCAGCCTCGAAGAGGTGCAGGCCTACAACCCGAAAGGCATCGTGTTATCGGGTGGGCCAAACTCTGTCTATGAGAAAGATGCTCCCGCGCTGAACCCGGAACTTGTTGAAGTCGGCGTACCGATACTCGGTATATGCTACGGCATGCAACTTTTGGCCATGAATATGGGCGGCAGCGTTGAAGGTGCTAAGACCCGTGAATACGGTGATGCGACACTTAAGCTGAAAGGTGATAGTTTGCTCATTCCCTCTGCGGCAGATGGCTCTACCGTTTGGATGAGTCATGGTGACCACGTCGCCGAAGCCCCTGAGGGCTTCAAGATTACAGCCGTGAGCGGTGACATCATATGCGCCATGGAAGACTCCGAACTTGGCTTGTTCGGTTTGCAGTTTCACCCCGAAGTCGCCCACAGCAAACAGGGTAAAGACATTCTGGGACGCTATTTTGACCTCTGTAAGTTTCAGCGCGATTGGTCGGCTGGCTCACTCATCGATGAGCAAGTAGCTGCCATCCGTGAGCAAGTTGGCAGTGCCAAAGTAGTCTGCGCACTGTCGGGCGGTGTCGACTCGTCGGTGGCTGCGACGCTGGTAAATAAAGCCATCGGCGACCAACAGAC
>JAEUQV010000081.1 GCA_016789655.1 Candidatus Saccharimonadota bacterium
TATTATGAAAATATTACTTGTTGAGGATGAATATAAAATCGCACGAGCTATTAAAATGGGGCTTGAGCAAGAACATTCTACCGTTGAGGTCGTACATGATGGTCCGTCTGGGCTTGCAGCAGCACTCGGCGATGATTATGATGCCATTATCCTAGATAGAATGTTACCGGGCGGTATGGACGGATTGGAAATTTGCGAAAATATGCGCAAAAAAGGTATAAAGGCTCCAGTACTTATGTTAACTGCCAAAGGCCAAATCCGTGACCGAGTGAACGGGCTTAATGCAGGTGCCGATGATTACTTGGTGAAACCATTTTCATTTGAAGAACTACTCGCTCGACTGCGCGCTATTACTCGCCGTCCTCATGAAACTAATGGAACAACTCTCGTTGCCGCCGATCTGACTCTCGACACCGTAAGCTATACAGTAAAACGTAGCGGCACAGCAATTGCTTTATCGCAAACAGAATATGCCCTGCTTGAATATCTGCTGCGCAATAAAGATCGTGTGCTGAGCAAGTCTAACATAATTAACCATGTCTGGGATTTTGATGCCGATGTACTCCCGAATACCGTCGAAGCCTATATTGGGTATTTGCGCAATAAGATAGACAAGCCATTCAAAGCAAAACCACTTATACATACTGTAAGAGGTTTTGGTTACAAACTCAGCGAAAGCACATGAAACAGTCCCTTTTCCATTCAGCTACCTTACAGCTAACAGCCTGGTATACGCTCATACTTTTTATGATTAGTCTACTTTTCAGCCTAGTGGTATACCAGATATCAAGCCGCGAGTTGCAACGAGGATTCGGGCCGCCTCGCTCTAACGAGGTAAGTAGGCTGTACGATACACAATTTGGCGATGATGTTTTCCAGACGTGGCGCGAACAGAGGGCTAGGGAAGGCCGATCACGACTGGTTGGGCAACTTTTGGTTTTCAATATGGCCGTACTTTCTGCCGGAGCCGCTGGCAGCTACTTTTTGGCTCGCCGCACATTGCAGCCAGTCGAGGCTGCCCTAGAATCACAAACGCGCTTTAGTAGTGATGCCGCCCACGAGCTGCGCACTCCGCTCACCATTATGCAATCCGAAATAGAGGTTGGCCTGCGCAACAAAAAAGCCACTGCGGCCGATCATAGAGCCCTCTTACGCAGCAGTCTCGATGAGGTTGAGCGCATGCACACACTTACCGACCGCTTACTGCTGCTGGCTAATAATAGCGAGCTAGTACTCGGCCCGACCTCACTCGAAAGCGTTGCAATCGAAGCAGTGAATCACAGTATAGGGCTGGCGCAAACCAAACGTATAGGCATAGAAAACACTGTCGGCAGTATAACCGTAATCGGCAACTCCGAAAGCCTGACCGACGTACTCGTTATACTGCTAGAAAACGCCATAAAGTACAGCCCGGCCAAGACACGTATAGGCCTCAGGGCCCACGTAAAAGGCCACCAAGCCATACTGGAAGTTCGCGACGCCGGACCAGGCATACGCCCTGCCGATTTGCCTCATATTTTTGACCGCTTTTACCGCGCCGACGCGTCCCGCAGTAGCCAAAACAACGTAGGACACGGCTTGGGTCTTTCTATAGCCAAGCAGATCATCGACGTACATCATGGCCACATAAGCGCCCGCAACAACTCCAAAAACAAGGGCGCAACGTTCACCATATCCTTGCCGATTGCCTAAATTTAGCCGCCGCAAACTCAGTGTTATGGTTCTGCGCTAGCACCCCACCAACCTTATCGTGAGGTATAGCCACCCCAACACACCAAAACTCATTGCTGCTGACATTTCTACGGTATTAGCTCAGATGGGGGAGCTGTCCGTTTTAGTAGATTAACTCAAACGTCCATGACATGGCATAGATCCTGAAACAAGTTCATGATGACGGCAAGAAAGTGAATGTGGGGCAGCTAGAAAGCTATTGCTACGGCTGTTTGTTTTTTGGGCGTGGTTTTGACGGTGC
>JAEUQV010000111.1 GCA_016789655.1 Candidatus Saccharimonadota bacterium
CTACCACCGGCCGCCAGAGCCGCCACCACCGAATGAGCCGCCGCCAAAACCGCCGAACCCGCCCGAACTGCTGCCAAATCCACCCGAGCCGCCAAAGAAGCCGCCGCCGCTGCCCCACCACGTAGTAGGGTCGCCCGAAGCAGCTCGGTCACGGAAATTCTTGGAAAGTATGTAGTCTAAGATCAAGCCAATAATTAATCCCAGGCCAAACACTACAGAGGCCAAAACCACTGCCGCGGTGAAAAACATGATTACACCAGGTATGGCACCTATAACACCCCCCGCCCACCAACTTTTGCTACGAGCAAGGAACGAGGCCAGATACGCAACTGTGAAAAAGCCGAGGTAAATAACCGGTTCAAGCCAGCCCGAGCCACTACTCTGATTGTTTGGCTCACTAAGACGCTCACCGCCTATGACATCTATGGTAGCCTGAACGCCTTGCGTCAACCCTGCAGTGTAGTTACCCTGTTTAAACTGGGGCGACATTTTTTCTCGCTGAATGAGGCTTGTCTGTAGGTCGGTCAGGTAGGGCTCTAAACCTCTACCGACCTGTATATACGACCGCCTATCTTCCACCGCTACGAAAATCAAAACACCGTTGTTGGCTTCTTTGCTACCTACCCCCCAGTTCTGTGCCACTCGAAAACTATAGTCAAACACATCCTCACCTTCGAGGCTTTTTATAGTGAGTATCGCTATTTCATTGCCCGTCTTGGCCTTGTAGTCAATCAATTTTTTACTGAGCTGCGATTCAGCCGAATCTTCGATTACTTGTGCTTGGTCGAGTATGGCGGTTTGTGAAGGTGCAGTAGGGACATCTAGCGCACATACATATCTTGAACCAGCTCCTATCAGAGTCGAAAAGACACACAAGCCAAACAGTAGTTTATGAGGTACTTTCATAAGTTTCTATAGCTTTTCACTTTAGCCACCCTCGTCGGATTAACCCCTGCGAAATGTTCCGAGTTGAATTCACAATTTCGAAAGGCTTATTGCTGCTCTTCGACGGCAGAAGGTTGGGTCAGGTTGACTTTGGGAGCAGTTTCGGCGCCAGTTTCCGCAGTGTATAGATCGCGCTTGTCGAAACCGAACATACCTGCCAAGACGTTGCGCGGGAAGCGTTGGATCATCGTGTTGTAGCTAGTCGCGACTGCACTATAGTTATCGCGCTCTACTTTTATGCGGTTTTCGGTGCCCTCCAGCTGGATCATCAGGTTTTGGACGGTTTGCGTACTGGCAAGGTCTGGGTAGTTTTCGACCACCACGAGCAAACGGCTTAGGGCGCTTTCATATTGCTGCGAGGCAGCGAGTTTATCATCGGTCGTTTTAGCATTGCCGTACTGCGTGCGAGCGGCAGCGATATCGCCGAACACTTTTTGTTCCTGAGCCTGAGCGCCCTTCACACTCTCGACCAAGTTCGGCACAAGGTCGAACCGCCGTTGGTAAGCGCTTGCCAGCTGGGCGGCCGCCTGGTCAACCTTGTTGCGCTGGGTAACGAGGCCATTGTAGCCACCCACCAGCCATCCGAGCAATGCGAGCACAACGACTCCCACCACCGCAAATATCATCATCCCTTTTGATAGTTTCATGCACGTCCTCCTTTGATACTTAAACTATAGCATGGTGGTCATACCAATGACATTGTGAATCCAGAGCAATCCTTATTAAGTACAAACGTGCTACTGCATGGCAACAAGTTACGTCACAGTTTAAATAGTGTTATTATTCGCCGATGTGCAGGTACAACGTGTGCAGATATTTTTTCAGCGCAGTGTAATGACCATTATTGCGCACATATCCCTGCTCTTCCAGCAAGACTGATATAGTCTTAGATTGGCCCTCAGGTATAAAGATTTTACCCATATCCCAGCCAATATTGCCAGACATAGTTTGTGCGATTGCACCCTGTTGCACAACGGCAAAACTCACAGGTCGCTCGCCTGGCTCACAGTATGCGACTGCGTATTCCCAATGCGCCATGCGAGGTTTACCATCTAACAAACGCAAAAAGCCCTCTGCGCCAATTTGGTTTTCGACTTGCGATAAAAATGGACCAGGGAAACCCTTTAGTGCCTCGATGTACATACCGACATCTTCAGTTATAACAGGTTTGTTATATGTGTTGGCGGCCCATTCCGCTGAGTACTCAGCTACAGTCTTGGTGCTGTCTGATTGAAGCTCGGGGGTTCCGATGTTAAGCCGCCTAAGTGAAAAGGCAGCGTCTTCTAGCGCTTCTCGGGCACTTTTGAATTTAAAATCATTCGTGGTTATAAAATGTAATACTCGATCGTTCATGGTATTGCTGTAGTACTTTTCTATCTACGCCCACATAGTGTATGTGTTTGTGAGCATAACTCCAATAGGGTCATTCGTACGTACGTAATTATATTATTGATTATTATAGCATTTTAGTCTAATATATGTAAAAGTTTATTTACATTAAGGACTAACCGGAAATTTCATGTTGGTTTTTAACCCGTTTTACCTCTGTTAATTAGCAATAAGTAATGTCGTCAGACATTACTTATGCATGAAACAACGAGGATTTAGGTACTGTAGCACCTGCAAAAGTAAGCTACAGAA
>JAEUQV010000112.1 GCA_016789655.1 Candidatus Saccharimonadota bacterium
GGCCTGCGGGCCAATAACGATCTGCATATTGGGAATTACTTTGGGGCGCTGCTGCCGCTTATAGATATGGCTAAGCGCCATGCCGATGAGTATGAAGTAAACCTTATGCTGGCCGACTTGCATAGTTTCGTAACCCCTATAGATCACAGTCAACTGCAACCACAGATTACAAACACCATAGACCTGTACGCCGCTGCTGGCATGCCGCTTGATCATCCAAGCATTCGCATATTCCGCCAAAGTTACGTGCCAGCACATAGTGAGCTAACCTGGATCCTGAACTGTTTTACGGGTATGGGGCAAATGGCACGAATGACGCAATATAAAGATAAGGCAGCTAAGCTTGGCGACGACCAGATAAACGTGGGGCTGTTTGATTACCCCGTACTCATGGCTTGCGATATATTGCTCTATAACACAGCCTATGTCCCTGTAGGTGACGATCAAACGCAGCATCTTGAGTTTACGCGCGATATTGCTGAGCGGATGAATGCAAAGTTTGGTGAGCTTTTCGTAGTGCCGGAACCGGTCAAAAAGCAGCATGAATTTTTCGGCAAAGACCAGGGCCTACGCATAAAAGACCTGCAAGACCCTACTAAAAAAATGAGTAAATCTGACGAAACAGGCAAGGGCATCATCTTCCTTGGCGACACACCCGAGGCGGCCGCCAAGAAGATACATAGTGCCGCCACCGATAGCTTTGGCAAAATCGATGTCGAAAATCAAGACCAGCCAGGCATCGTTAATCTCATGCACATCCTAGCACTAGCTACGGGGAACCCGTATGAAGAAGTCAAAGCTCACTATTACGGCCAAACGCAGTACGGCCCGCTCAAAACCGACACAGCCGTCGCGATTTCCGAATTCCTCCATGATTTCCAAGCCCGGCTGTCAAGCGTTGACGACGAGTTGCTGCTCGCTAAACTGGCAGCTGACGAAGCTGCTATGAATCAAACTGCTAATGCAACACTGCTGCGCGTGCAGAAAGCTGTTGGGTTGAGGGCATAGGTCAGCGTTTATTCCAATCACGTTATGAGTAACCTAGAAATCAGTCGCGCGCAACGCCTAGACCAAAAAGTTGTTGAGCTCTATCCTCAGCTCAGCCGCACCTATGCTGCAAAACTGTGCGAGACAAATCGCGTATCTGTTAATGGCGCACCCCAGACGAAACCGGGCTTTAAACTGCGCGCTGGCGATGTTGTTGCAGTCGAGTATGACGCTACACAGGAGGCAGCCATTCCAGATATCGAGCTCGAGGTCTTATACGAGGATTCTGACTGTGTCGTTATCAATAAACCCATCGGCCTGCTAACTCACAGCAAAGGCGCCTTCAACCCCGAGCCAACCGTCGCAACCTGGCTCCGCACCCACTGCGCCAGGTTAGACCTAGCGCAAAAATCTGCGCTAGGTTTAACCTGGCGCAGTAACTCTAGGGTTGGGATTGTGCACCGGCTCGATAGGGCGACGAGCGGTGTTATGATATGCGCCAAAACACCCGAAGCACTAAGCTGGTTGCAAAAACAATTTTCGCAGCGTCGAACAAAAAAAACGTATCTCGCGGTTGTAGCTGGGCGCATGAACCCCGAAGCTGCAATTATAGATATGCCCATCGAACGTAACCCCAAGGCTCCTGCAACATTTCGGGTCGGCAACCAAGGGAAATATGCCAGCACAACATACCGGACACTACGTTCTAATGAAATGTACAGCCTGTTAGAGTTGAAGCCTGAAACAGGCCGTACACATCAGTTGCGTGTGCATTTGGCTCACCAAGGTCATCCTATATTAGGCGATACATTGTACGGCGGCGAGGTGGCAGAGCGGTTATACTTGCATGCTGCAGGACTCGAGATAACAATAGTAAAAAATCACGAGCGAAAAATCTTTCAGATACCAACGCCTCAATCGTTCTTGGACAAAATTACATGAAAACTGAGCTACTTATACACGAAGATACGCTCAACATGCTAGAAGCGCTTGTGTTGAAGCCGCCGCACGCGCTGCTATTCGCTGGTGGGGTTGGTACAGGTAAGGCAAGGCTAGCTCGCCAATTTTGTGCTGCATTGCTGAACGTGGCTGTTGCCGACCTTCAAAATCAACCATATGTCCGTATAGTTGACCCGGAGGAGGGAACTATTTCCACTTCGACGGTGCGTGAGCTCGCTCACTTTGTTAGTCTACGCGTAGCAGGTGATACCTCTGAAACGGCGCGAATCATATTGATCCCCGATGCTGAACGCATGACTCGGGAAGCTCAAAATGCTTTACTCAAATTATTAGAAGAACCCCCTGAGCATACAGTTATCGTTATGACCACTTCTCAGCCTCGCAAGCTATTACAAACTATCCGCTCTCGCGTACAATCCGTCCCGATCCGGCTACCCGAACAGGCGACCGTTGCGACGCATTTTGCGACACAAGGATATGCCGCAGCAGATATATCTAAGGCCCATTTGCTGGCAGCTGGCAATATTGCTCGGATGGCTTCCATATTGCATGCGGAGGATGCGGCTGCCATGGAAACGGTAGATATTGCCAAAAAGCTTTTATCGAGCGATATATTTTCACGGCTCAGCCTTATAGACAATGCGCTAAAAGATAAATCGGTAGCCAAAAACGTTGTTGATACGTTAGTGCTTATTGCATCAAGTAGTCTTGAACGTTCAGATGCTAGCCGAATGGCGCGCTGGCAGCAAACCCTTGGTGCTGCTATCGCTGCGCAAACTGCACTCGCACGGAAAGGTAACCAAAAATTGGTTTTAACCGAGCTAATGCTCGCACTGTAAGAAAACGTTTCTAAATTCCTAGACGGCTGCAAACATCGTTTGCTATACTACAAGAACGATATGTATGAATTCTTGGTTGTAACTGCATTTGGGTTTATGAGTTTATTTCACACGCGCAAACGCTCGGAGTCAGATTCTGACATATCACGGAAAGTCGGCGATCGTATAGGTAAACTATGGGATATCGCTCATCAAGGCATGCGTGAAAACCGTTTCTTGCGCGCCGAAAAAGCACTTTTAACAATTCTCAAAATAGATGAGAAAAATGCCGCTGCGTACAACCGCCTCGGTATACTCTACGCTAAGCAAAAAGAATATCGCGACGCAATAGATTGTTTTGAGATTGCCAGCAGTATAGAAGCCACCCCTTCGAGCCTCCATAACTTGGGGCTCATTTATTATGAAACTGAAAACTACGAAAAGGCCGGGATCGCCTTTGAGCAGGCACTGAAACTTGAGGAAAATCTTGCAGCTCGTCATATTGCGTACGCTAAAGTAAACGAAAAGTTAGGTAACGAAAAACTCATGTTTGCATCGTTACAGAGAGCTGTCGAACTCGAGCCCAATGAGGAAACCTATACGTTGCTACACAAAGCGTACATTGAACGAGGTATGGAGGAAGATGCGGACGCCATATCTGAGAAATTAAAAACTCTCATAGTTCCGTCAGGGCGTTCAAAACGCATTGCACGTCACCCGCGAGTAGTTATTTAGGGAACAGCTCTGGACAGTTCTGTTTGATAAAAGCGTATTCTTCTGACCAGCTCAAGGTAGATCCCACTTTAGGTATAGGCACCCATTCCGCAGCGATACTATCTTTACTTTGCGGTGTGAGGGTTGCTTGTTTAGTCTTGAACAAATAAAAGTGGATTTGCTTGACAACATCTGCGCTAGTAGAGTCGGTACTAGCATGACCAGGTCGTTCTAGCACGCCAACTTTTCGGATTTTCTGCAATTTAGTGATACCTGTTTCTTCGAAGATTTCACGAACCGCGGCTTGCTCCTCAGATTCTTCATCATACACACCGCCTTTAGGTAGAACTCGGAGTCCTAGTTCATTAGTGATAACAGCTATTGAATCTCGAGCTAGGTTTATTACTATACCGCCAGATTTCTTTTGAACAATCATGACCACATTGTACAATAGCTTCGATGTGGGTTGTAAGGTGTGGTGTGTTTTGGTACACTACCATCTGATAATTTGCCACCTTAGCTCAGTTGGCCAGAGCGGCTGTTTTGTAAACAGCGGGTCGTGGGTTCGAATCCCTCAGGTGGCTCCATTGTAATGAGACAAACCTCCGGTTTTTCTCATCGTCTCGTAAAACGAGACTGCTCTTTTCCAGAAGTTGTACCAATAATTTCGAAATAAATTCGAAGTTTTTGGCAGTAGACTTATGCAGGGTTAGTGAAGCGGTCAAACACGACAGACTGTAAATCTGTTGGCTTATGCCTTCGTAGGTTCGAATCCTACACCCTGCACCATGAAGAATGCCCGGCTTTGGTCGGGTATTTTTCATGGTATTGAGTGTAGGGTTTAGGCATACGTCTTTTGCGTAGCAAAAGCAGTCTTCGAATCCTACACCCTGCACCAACTAAAACGCCTAGCGTAAGCTGGGCGTTTTAGTTGGTTTTGATGGTAGGGTTTGAGCCTACGAATTAGGACCACGAAGTGGTTCATTCGTGGGTTCGTACAGGTAAGAGCGTGCAGGAACTTGTTCCGATAAGCTATTGCCGTGCAAGCGCAGCACTCCCTATACCCTTTGAATGCATAATGCTAGTAATCCGCTGTCTTTAACAATAAAAGTTTATTTATTTTTGCGCTAGGCATTCCTTGCAATATCCAACTAATTCAACCGAGTGTTGAAGTAAGCTAAAACTATAAATATTTTCAAGAGCGTCCAAACTTCTCTCCTAATCATCGCTTTTAATTGCTACGCTAGAACCGCACTGGCTACACGTAAAATGGTGGTGGTGTGGAGAAAAATTTTCACTTAGCTCAATTTTGCTCTTTAAGCCATTCCAAACACGATGTACGATGCCAATATAAATGACGATTGTTTACAAACTTTGATATGGTTCAAATACCACTGTTTGCTCTCTTTCGAAAGCAATCCAAGATATGCTACAATTGCTTGCATGCCGTCATAGCTCAGTGGTAGAGCACCTCCATGGTAAGGAGGGGGTCCCGAGTTCAACTCTCGGTGACGGCTCCATTTCAAATTTTTTATTATGACTAAGAAACTCTACCGATCGCGATCCGATAAAAAAATTGCAGGCATTTGCGGTGGCCTAGAAGATTATACCGGCCTAGATGCTACTTTATGGCGAATTATTTTTCTTTTAGTCGCACTGCCCGGTGGCATCAGTATTTTCGTGTACTTCATAGCCTGGTGGTTAATCCCACTCGAACCAACTAATAGCTAATTATAGGTAACCGTCAAAGGATTCATCCAACGGCCATATAGGGATGGACCGTCAAGCCTTATACTATTGTGCTTTTGCTATAACGTAGCTACACTAGAAGAAGTAACGGGGAGCAATTATGAGTCGATCGACTCGACGGCTACAGTTTAGCGCAAGACCTGTCGGTGGCGGATCTGGAGATGTGTTATCAACGCTCATAGCGTCCAGCCCCCCTGCCGGTGTCAGCCCGGCGCCGGTCGGACCAATGGTAGGAACATCCGGTCAGTTTGACTATACACAGCTAGCTACAAATGAAGTTTGGGATCACTTCGATGGCACGACACTTGATGACAGACTTTGGCAGCGTGACTACATAAACCAGGGCGGTACTCAGGTATACCATGACCCAGGCCTATACTTGGATGGAAGTAGCCATGCTGTCATGGAATGTACATCAAATGCAGGCACAATTTATTCTGGAAGATTCACATCGAGAGAACGCTTCGCCATGCAATACGGGTGGTGCGCTGCGCGCATAAAGATGCCGCATTCAATCGGTAGCGTCGGCCGGTCTTGGTTCCCAGCGTTCTGGCTACTGCTGGTAGACTACAACTTAAGCCCAAACTATGCGGAGTTCGATATCATGGAGCAGTTTGGCGATTCATCTACGTACTCAACACACCTATATACGAACGATGGTGGAAATGATCTGGAATCGTACGTTGATGTACCCGTTTCACACAGTAGCGATGCCAGCCAGGCATATCATACGTACTGGATGCTTTGGGAGTCGAATCGAATCCGCGTAGGAGTTGACCAAGTGATGATGGGTGATTGGTCGCCCTCAGATATGAGCGCGGGAGTATGGGCGCTACATATGCAGCAGCCGATGTACTATATCCTCAATTTTGCCGCAGCACCTAATTGGCTGCCAGCGCCGCAACCCAGTGACTTTCCGGCGCAAATGCTCGTCGACTGGGTTTGGTACAAGCCGCTTTCACTCCTGTAGCATTTAATAATTTTCAAAATTGCAATAAAGTACTTGACAATATATAAGCATAAGCGTATGTTGAAACTTAGTAAGGGCTTTGGCCTTAAAAAACCAAAACACTTACCGCAAACGTACAGATGGGACGGTAAAAACGGACCAAAAAGTACAAAACTGTAAATTATCGCCTCAAAAAGACGAAAAAATTTACAAAATCTCATCTCATCTCAACTGCAGTGAGATACAAAAAATACCGAGCTGATCACTCGGTATTTTTAGAGCCTGCGTAAAATAGCACATTACAGGCGAAAACCGCCGCTCCTCACTTCAGCGTACTTCTAGTACACTTGCATGGAGCTTGTCCTGAACTCGATTCAGGAGTGCTCGTTTATCATCCCAGACTGGACTATTTTACGCTGGTTCAAATTGTTTACAAAGGTAGGCTTCTCTGGTAGAATGTACGGGATATGGCTAAAAAAGGTGAAAAGCGCAAACTTATCGGACTCGTGAGTGAAGAGTCTGGTGAGCGCATATATTACACAACCAAGAATACGATGAACACTCCGGAAAAGCTGAGTCTCCGTAAGTACAGCAAAAAGCTGCGAAAGCATGTTGTCTTCACTGAAACCAAGAAAAACCTTGGCCGCAACGAAGTCAAGCCAAAGAAATAGTAGTCGGTAGATAGGAGATGGCAAATGGGGAGCGAATGCTCCCTGTTTTAGTGCGAATTAAGAATTGGGATTTGAGATTAGTGAATGGGGGAACGAATTACGATTAACGAATTCTGCAGCTCACAATCCAATAGTAAAGTGTAATCATAACAAGTTTGTAACAGTACACTCGAGATCATCATTCAAAACAAAATGACAAATATAGCCACGGCAAAACAAAACCTGCCTTTTTGACTGCGCCTGGGCGGCCAAGATACTTGTTTCCTCCATCACCATATCTACGGATATGCCTCAGTCGGAAAACAAGCATCTTGGCTCACCCAGCCATCATTCAAAATTGACAGGTTTTGTTTTGCCGGGGCTATACTGAAATAATTTGATAAATGAAAACTGACAAATGATAAATAGTCTCCCCACCTACCATCTACTACCTACCACATACTAACT
>JAEUQV010000015.1 GCA_016789655.1 Candidatus Saccharimonadota bacterium
GGGTGGTATTAACTCTCAACTTAGAACCAAGCTCAAGCTGCACCGAGGTATGAGTGAAGAGCACCAAAGACGGCTGGTTGAGTGGTATCTCTATAGCCGAACCGAGGAGCCAAAACCAACACGAAAGTTCCTATAACTTAAGAATGTATAGGGCTGGAATCGGGGTTTTTACTATGCGTGCCAATGGGTGAAAGTAGTCTTTCGGGAGATGAGCCGCCAATTTGCTCTATCGCTCGAGTAATGAGTATTAAGTTAAATAGTGTCTCGCTCTGATACGTAGGTGTTACTATGTTTCCAATATTGATATGAGAGCTTACAATGCCGTCGGTTTCGGCTGGTATTAAACCGTTCCTAATCGCTCCATGTAACAGCAGTTGAGCTATATATGGGTGATTTGCTGGTGGCATTATGACTTCGTATTCTTCATCGTAGCTATGGTTAAATCCGAACTGTTTGCAGAGTTGCTTCGCAGCATCCGGATCGAGCCTGTTCGGGAGATCAACGATTGAGCCGCCTGTTACTTCTAGCTCAAATCCAATCGTCAGGCCTGTATTAGCCGCAAGACCCCCGATTTCTCGAGCACGTTTTACGGCACCTTTTTCTATATAACCAGCTGAGGCAAGCAAGTCTAACGAATTGTAGGCATTTAGATTTATAGGCTCACTTTCAGCAATAACCATATGTCTTACAATACCGCGCCCTGGGTGGCGCCGTGGTTGGTTTGGCTGTCGTACAGTTCGTTGGCGGTGTTGAGCATGGTTACATAAGACTGTATGGTGGTTTGGGTTTGGTTGGCTATTGTGTCGCAGGGTAAATTACGCATGTTTTGCAGAGCGGCGGTTAGCTGCTCGCTGTATCTAACGTCTATGGCGGTATGGCCGTCTTCATGCGTTTTGAGGTTGCTGGCGTAGGCATTCCACGTGTTTGTGGTAGTGTTGGGTGTTGTTGCTTCTGGCACAAATTGTGGCATGAACTGGTTGACATGGAGCCCTACTTTGACGCTTGTGAGCCGGCAGCCTGTAGTGTCGGCAGCTATGCTATATGACCAGTTTAGCTGGTAGGCTGTACTAGCATGATAATATCCAACCGCTTTTCGCGCTGCGCAGTTTTCTATAGAATTGCGCAGCTCTGGCAAGGTATTGCCGCGTATCTGGTAGTAAGTCGGGGTATCGATTGTTGTAATTAGACCCTCGTTCGCAGACGCAAGGGTGAGAGGTGCTGGCAGTCTATACCCCACTGATGAACAGTTCGTGACATGACTATCGGGCATGTTGGTACGGCTTGTACCTTCTCTAAGAGTTGCGCCTGCCGCAGCTAAGCTCGCTTCGGTTTGCTGTGTAGTAACGGCGTTGCTGCTAGTCGCATTATCTACGGAAGACGGATCGTTTGCATCGTTCGAAACATTGGCTTTTGTGCCATTGATGCGACTGTTAACCTCATATGCAAGCGCTCTTGCAGGCGTAAAAACGAGCAGTTTGGATGGCGCAAGACTCAGCAGCAAAGGTAAGGTAAGAGCATACACCGACAAAACAACGAGCGTAGATATGTGCCATTGCTTCAGTGCCGCCGGGGTGCGTAATACTTGCCTGTGCGCAGTTCGGCGCAAAACGGGTGTATAAAACATCTTAACCTTCCCTTGACCACCTCAGGTCAAGAAAATAATTATAGCAAAAATATGCAAAAAAGTCAACATAATGACTTGCAAACTAAACAATGTATGGTACACTGAGGCAAAGCAAGCTAAAAAGATCGGAAGCTATGATCAATATTTACTACAGTAGGGCACGAGAGCGGGCTTTGCAGCGTCTGGACGAACCCAGGGCTGGGTGTTGGATTTCGGTTACAGCTCCAAGCGATAGCGAGCTTGATGAACTAAGCGAGCGGTATGGCTTAGACCGCGACAATCTTGAGGATGCTATAGATATTTACGAAGCGCCGCGTGTCGAGACATACCAGGGTGCAGTGTACATTTTTACGCGTTATTGCCACCCGGAAGGTGCAGAGATTGCGACCGAGCCACTGCTTATTGTCTATACGAACGACTATATATTTACAATTTCGCGTATAGAAACATCCATTCTCGATCGTCTTATAAAAGACCAGCTCGAGTTTGTGACAACTCAGAAAGCTAAGACAGTGCTGTGGATGCTGGCCGAGATAAATACGTCATACGAGAAGTATCTTACAAAAGTGTCAAAGCGCGTGTTGCAGCTGCGTGCTGAGCTACGCCAATCACGTCTGAGCGCCAAAGAGTTTGTGCGTATAATAGAGCTCGAGGAAGACCTCAATGAGTTTTTGTCGGCTTTGCAGCCGCAGGCGCTGCTGTTCAGTGCGTTGCTGGGCGGAAAGTACCTGCGCTTGTACGAAGACGACCGCGATATGATAGAAGATATCGAACGCAGTACCGGCGAGCTGATTATGCAGGTGCAAGGGCGGTTGAGAACACTCATGAATATGCGCCAAGCATATGATGCAATTGCCACCACAAACTTAAATGCAACGTTTAAGCGTCTTACGTCTATAGCTATATTTTTAACCATTCCGACAATCGTGGGTGGGTTGTGGGGCATGAATGTCGCCGTGCCATTTGCTGGCAGTAGGTATGCTTTTACTGCCGTGCTGGGTATTGTGGCAGCGGCAACGGCCGCGGCTATTTATATCTTTCGTAAAAACAAGTGGCTGTAGGTCAGTCCCATCTGCTATACTAGGCTGAATATGAAAACACTATTTCACCCACATTCAGCATTTCGTATATTCGGATTTTCCGTCTTTGCAACAGTAGCAACACTCATAGCCGTAGCTGCAGGTATGGGCTGGGGCGCGCTTTTTGTCACAATAGTATTGATGATCGTGGAACTTACCTTCAGCTTTGACAACGCTATTATAAATGCCAAAGTTCTCGAGCGTATGAGCCGTAAATGGCAAATGATTTTTTTGACGGTGGGTATATTCATCGCAATTTTTGGTATGAGAGTAGTGTTTCCAATACTCATCGTTTCATTAACGGCTGATCTTGGTTGGAAAACTGTCCTTGATCTAGCGCTTAACCACCCCAAAGAGTATGCGCACCATCTTGAAGAAGCTCACCCGACTATATCTGCCTTTGGTGGCGCATTTTTGCTTATGCTCGCATTTCACTTTTTCTTTAGCGACGAGCGAGATACGATGTGGATCAAACACATTGAACGTCATTTGAGCCGTTTAACGCATTGGGCATGGCCTTCTGTAGTAACTACTATATTGCTGTTTGGGGTAGCTATGCTTCCGATAAACTCTCACGCCAAAACTACTTTTATGGCTGGAGGTTTCGGGACGCTTACCTATCTGCTTATACATGGTGCGATCCGCTGGATAGAAAAATATCAGGGTGTTGAGGCAGGCAAGACAGCTGCAAAACAGGTCGGGCTGGCTGCATTTATGAGCTTTATATATCTTGAAATACTCGACGCGAGTTTCAGCTTCGATGGTGTCATAGGTGCATTTGCTATTACGAGTAACGTGATCTTAATTGCTGCAGGATTGGGCATAGGGGCGATATGGGTGCGATCGATGACGGTGTTTATGGTGCGCCGAGGTACACTAAACAACTTTGTATACCTAGAGCATGGCGCGCACTATACAGTGTTTATACTCGCCCTTATTATGCTATTTAGTGCACTTTGGCGTATACCAGAGCTTATTCCGGGACTTGCTGGTATAGGCATAATCGGTGCCTCTATTGCAGCATCTATTCGTGTGCGCAAGAAGCTGGACACCGGCGAACTAAGTCGATGAAAAAAGTATCGTACGAGGTAAAAACCCGACTTTCGGGAACTTTGGCGCGGACAGGAGTTATACATACACCGCATGGCGACATACAGACACCGGCGTTTATTGTTGTAGGTACGAAAGCTAGTGTTAAGTCGTTGACGCCCGAACAGGTGTCTTCATCTGGTGCCCAGGCAGTACTAGCCAACGGCTATCATCTTTATTTACAACCGGGTCACGAGCTAATTGAAAAATCAGGCGGCTTAGGCAAGTTTATGCATTGGCAGGGGCCAACTTTCACCGACAGCGGCGGATTTCAGGTTTTGAGTTTGGGTAGCGGCTTTAAAAAGACACTCTCTATGGAAATAGAGGGGGTATCACCCGACGACGTCATAGCACCGCGCAAAGAACGGCAAGCGTGGGTAGATAACGATGGCGTGACCTTTAAATCGTATCTCGATGGCAGCATGCATCGTTTCACACCAGAACAATCCATACAGATTCAGCACGGGATTGGTGCTGATATTTGCTTTGCTTTTGATGAGCTTACTTCGTTGATGGATAGCTATACCTACCAGGCAGAGTCTATGCGGGTGCGCACGCAACCATGGGCCGAGCGGTCTTTGCATGAAATGCAACGACTGCGTAAGCTTCACCCAGAACGACCGTATCAGGCGGTATTTGGGGTACTGCAGGGGGCGAATTACGAAGATCTGCGGCGTGAAACCGCCCAGTGGATGGCCGATAGGGAGTTCGACGGGTACGGTATAGGTGGAGCTATCGAAAAAGAAAGATTGGGTGAAATTGTGCAGTGGTGTAACGAAATCCTGCCCGAGGACCGCCCCAAGCACATGCTGGGCATAAGCGAGCCAGATGATATGTTTGCGGCTGTTGAGCATGGAGTCGATACATTTGACTGTGTGTCGCCAACGCGGGTTGGGCGTAACGGCGCGTTTTACACGTTTGAAGGCCGCAAAAACATTCGCGGCAATATGTACAAAGAGGACTTTACACCGCTGTTAGAGGGCTGCCAGTGCTACACCTGCCAGAACTATACCAAAGCCTACATACAGCACTTATTCCGTGCCAAGGAACTCTTGGCCAACACGCTTATGTCTATACACAACGAATGTTTCATCGTCGGCCTGGTCGACCAATTGCGTGCCTCTATAGAAGACGGCACCTTCTACGCCTTCCGCGACGACTGGCTCGCTCGGTACTATCAGTAGAAAGTCGGAATGTCCCGGCACAAGGTACCGAAGCGTATGAATTATAAAGTATACATATAGTCAACAATATGGTACAATAAACACATGCCTCCAAAGAAACGCCACTTACCTCAAGTTCGCATTCCAAAACAACAGTTACCGGCTCACAATGCTGAGATTGAGCCGTTTTCCCCTGATCTTGAAACACTGACTGAACTATTTTGCCCTGAAGACACAAGTAAAGCTAGCACATTCTTTACCTCAATGCACTTAGGTACGCTTTCGGGTTATGAAGAAACGAGCAGCGGTGAACATCAAGATGATGATGCCGAAGTTGACCTTACTTTGGTGGTAACAGCAAAAAGAATCTTCATGGGGTTAGATTTACTGAAATCTGTTGGCTTTGATTTTGTGGAAGATCCAACTGCATATACAGGAGCAAGTAAAAACAAGAAACTAAGCCTAATACAAATGGGCAATCAGTGGGAAACAAAAGTGACCAATGCGTATGATAAAACACGCACAGAGCATGCCGAGGGAGAGCTTGAAAAAGCAGCTGCTATTGTTGCCGCAAATGCGCTGATTGTAGTATTTAAAGCCAACTCAAATCTCTATGATCGTATGCGAAGTGAGGCCAGGGATTCTATAGCGCAAGCAGACGAACATAGTGCAACGGGTAGATTTCTGACGGATTGGATTGCTCTTGCTACCAAGGCGTCTCTCAAGCCCTCTAGCTATAGGAGGGATACTCATCGGTTACTAACCAGACTGGACACGCCACAAATGCGTGCATTTGTTGACGCTGAAATAGAGGCATATGTAGGACTTACGCAAAAACCGTATACGGCTCCCGCCACCGCGCAGCGACGTAGTCGCGGAGCGGTGCTTGTTTGAGTTCGTAAATTGTCGTGCTGGTTTCTCTCGCTTTCGTCTTCATGACCATCCAGGCTTGAATGCAGAGATTGATGTGGTTACGCTGACTTCGTTGTTTTCGTGCTTGGCATTTCT
>JAEUQV010000046.1 GCA_016789655.1 Candidatus Saccharimonadota bacterium
CAAAATGCAAATTATACAATTGTTTAAGGCGAAGAGAATAATTTAAGCATAAGCTAATATAATAATAATCTTTACAAATACGCATAAATAAATTAAAATAAACTTGTTTGTTAGTGTTCTTCTTGAGGTTGAGCATTGTCAAATGTGTGTAAAAGAGGTTGGTGTTGTTTGTGGTTCACTAAACAATGGGTCACGTTATACAGCATCTGCTTCATAAGGTGAGGAGAAGCAGCATGTACAGCAAAGTACCAAGCGTACTCGGTGCTACGACAGGCGCAGTTGTATTGCCAAACACTGGCAGCAACCGGTTGTTGTTTGTAGCGGCCATATCTTTGTTGGCTGTCGGGGTCGTCGCATTCGTGACGTCATTCGTCGCAGCTCGCAAGGGTTAAATGTATTTGGCCTGAGTGGCTGTGTCTACTACAATCGATTGCATAAGTAATCGGTACTGTGTGGTAGTGCACTTGTCTTGGGTCAAACACAAAATATATTTGAGCGATTGGTTTGCAGGCTCTATAAGCCATGCCCGTTCGCACTGCTGTAATTGCTGCGCTATTTAGCAAATGGCTTCTATTGTATTTTTTCGTGTAAGATCCAAAATTGGGCTTCGCTTGATCGCGGCAGGCTGTTTGCTTGTAGGAGTAGGCCTCATAGCTCCTACCTACTTCGCACAATGGCAGCAAGACAAAGCCGTCGCAGCTGCTGCGAAACAGTCGCAACGTATACTTATCCCCGTAGATCCGCAGACCGTTCAAGGTACTCCCGAGCGCGTGGAGTTGCCAGATCTTGGCATTACTCGTGCTGTTATTATAGGATCGTATAACACCGATACAGGCGACTGGACACTTACGCCCGATAAAGCACAATTCGCAGACCGCAGTGTCGTACCCAATAGTGCTACCGGTAATACGCTTATATATGGGCACGCGACCGATGCAGTGTTCGGTAGCTTGACGCAGCTTGCAATAGGTAATACAGCCAAGGTATACACCGACAATGGCTATGTGTTCACCTATGTACTCGACTCACAAGAAACAGTATCTCCAACCGATGTCGGTGTTTTTTCATACAAAGGCAAGCCACGCCTTACATTGCAAACGTGCTCCGGCACCTGGAGTCAGAACAGGACGCTGTACTATTTTTCGTTGACTGATTATCGGCAGGTCGCTAATAACTAAGAGCCTGGCAAAATCACCCTGATAAAAGCGAATTTCAAAACAATCCATGATTCGTCATCTGTTTTCTTGGCTTTTGGTTGTATCTGTCGGTACAAACTAAAAACGAAAAAAGAATACAAGTGGCAGGTTTTGGAATTATAGCCGCCTGGGGGAATGGGTCAGGCCCTAAGCAATCGGCAGTGCTGATGCCAGAAAACGCGACATCTACAGCGCGGTATCTTGGAGCGCGATAGAGTTCAGTTGGTAGCGACGACCTTCTGTCGCCCATCCCTTTTGTTTGTTTGAGCTGAAAAGCCCAAGTACTAGTACCTCCACTGCGGCCCTAAAGAACAACAGCAGCTCCAGATTTCGGAGGATATACAGGTAGGGAAGTACTGCCAGAAGCTGCCAGCGTCGAGTAACCGCTGCCGAGAAGAGTACCGTGGCGCTATTTATGATGTAATCAAGAGCGATCAGTGCCAATATATATTGCCAATTACCTGACAGGGCTACGTATATAGGTACGATTATGCACATGGCCAAGACGAACAGTACGGTTTGGAATAGTTGGAAAGCTATCATGAAGTCTATGCGCTGTTTGCCTAAACCAACTTTGTAGTCACGAATACCTTGGAAAAAGCCTCTGAACCATCGGAGTGACTGTTTGCTAAAATCTCGCAGAGTTTGCGGATCTTGAGTATAGTTGATGGCCCGTGGTATGTACAGCATGCCGCCGAGTTTTTTCCGGTGCACCTGTAATGTTATATCAAAATCTTCAGTCAGGCTGTGATCGTGCATTTCAAGCAGCGGCAAAATATCGGTACGAAAGCTCGTAACTGGGCCGGGGAAAACCGATATCATCTTGAGCTTAGCGTGGATGCGACGAAACACCTGCTGTCCGTAGGTGTAGCAAACTGCCCGATAGCTGCTTATCCAATTGCCGCGTAAACTTTGCACGAAACCGATTGCTATCGCGTAGCGATCACTGTCTAATTTCGAGCGGTAAATATCAAAATATTGAGGTGAAAATATACTATCTGCATCTGCTACATGGAGCCATTCGTACGATGAGACGATAGCAAAATGTTCAACTGCTTGGTGAACGGCACCAGCCTTGCCGCTGCGCTCGACGGTAAGCACGTGGTCTTCGCCCAGTAGATTTACGGCTATGCTTCTCGTGTTGTCAGACGAATCATCGTCTACGACATAGATATCTTCCAGCGCTTGACCGGCAGCTACTGCCGAACGAATGGTGCTTGCGATGATAACTTCTTCGTTGTGGCCAGGCAGGAGTAAAGCTAGCTTTCTCTTTGATACATGATCTGCTGCAAGTTGTTCGGGCTCTGCAACTTCAAGCTTTGCAAGGATGGGCTCAACATAATCCTTGGCCATGCTATTGCCGTGTAGGGCAACCGAAAGTGTGGGCAGGTTCTGGTGGGTGTGCGCGGGCAAATATGCGCCGTCGGGCATGAGAATATTCGCTCGCGTTTCGTAGCGAGCTAAGCGATGAAAGTGCCCAATTGTTTCGCGCTGCTCAGTTTCGAAGCTGCGTGTAGTAACTGCCGTAGGACGAAGCTGTATTGTATTGCTGCGGCGAACGTCGTACATACTCAGTCGCTGTACGAGCTCTGCAATAAATGTTTCTTGCGTCAAGGTTCTGCGCGACGCATAATCAGAGGTAGGTCGGTCGTCGACGACTTCTCTTCGATGTTGTGGGGGAGTCACTTTTGCTATATGCATAATCACTTCTTATTTCCAGGTAATGGCATTCGGTAATCTTTGCATATATTATCTCCGGTGCTACTTAACCATATTTCTAATACGGCTTCGTCCGCTCCTCGCTAAAATATGCAAACTGCACTGAAATGCGATTGCCCAAACGCCTAATCCGTGAGAATTATAGCATAAATATAATAATTAAGCAATATTATGATAAAGATATGCTACACATATCCGCCTAGCAACGCGAGGATGACACCGAGCGCAGCACAGACCTGGCCTACAACCCAAAAACGCATAGTAACCTTGGTTTTCGGCCATTCGAGAGCTTCAAAGTGGTGGTGTATCGGAGCCGCAATAAATATCTTGCGATGAAACAGCCGTTTGGAAGTGATTTGCAGCAAGCTAGAGCCGGCCTCCACCACAAACACTAGGCCGATAATAGGCAGCAAAAAGAGTGTATTTGTAAGCATAGCCACGACCGCTAGGGCTGTTCCCAGGCCAAATGAGCCAACATCACCCATAATAAACCGGGCAGGCGGTATATTGAACCAGAGGTACGAGAGCAGCGCGCCTACGACTGTCATACAGAATGCAGCTATACCAAAACTTGCTTGAAGAGCCGATATTACACCAAAAGCACCGAACGCACTCAGCAAAAGTCCGCCGGCAAGGCCATCCATGCCGTCGCTTATATTGACTGCGTTGCCAGTACTCACTACAATCAGGATAAACAGCGGAATAATCGCCCAACCAACAGACACATCACCTACAAATGGTACGAAAACTGCCGACTGGCCGAGCTTATAGTAGAAAAACCAGGCGCCGATGGCGGCAACTACTGTTATCATGGCAAATTTAATTGGAGCGCGCAAACCCGCTACCCCCTCGCCGCTGCCGCGGATGTTTATAATGTCATCTATAAGTCCCACGATGCCGCCACCCAAAAGTCCGGCGAGCGGTAGCCAAGTCTGGCTGCGATCATGATTCAGTAGAAGCGTTACTATACTTATGGCGGCAAGAGTCACGAGCCCGGCCATCATCGGTATGTGGCGCTTAATACGAAACTTGGCGATGACTTCAAGCGCTTCACCAGTTGTAGAGGTTTTACGGTGTCGTTTCCACCACTGGTATTTGTAAGCAAAATGGGTATACACAGGCGTAAGCGCCATAGCAATCCCAAAGGCCAAAAAACTGAGCAGCAGCATCTTGGCTGTTTTATCGGAGAGTTGTTCAAGTGTAAACATAGATTCCTTGGTGGTGTTACTGATTGTATTGCCGCAAGAGTACTATAGGTGTATTCCGGCAGCTTGTGACTTCGCACATAAGTGTATACCATAGAGGTACATACGTAAATGACCGAAGGGAAACTAGCAATATGTCTACGCCGTTATCGAACCCAGTTCTTATACTCGTACGGGGCATGCCGGGTAGTGGCAAGTCATATCTTACAGCCAAGCTACAGGCCATGTTCGACGCGCATGATGTGGTTGTGCTAGATCCCGATGCCACTGATTACACCAGCCCAGAGTATGCCGCCCATGTTGCGGCTCAAACGGCAGAAGGTGTCGACCCAGCCCTGCACGCTTACCGGTTCTTGCGGGCGCAGGCGTACGATGCGATAGCGGCCAAAAAGGCGATTATATGGAACCAGCCCTTCACCAACCGCGATATATTCCGCAAAATGATGGCTCGATTGCATGACCATGCGGCGGCACATGACACGACGCTCAAGGTTATCATCGTCGAGGTTAACGTAGACCCAGCCTTGGCCAAACAACGTGTTGCCGCCCGCAAAGCCGCTGGCGGCCACGGCCCATCTGAAAACACGCTCAAAAACCGCATAGACGCCTACGAAAGCTTCGCTAGCGAAGGCTACGAAACCATATCTGTCTCGGGTGATGGCGACCCTAACGCTGTCTCTCGCGATGTAGTGACTAGACTGAAATTACTTTAGGCTTAATTCCCGTTCGTCTTCGGCAAAGTCATGCAGGAGTACGCCAAGAAGAGTTTGGTACGGGATATTATTGCGCTTGGCTTTGGCTTTGATTTTGATAAGGTCTAGCTGGTTTACGCGCAGGGTAATCGACTTCGAGCCGTTGAGGTGGCGGTAGCGTTGTGCTGCTTCCTCAAGCATATGCTTAGTATCTTCAAAATCCGCGACTCGCTGATATTGGCCACGCTCAATGATGGCCTCGAGGTCTTGTTCGTCCTTATCGAGCACTAGTTCGTCAAATGGATCGGTCTTACTTATGCTGGGGGCCTTTCCTCGTTATTTACAGCTTAGTCAGAGCTCTACTCGGATATATTGTCTTTAAAATATCTCATTCTTTTGCATGTTTATGACATATGGTACGGCATAGGCATATTCGCCTAGTTGCACGACGTATAGATGTTGGCTAGGGCGTTGATTGCTTGGATGAATAATATTATCGAGGAGGTGCCCTGTAGCTATAGCCACGGCAAAACAAAACCTGCCTTTTTGACCGCGCCTGGGCGGCCAAGATACTTGTTTCCTCCATCACCATATCTAGGGATATGCCTCAGTCGGAAAACAAGCATCTTGGCTCACCCAGCCATCATTCAAAATTGACAGGTTTTGTTTTGCCGGGGCTATATCTGCTCGATAATCTGTTCAAAATCTATGCCGCGCGTAGCTTTTAGGAGCTGATCTTTTCCTCGTTAAAAGCAATCCTAAACGACATACTGCTATAGTATAAAATCGTACATCATTTGTCAGTACATAATTATAGTTAAACTAATATATGTGCTCCCTAACGTCCTGGACGATTTGGGTGGGGGTTTGGGCGAGGATGGTGTGGAAGCCTAAGGAAGTGGCGGCCTCTATGTTGCGTGGTTTGTCGTCGATGAAGAGTGAGCGTTCAGCGCTTGTATGCATGCGCCCTAGTGCCAGCTGGTAGATTTCGGGTTGCGGTTTGGCATAACCCACCTTGCATGAGGCTACTACGTCGTCGAATGGTTCATAGCACCCTTCGGCGAGGAGAACGTTGTAGGTTGGTTCTATGACGTTTGTCAGCAGGGCAACGCCGATGCCTTGGCTGCGGGCGGCATGAACTAGCTGCAAAATGTCGTTGTTTTGTATGAGCCCGCGCCATTGTTTGAAATCTTCCGATACGGTTTCGTGTACAACTAGGCCGTAGCTATTGCGTAGCAGTTGCCAAAAATCTGCCTCGGTTATCTCGCCGCGTATAAAAGAACGCAGGTGGTTATCGTACACTTCTTTTGCTTGGGTCTCGGTGCACCCCAAACGGCGCAACAGGCCCAACAGAAAGTCGTCGCCTGGGTCATCGGCAATCACGCCGCCCCAGTCAAAAAATATGGTGTCTATTGGTTGCCGCGTCATATAGTTAAATGTCGTGCAGCACTTCTATATGGGCGCCCAGGCTGTTCAGGCGTTCGGCCAGGTCTTCGTAACCGCGCTGAATGGTATATATGTTGCGGAGTGTACTGACGCCGTCGGCAGCCAGCATGCCTATGAGCAGCAGGCTGGCGGGGCGTAGGGCTGGCGGGCAAAATACATCAGCTCGCGTGAATTTGGTTGGTCCAGTTATGTACACGCGGTGCGGGTCGGCTAACTCGGCCGCGACACCGATTTTGGTAAGTTCTGTGTAGTATATAGCACGATTTTCGTATATCCAGTCGTGTATGAGGGTGCGGCCTTGTGTAACGGCGGCAATGGGCACAAAGTACGGGAAATTATCGATATTTATGCCGGGGTAGGGCAGCGGGTGGATTTTATCGGAAAGGGCATGCAAGCGGCCGCCATGCTTATGGATGTGCAGATCTACCAGCTCGGTATGTCCATTTGCCGCCGGGTAGCGCTCGCTCGTATCGTAGCGTAAACCCATTTTCTGCAGCTTCAGCAGCTCTAAGGTAACAAAGGCAATCGGCACGCGCTCGATAGTTATGGCCGAATTGGTGGTAACTGCCGCTGCAATGAAGAACATTGCTTCTATGGGGTCTTCGGCTGGGCTGTAGGTAATGTTTTTCTTAATGTGTTTTACCCCGCGTATGCGCAGTGTGCTGGTACCGACGCCCTCTATACGTACGCCTAACTTCTGTAAAAAGAAGCACACATCTTGCACCATATAGTTGGCGCTGGCAAATTCTATGACTGTTTCTTCGGTGCGTCCGGCGGCGGCCATTAGGGCATTTTCGGTAACAGTATCGCCCATTTCGTACAGTGCGAACCGTTCGGCTGGCTTTGGCGACACGTCTACCTGGTAGTAGCCGCTGGTGGCGCGGATGTCGACACCAAACTCTTGTAGCGCAAACAGATGAGGTTCTACGGTGCGGGCGCCGAGTTTACAGCCGCCGGCGTACGGGATCTGAAAGGAGGGGTGTTCATGTATGAGCGAACCGATCATCATAATAACGGTGCGGGTTTTGTGGGCGGCAGTGACGTCCATTCTATCGAGCCTTAGCTGCTCTGGGCGGCGGATTTCGAGGTCATTGCCATTGGTCCACTTGGTCTGTACGCCAATACTTTCAAGCACCTCGAGTATGCGGAACACCTCTTCTATGCGCGGGAAGTTTTCAAATTTTGTAATGCCATGGTTCAGCAAGCTGGCGCACAGTAGACCAACGGCGGCATTCTTGCTAGCCTTTAGTTTTATGGAGCCGCTCAGTTGGTGGCCACCCTCTATTCGTAGGTTTACCGATCCGCTCCCGAGAGATACAATTGGTTTGTTTAGGGCATCGCTCAAACGTCCTAGTGTCTCTAGGCTTAAGTTCTGGCGACCTTTCTCTATTCGGTTTATAGCTGACTGGCTGGTGCCGAGCCGGTTCGCTAGTTCTGCTTGTGTCATGCCGCGTTCTTGGCGCACGCGCGCCACAAAATCACCGATTCGTTCATTGGTCTGTGTTGTCATAGGCTTTCAGTATATCACAGATGGTATAAATATATGCAAGAAGTTAGTATAATTCGGATACACGCACGAGCGCGTAGCGCGAGCGGCGACCGCAAGGTTGCCGGTGGGGAGCGGGCTATCACTCAAGCATAGCGAGAGCGGTACCAGGAGGGAGGCGAGCCTCCCTCCTGATAATCTTGAGAATACGCTGCATTGCAGCGAAGTTACACCCGGGGGCCTACAGCCTACACACCTAATCCGTCAACATGGTACAAGTTTTCACGACTTCGCAGACAAAATTACTATATGCCGCTTGTGTTCAAGGGGGTACACTAGGTATAAACGAGGTGTAACAAAGGAGGCGGTATGGTAGATGCAGTGGTTGCTGATTTGATTGCAGCGGAGGAAAAGCGCGAACATGATGGATTGGAGCTCATCCCAAGCGAAAACTATGTATCCAGCGATGTATTAGAAGCGCTCGGTAGTGTCTTCACTAATAAATACAGCGAGGGCTATCCTGGCAAACGCTATTATGGCGGTCAAGATTGTACCGACCCGCTCGAACAACTGGCTATCGACCGAGCCAAGCAGCTCTTTGGGGCAGACCACGCCAACGTGCAGCCGCACTCCGGTGTTCCAGCGAACGAAGCGGTGTACTATGCCTGGCTCGAGCCAGGCGACACAGTGCTGGGGATGGATCTTGGTCACGGCGGCCATCTAAGCCACGGCAACCCAATGACACGCTCAGCCCACATCTACAACTTTGTCGGCTACAAAGTAAAGGATGTGACTACTGGTGAGATCGATTACGATGAGCTGCGTGAGCTTGCCCTCAAACACAAACCTAAGATTATCCTCGCTGGCTTTAGCGCCTACCCGCGCGAATTGGATTATGCGAAGTTCGCTGCTATTGCCAAAGAAGTTGGTCCAGACTGCTTACTTATGGCAGATATGGCGCACATCGCAGGGTTGATAGTAGCTGGCGTAGCCAAAAACCCCTTTGATTACGGTTTTCATGTCATTACAACCACTACGCACAAAACACTACGTGGCCCGCGCGGTGGGCTCATCCTTTCTAAGGGCACGGTTTCGACACCGCTCAAGGCACCAGAAAAAACTATAGAAAACATCCCAACACTAATTGACCGCGCGATCTTCCCCGGCACCCAGGGTGGCCCGCACATGAATAATATTGCGGCTAAAGCCGTGGCATTTGGCGAAGCGCTTAAGCCAGAATTTAAGACCTACGCCAAGCAAGTTGTTAAGAACGCTGCTGTTCTAGCCGAAGAGCTGCAAAAGCGCGGATTTACGCTCATTGCTGGTGGTACGAGCAACCACCTTATACTGGCTGACATGAATGCTAGCTTCGGCATAGATGGTAAAGTCGCCGAAGAAGCACTCGACAAAGTGGGCCTCAACCTCAATAAAAACTCAGTGCCCAACGACACATTGCCGCCGTTCCGCCCCAGCGGTATACGCCTGGGTACGCCGGCCATCACGACTCGCGGCCTTAAAGAAAAAGATATGGTCACGATCGCCGAATGGATGAAGCAAGCTATAGACAA
>JAEUQV010000056.1 GCA_016789655.1 Candidatus Saccharimonadota bacterium
TATAGGCGCCAAGATGTACGAGACTGCCTCTGCTGAGGCAGAGAGTCAAGAGTCAGGAGACAAGAGTCAAGACGAGTCTACCGACTCAAAGAAGAAAAAGGGCGACAAAGACTCCCCCATAGAAGGCGAAGTAGTCGACGAGAAATAACCGTAGAAGAGCCGAGAAATCGGCTCTTCTAACATCTCTCCGTCATTCCCAGCTAGACTGGGAATCCAGAAAAACAAAAACTTTTCTTCGTCATCCTCGCGAACGCGGGGATCCAGAAAACTGAAAAACAAATAACCTTTAAAAATCCTCCGACAAATCTCGCCAGCCAGGATTATATTTTTCAATAAGCTCAATCTTCCATGCCCTATTCCATTTCTTGAGCTGTTTTTCTCTAGCAATTGCACCGGAAATGTCCGTGAATTGCTCGACGTAGACCAGCTGATCTACACGATATTTCTGTGCGAACCCTTCTACTGCGTGCGCTTTATGCTGGTCTAAGCGTCGGATCAGATCAGACGTAACGCCGATGTACAGCGTCCCATTCTTAGTGCTGGCTAATATATAGACGAAGCCGCCATGTACCATACGAATATCTTATCCGATCCAGCATTGTAAGAAAAATGCCTGTATTTACTTTCTGGATTCCCGCCTTCGCGGGAATGACGGGGCTTATTTACTGTTCGCGGTCGTCGGATGAACGCTAGGTATGACTGTCGAGGTAGGATATCGATAGGCATAAGCAGTCCTGGCATGTAACGGATCAGTATTTTGCGGATTTTGTCTGGGGCAGGGAAACAACAGGGGTGAATATTATTTTGGGTTGGTATCTGGGATTCGGGGCGTACCGGTTATCTGAGAATAATGCATAGAATGAGTGTAGACAATAATAAGTACTACGTGATACGATATAACGTATGACGAGTAATAATTTTTCGTTAATGCATGGTTTTACTGAGCCCAATTTGTTGGTACTGTTATCGCTGATTGATAGTCCGAAACATGGATATGGTATACTGACCGACATTCAAAACACTTTTCATATCACAATCGGCCCTGGCACGCTCTATGGCGCTATTAAGAACCTGTGCGACCGTCAGCTTATTGAACCATTACCAGTTACCAAACGGCGTAAGCCCTACCGCATAACTCCTGCTGGCCACATGCTGGCTGTTGAGCACATTGCCCTATGGAGCACCGTTGCATCAGTGGGGACACGAAGGTTGAAATTGGCATGAAAAGGCCATTACCAAGCCAAGATAAACAAACGCAACTAAAGCCGCGATATCTACCCTTTCTTGGTAATTATAGAGTCAGAGCGCTAGCCCTATATATATTCCCCAAGTCTTACCGGCAAACGTATGGCAACGAGATTTTGCAACTACTGGACGACCTTGGCTGGCCATTGTCCAGCGTCTTAAACGTAATGCATCAGGCACTGTGGCAGCATCTTATGGAGACTGGTGGGCTACGAATCGGTGCGTTCGCTGCTTTTTTGGGCATTGAGTATGTTGCAGCCTGGCAGCACTTTACCAACAACGTATTTTGGTGGCCGCACAGTTGGTTGAGCGGCGTGGTGCTTGTAGCTGCGGTGACGAGCAGTATGGTCATGCTGTTCCCGCGTGCAGTACACAATTTTACGAAGTTAATATAATGAAGGAGTGGCTATGGCCATAGATCAAAGTAACCGTTTTTCCAGATTATCTTTGGGGGTATATGCTGGTGTGGCGTTCATGGGAGTAACTACAGGAGTAATAATGTACCTGCAACGACCAGCCGTTACGCCCCCTAACGACCCAGCGAATAATGCTATTGCCCTTCATCTGATTCTAGCAATCGGGGCGACTATCACTGCTGTTGTCATACAAATGTACCGTACCAGGCACCGCCAATCAAACATTTGGTTAGCACCATTCAAGCAGCGAGCTGTCCGCCGCGTGTTGGCCACTCTCCGGCCTCGCCGAGCAAGTGTAGCTGCTATCGTGCGTATACCTCTAATGATTGTGCTGCTCCTGTTACTGCTCTGGGAACCATACCGTGGAGCGGCGCAGCCTTTTGCTGCCCTTTCGCCAGCAACTACCGTCAATGCTTGGGGCGGTCCTTCCTATCTTGGCGCGACGTTCGCACACTTGCTTGATGGGGTTGTCGTGTTTTATGTGGCCGCGTTCCTCCTCCACCTTGTGCTGGTACGCCAGATAAGCCGGGTCTCCAGATTAGGCTGATAAACAGGCCTGGCCTGTAGCAGATTGGTATTTTGCTGATTTTGTCTGGGGCGGGGAAACAACAGGGGTGAATTTTACTTCGCTTAGTTTTCTGGCGTTCGGGGTTCACCGTTTGCCAATGGCGTGAATAGACCTCGTATATTTAAACCTACCCACCGAAGTGGAGGGGTAGGTTTAAATATACGAGGTCTAATACTGCCAAAAAATGTCTTACGCTGGTCATTAGCTTTGTGTAGTTTCTCACTGATTTTTCAGCGTTATAATGGTATGTTTAGACTGTCGGATAGCACAAAATGGACTACATCCGTAAGCACAAATATTATATAATAGGTATTGAACTTTACAAATCTAAATGATGTAGGCTATACTTTATAGCTAGAGTAACCTAATAACAGAATGGTATAGAAATGAAAATAACCTTTGACGACTCGTTGCGTGATTTTGTATTGGCCTCATTTGGTGTCGCCAAAGACGAAGATGGTTATTTGGCTGAGGCTGATAATCCCGCTCAAAGGGTATTAACAAGGGATGGAAGAGAAATCGAGTTTCATAAATTTGGTGGGGTAAGAAAAGGATCTGAAGTATTCATACGAGATGACATCGTGTCTCTCATTCAGTTCTGTGAAGATACCCGGGTGTAGACTATGGGCATCTTGGATAATCTTCGAAAAATATTTGATGTAACGATCAAAGACAATACGGTCGCAGATAATTTAAGGGAAATAAAGCTTATTGATTTCTCGAATTCTGGCACAAAGACGACTAATAAGAACAAACTCGAGATTAATCTGAACGGTCCAATAATAGTTAATGTTGACCCCAGGGATAAGAGTATTGCGCCTAAAATCCAAGAGGTAATCAGGGCTGCCGTACACGAAGAAGGGGCACAAATCTTAGCAGAGAACTTTAACGAGCGGCTGGAAGGCTACTCGCAGTACGCCGCCGGTAGGAACCCGCAACTAGAAGACCTAGTTAGCCAAGTTAAACAGGAAGATGCTAACCTTCTTAGGGCTGCATATTATCTAAGAACTGTTCACCAAAGCGGCGGAAATGTGAACGAACTAAAAAGAGACATCGTGGAGAGGTATGGTGAAAGAGGCAAGAACGTCACAAATCTTTGTTCTGCAGGGTATTTTGAAAGTATCATCTATCCAATGCTGCAAGAGCTTCGTAACCAACCTCATTACTCTGCCACCATTTTTCAAGATCGCTTTGACGTCATTATCATGTCGTATCCATTTGCGGTGTTTGTCAGCCAACAGTCAACGACGCAAACTGTTGCACAGGAGATCCTCCAGAAAATTGAGACCAATCGGAAATATGGGGTGCACCATCTCAAAATACACGCCATCGGCAATAGTAACGCCAGGATTGCCCAAGAAGCACTTGATGATGGACAAATTATGAAATACTTAACTAAAGACCCAGTCATAAATACGGTAAATAATATCTTTGAATGCGAAATAATATTCTGAAATTTTAATCATCTCCCGCAATTCCCCGAGCGGCAGCTCGTGAGATGTAGTCTCCCCGCATCTGAGCGCGTCCGGGCGTTCACTCTAGTAGCATATACTGTGTACACATGACCGTGTATCGCCGAATGAGCCGCGCCGTTTTTGTCTGCGACTACCGTCTGGTTTAGCCGACCAAATACCGACGTAGTATATTCAGCCCTGGGGATAAACAGGCCTGGCCTGTAACAGATTGATATTTTGCATTTTGCCTGGGGCAGGGAAATAACAGGGGTGAATTTTAAAATGCTCGATAAGCCGGTTTTGTATATTTCTCAGTTCTTTGAAGAGCACAGGCAAGATTACTATGATTCCTTAACGCAGGTGCGTAGGTCTAACGATATAGAACAATGGCTCAGGTTCTCCCTGGTAGGAGTAAATGAAACTGCAAAGAAAGCCGTATCGACCCTTCAGGAAATCATGAAGTTGAGAGCAAAAACAAGCCAGCAAATACTGCAGTTAGGTAAGCGTGCGGAGAAAGCAAGCATGTTGGTCGAGTATTTGTATCAGCAGCCTGTGGTTTCGGTTGCGGCTGCGGCCGAGCACCTCAGAATTACCCCACAATCTGCGAATACGCTCATAAATGAGCTGAGTAGAATAGGGGTGCTTAAAGAAATAACTGGCTATGAAAGGAATCGGCTCTTCTAGTTGTTCAACTCCCAGTAAAAGTCAGGTGGTTCTGCCTCGCATGTTTCAGCAACATAGTCTGGTTGAATACCTTCTTGCCAGGCGATTAGGACGCAACTTTTTGCCATGCCGCCATGCTCAACTACTGAGTCTACTGCTTTTTTGGTGAGCAGCCCCCGTTTGCTGGCTTCGTCAACGACGAGTATGCGTTGCTGGGTACAGTCACCTAAACGTACGAGCCGGTCGTCTAGGTGATAGTCCCCATTGTCATCCTTATAAACAGGTAGGCCTATAACGTTGCGACTTTTGATGCCGAGTCGCTTAGCTAGTGCTGCACCGACGGGGAATCCGCCCGTACTCAAAGCAAGGATAGTGTTCGGTTGGAATGTACTATCTGCCTGGATTTGACGGACCACAGTATTCAGTAGTTGATTAAATCTATCGAGGTTTACGACATTATTCATATTTCTTATGACTCCGCTTAGTTTAATACTGAAGGATATGCCGAAACTACTTGCCTTTTATTGAATAGCCACCGTCAATAACGAAATCTGACCCAGTGATATATGCTGAATCATCAGAGGCAAGGAACATGACAAACGGGGCTATCTCGTCAGGGTTAGCTAATCTATCCAGGAGGATGCCGTTATTTATCCGTTTCTTGGCTTCATTCGTCCATTGTTTAGACATGTCAGTTATAACGTATCCAGGGGCGATAGCGTTGAAGCGTATCCCTTTTGGTGAATATTCTTTTGCTAAAGCTTTAGTCATTTGTAAAATGGCGGCTTTAGTGTGTCCGTATGTGAACGAGCTTAGAGTGGAGAAGTTAGGATACGCTTTGATTGAGGCCATGTTAATGACGTTACCCTTACCTGCGGTTAGCATTGTGGGTAGAACGGCTTGGATACAATGAATCGGGCCTAAAACGTTCACCTTCCATTCCTGCCACGCCATCTCGTCATCTACATCTTCAATATGCTTGACCTTATTAAGGATAATGCCCGCATTGTTGACCAGTACGTCGATAGCGCCTACTTGCTTCAGGACTTTTTGTATTTCTTCGTACGTTTGTTGCTTGTCGGTAACATCAAACACTACTTTCATAGAGCCAGGTAACTGCTTTTGGAGTGCGTCAAGATGATCTGAATCTGTACTGCCGTGTAGTATAACTCGGTAACTCTGCCTATAAGCTAATATGGCTATGGCTTTACCAAGACCCCGACTAGATCCCGTTATTAAAATGACTTTGTTTTTTGTTGTCATGACATTAACTATAACAGTCTTTTCGAGATACGCTTACCAACGTGCGAATATTATTCATTTTAAAAAAGGTCTACCCTTTTCATCTGTTATTTTTTGCATTTTTAGGTGGGGGCTGGGGCGTGGGTGTGGCGGCGGAGGATGAGCCAGGTTGCGGCGGCTAGCAGTAAGAATACACCGCTGGCGATAGTGCCTGCTACAAAGAGCGGTCGCCAGAGTGATGCGCCAGTGGCACCCGATGAAGCACTACCTAGTCGTGTGCCGCTAGAGGCTACGACTTTGAACGCTACCAGTTCCATGGGCGGCGAGGTCACCTTGGTGAGTGGGTTTGTAACTTCTGCTAGTACAGTGTGGTTTCCCACGGCAGGGGCAACGATAGTTAGTCGCCACTTGCCTGTCTGGCTGGCGACGACTGTTACGCTGTCTTTAGCTTCAAGGTAGATTTTCAACATAGTGCCTGGGGTAGTTGTGCCGCTCAAGATAACTGGCTTGCCATCTTCGATAGATGGCGTGCTAGAGCCGCTGTAAGGGATATCGTTGACAGCTACATCTGTAAGCGTTGGCTGTTCGCTCGTCTGGGCTGGTGGGATGCTTGTTGTGCCCACTGTAGCTTCAGGCTGGTTCAAAGCAACGGCAATTGGTGGCGAGGCTGCAGTGGGAGTATTGGCCGAAGGAGGCAGGGGTGTTTCTAGTGTTGCAGGCATAGGCTCAAACTGGAGCGTAAGGGTGTAGCCGTCGGTGTCGACAAGACTGAGCGCGCACGTCAGTTGTTCTGGTGAACACAATGAGCTTCCCCAGGATGTAAGCCGGTTACCAGCAGGTGGTACAACAGAGAGGGTCACTGTTTCGCCCTTGAGCCACGCAAAGCTGTAGCACACCCCGGGTGAATCGGTTTCACAGGCGACTTCACCGCTCTGGGTGCCAGACATAGATACAGCCCCGCCATTTAGCACAATGCTCGTATATGCATTGTTTGGCCCAATAGTTGCTCCCAAAACCGACCCGTTTGGATTTACCGATGGCTGCAAAGTATTTGTGGAAGTGGGTTGCTCGGGCTCAAGCGCAGAAGCGGAAGGCAGG
>JAEUQV010000068.1 GCA_016789655.1 Candidatus Saccharimonadota bacterium
AGTGTCTCGACGCTTGTGCTACACTCTATAACAGTCTCTTAAATTAAAAAATAAATCCGGAATGGAGTGCAATTCTCCAGCTGTGCCGCAACTGTAAATGCGCTAGGTCTAACCTAGAGCAAAGCCAGACACGGAGTAAAGTCTTCCGAGCAGAAGCAGCGCTAGAGTAGGTAACTACGCCTAGTTGTTGTACGCCCTCGGAAGTCTCGAGGGTATTTTTATGCACCAAGCAACCATGGAGCGTGTAGCTGTTTTGTCACCTACGTTTGTAGACGGCAGGCTACTCGCTATGGAAGCGGAATTGCTGCAAGACCCGAACCTCCACGCGGCATCATTGCAGCACGAGGCCATGGTGCGCGCCGATCGGCTGGCAGAGAAGGTAGGGTCGGTAGCCCTTAGCCAAGAAGTGTGGGTAGAACCGAGCATGAACCTACTAGAGGCGGCTAAACAAGCGCACGCCACTAACGATCCAGAAGCATTGGGTCTTGTGCGGCAAAACGCACGTACCGATGTCATTGAGCGCGCAGTTAAAGCTGAGCACATCATGAAGGTTTTGCAGCAACGCAATGCCCGCGGCCAGATTGTGCAGCATGGGCAAACCGCCGAACAGATCCAAGAAAATACACTTCGCTACGCCAACAGTAACCCAAGTATCAAGCCGCGCACCAAAGCCGAAACCATAAATATGTACTATCTTGAGGCATTGGCGCGTGAGGGCTTACTTGAGGATAATTACGCAGTAGTTGTATCGCTCTGTCCCACACTCGATGATCATATGCTCGATAAACTCGGCTTCTTCTCGTTTAGCAAGTCGCTGGTTATTCAGGCGACGACGGCTGAAGGTCATAACATTACGACCGAATCTGCGTTTATCGCAGGAGTCAAGAGCGAGCATGAGCCACGCGACGACCATACTACTGCTGTAGCTTTTGGCAAGCAGTATGGCGAAGACTGGCAGGGCTTGAACGATGCCCAGATAATACAGCAAGTTCTTATTATACCGAAAAGTCAGATGCCAAATGGGGTTGTCGACCTCGTGAAGCAGTGGGATGACCTCAACGGCGGCACGTTCTTTGGCCAAGCGAAACCACGCCAAGACTACCTACAGTACCTTGAGCAGTGTCGAGAGCGCGAAAAGAACTTTGAGCCAACCGTGCAGCGGATCGCAGCAGCGCTTATTGCACAAGCACCGTATCTACATACCCCTACAGAAGCGACAGAGATGCTCAACAAACTATCAGGCGCACACGTGCTAGAACGGGCGCTAAGCGACACCTCTATAGACGCTCGCGTGTTCGGCAGTAAGGCTGCGCTGGATCTCGAAGTAGCCCGTTTTCATCAGGCGCAGGGCAATACCTATCAAGCCCACGTGGCTATGTCTAATGCTCACAAAAATAACGCTTCCGGCTCGTGCCCTAGCGGTGTGAGCGGGGCTATGGGCGATATATCGCCATTCAACGAAGACGGCACGCTTAAATCACCAGAACAGCTTTCCGAAGAGCGTCTCAAGACTATAGAAGATAGTGATGAATTGGGGCCGCTTACTTTTTCTTGCCAGAACGGACACCGCAATACGCGGCAGAGGGGCAAGCTCATACCAAACTGTACTACCTGTAATGTAAATGTTGGCTGTGGGCCAGAGGTCTCTTCGGTCAAAAAACGAGCGGCAAAAGCTGCGAAGCAGGCAGGCAAAATTGCAGTAGCGTTTTGGCAGAAGCTCGGTGGCTCGCCAGAGAGTGTGGCGATCAAACCGGTAATGGTGAAGCCACCCATCGGTAAAACGGTTGCAAACGCACTGATCCAAAAACCAGCTACCACACAGGCAGATGTTGCACTCGCGACCTAAGCGAGAGTATTGTTACAATGGAATTATGACCAAGTGAGGATGTGAGAGGTTAGACCTCTCACAAAATGAGATGAAGTATACAGTGCAAAAAACAGCGTCCCAGATGAAACCACGGCGTGTGGGGATTTACAGTGGTACGTTTGACCCAGTGCATGCTGGGCATATTGCTTTTGCGTTGCAGGCGGCCAAAGCGGCCAGTTTGGATATGGTCTACCTCATGCCCGAGCGGCAGCCGCGGGGTAAAGATAGCGTGACGCACTACGCTCATAGGGTGGCCATGATTCGTCGCGCGACCGAGCCGTACCAAAAGTTGGCGGTTCTGGAAAGCGAGGATAAACAATTCACCGTTACGCACACCTGGCCCCGGCTAGAGAAAGAGTTTGCCGGAAGTACACTAGTGTATGTTTGTGGGTCAGACGTGCTCCGTCATATGGCTGGGTGGCAGCACGTCCAGCAGCTTTTGGCTCGTTCCGAGCTATGTATTGGCCGAAGGCAGCAGGATTCGTCGCGTGACATCCAGCAGGCCCTGGCTGCTCTACCCGAGCCGCCAATTCGGTCGTATTGCATCGAGAGTCTAGCGCCGAGTATTAGTTCGAGTAGCATACGCATTGCACTGAGCGAAAGACGGTCGGTCAAGGGGTTGCTCGCAAGTGTCCGCGCCTACGCAAAACGAGAATGGCTGTACATAAAACACGGCTAAACTCGACCTACGCGAAATCCTTGCATCCCCTGACAAACCATCACTGGTCATAAGATGTTTTCCTTCGTCGGTGAACCTAGGGCTCATCTCCTCAGGAGAAAACACCTTCTGTCTCAGTGATAGCTGCGCCAAAATGATACGAGGTTTTGCGTAAGTCGAGTAAAGCTACCGACTTAACAGCAAAGAAAATTGCTGCGAAAATCACGACAGCCTTTCATTGACGAAGCCATAAGAGGGTTGGTATAATAAAGGTAATCTTTTGCGGGCGAGACCGTAACTAGAGACAAAAACTATAAAAATAGATAACATACCTTTTTGCGTGTGCGAGGCGCGTCAAGGATATGTTAGGGGGTTATATGCCTATATCTGTCAAACATATACTCGATGCGCCGGCG
>JAEUQV010000094.1 GCA_016789655.1 Candidatus Saccharimonadota bacterium
CCATGAGCTTCCAGAGCGCATCCTGGATGAGTACTTCGCTTTCGCTGTCGAGCGCACTGGTAGCTTCATCGAGCACCAGTATAGGAGCGTCTTTCAACATAGCTCGCGCAATGGCAACACGCTGCCGCTGCCCACCGCTCAACTTCACCCCACGCTCACCAACGAGCGTGTCGTAGCCCTGGGGCAGTGTACTAATGAACTCATGGGCATGTGCCATTTCCGCGACACGTTGGATGTCTGCGTGCGAAGCGTCAATATCGCCGTAGCCAATGTTTTCACGGATGCTGCGGTGGAACAGCATCGGTTCTTGTGGTACGAAGGCGATTGCACGGTGAAGGTCTTCTTGTGTTACTGAAGTAATACCTTGATTATCGATAGTAATCGAGCCAGCTTGAATGTCAGAGTAGCGTAGCAGCAGGCGAGAAAAGGTAGTCTTGCCCGATCCACTGTGGCCAACTAAGCCGATTTTCTCTCCGGGTGAAATATGCAGATTAAACTGCTCAAAAATAGCATCGTCCGAGCCATTGTGTGTGAAGGTGACATTCGCAAAATCAATTTCGCCTCGGTTCATTTGGCTGCGTACGGGTGAAGCTGGGTCGCTGACTTCTTGCGGCTGCTGCAATATAGAAACCATTTCTACACCGTCTGAAAGGGCGCGGTTGTAGGTGCGTAGGCTATTGTTGCCAAACTCAAAAAGTCGTTCAACGATAGTTGAGGTGTATGAAAAAATTAGGAAAGCAGTTGCTATATTGGCTCCGTGGTACACCACGGCTACCACTGCCATTATGAGTGAGAAAAGTGAAATGACTCGAGTCATAAACCCAAGGGCATTTATTTGTATTTGCTGAATGTGCGCAAAACGCTGCAGGTAGCGGCGGGTTTTTTGGGTGGCACCATGAAACCGCCGCTTCTCGTACGATGATCTGGCGAAACCTTTGACAGTCATAACGTTGGTGATCATATCTGCAAGCACACCGGTTTGTTTACTTTCGGCTGCCGCAAATGATTTCAAATAGCGGCTGATAGGTCGGCTTATAAGTATTGAAAGCCCGATGATTACCGCAGCCAAACACACCAGCCCAAGCGCAAACCATGGAGCCTTCGAGGACAAGATGGATGCAGCGAATACAATGCCGATGAGCATCGGGTAGGCTTGGTATATTGTGGTATCTTGAACGCGTACATACCCTGCCATAAGCTTGTTTGCTTGTGACACTAGTGAGCCTCCGAAATGGTTGGCGTGGAAGTCGGCGCTTCGCGTAATGAGATGAGCAAATATTTCCTCAGCAATATCTTGCGAGATGCGTTGTTCTAGCCGCCACATGAAGAAATCTACGAGTCGCCAGGCTAGTAGCCCGGTAGTTGATATTGCAAAATAGAGCAATATTTTACCGCCGAATCCACCGAGCAGCTGGCCGGAATTGTATTGGTGAGTTGTCAGGGTATTTAAGATATTTGCAATGATAAGCGGCGGAATGTAGGCATTCATAGACGAGGCGAGCGGTACGCTTAAGATCCAGCCCAAAAAACTGCCAGGATATCGGCGCATGCAGCGTATATAGTATTTTGCAACGTCGTACGACGAAGCGGATGGTTGTTTTTTCATAGGTGCGGCCCTCCAGCTGTGCCGACCATGTAAGGTTATGCTAGATAGTATAGATGGTTTTGTTGGCTTGTAGCCAAGGTCTTTTTAGGCTTACTGTCGAAAGGATGGCACTACGGTGGCGCCAAAAATCTCGGCAGATGGTATATTTTTCATGGGTTCTCGCGCCTTTCCTTGCGTCCCTTTGCGATAATAGCTGTTCCATTCATCCAATGTATCTTGCGCATCTCATGGCTTTCATCCTCGCTCCCTCGGTCGCCGTAACTACAGTTACGGCTCGGTCGGTCACTGTGGGTGCGTTCATGATATGCGCAAGCTCCATCAGATTCGGTGGAACGTCTATTGTCGCAAAGGGACGTACGTTTGTAATTCGTACAACTATATCACCCCTATAATGCGAATGCAAGAGCAAAGGTTCATTATTCATTTCCCATTTATCATTAGTCAAATTATGTACCATTTAGGACTTGCGCAAAACGGTGCAGTCTGGGATGAAAACCGAGCACCGCAGCGTAGCTGTACCGAGGTACAGTGGAGCGAGGAGTGGAAGTTTTCGCCCGGAATGTGCCGTTTTGCGTAAGTACTACCATTAATCATTTTGGGATTTCAAAAACGGAAGTATAGAAGTATTTTGAAAAAACTGAAAAACTAATGACAAATGAAAAATGGTAAATGACTAATTGCCGTGAGGTATACTGTGTACATGTTTGATGACTCGATACGCTTTTGCTACGAGTGGCGTGATTATCAGGCGAGGGTCCTGAAAGATGCGCAACAGTTTATACAAGATGGCAAACTACATGTCGTAGCAGCACCTGGCTCAGGTAAAA
>JAEUQV010000095.1 GCA_016789655.1 Candidatus Saccharimonadota bacterium
ATAGGGGTGACTACCCGCCATAAGCGTTCACCGTCAACCTGCTCCGCTTCCTGGGCTATTGACTTTTTACTAGTTACGGCGGTTTGTAGCAACAGCGGGCTAATGGCAGCCGTACCACTTTCTCTGCCGGCAGATGCAATCACAGTACTTTCTTCGGTTCCATCGGTTTTAACCACAACGATTCTAACCAACTCGGCATTCTCGGCTGCCCAAGCCGAAACTTGCTTTTGCAAAGCTTTTGAATCTTGCAACTTTGACTTGATCGATTCGGCCATAACGCCATTGGCAAGTGCGGCCTTCAGGCGTAGCTCAGAATCAAAGTCATGTCGCACCGACACAGACATGATGACCGTATTTGCTACGATAAGCACGGGAATGATAATAAGCAGACTAATAGAGTAGTAGAACTCGAGCCTTTCACGAGAAAATTGAAACCGCTCTTTGAACATATTTATGCTCCACCCACAACGGGCCGGGGGCCAGTTGGGTCGACAGGCGGCAAAGTCGAAGATCCATCTTCATGCCTAGACTGATCTAGGCGACGCATGGTACGCACTATAACTAGCAACGCTAGGGCTACCACTATAATAGTGCCGGCTACATAGTACACATAAACAAGCTTAGAGGTGTTCTTCTGTAATGTCAGACTCAAACCAAGCGGGTTCGTGGCGGTCTTTGGGGCAGCCGCTACAGCGAATCCAAATGTACTGGAACGAACGGCAGATTTATCGTCATATTCGACAGTAACGTAGGCTTGATGATTACCAGGTTCCATAGGATCTTTGAGCGTGTATTCCCAGTTGCCATCGCCATCTGCCTTCGCCACAAGCACGACAGGGTCTGAAAATAGATAAATAATTACTGTTTGGTTTTTCCTAGCCTTGCCAGATAGTCGTATAGCTTTGCTATTATTACTGGCAACTTGCTCGATTTTATCCAATTTAAGCGTGGAGTTGATTGGCAAGTTTTTAACTTTTACGGGGTCGATGGGTGCAAGTTCATCTGGGATGACAGAGCTGCGCTGCGAAAAACACCGCCTCGCACTTGCTACCTGCTCATAGGAAAGTCTGGCTTGGTCTTTTACTAGTTTTTCGTACGCGCTCACGCCAAATGTGGCCGATAAACACTTGTCGAGCACTGCATCTATTTGGCCAAAAGTACTTAATGTGGTCTGAGATAACTCATTTTCCGTTTTTATACTGGCACTAGGTTGAGTTGTAGGTGTTGTGCTGTTTGGTGTGTTCGAAACCGCTGTAGGCGAAGTTGTGGTTGTAGGTATAGTGGTAGTTGGAGTTGTAGCCGTGCTAGCTGAAGTAGTGGTTGTAGGTGGAGTAGTAGCTTGAGGTACTACCGGCGCAACACAATTTGGAAAGACGCCGGTATAGCCTGGCGGACAACCTATAGTCGTTACAGTGCCATCAACTACAACATGGTTAGTGCCATTTACAATCATAACTCCGCTTGTACTGCCGTTATTGGCCGAAAAAGTTGCTGTACCGCCCGCAATCACTTTAAACTTTGCTGTCAAAATAGCCAGCTGACCGCCGTAGCCATTGCCAGCACCTTTATCGGGCGAGGATACTGTTATTAAACCGCTACTGGTTGTTATGCTTAACTCTGGATACTGACCCGGCGTAACACTCACTAGCTGCACAAGCGTAGTCGGGTATGTCATAGATCCCTTTACGAAGCCTGTTGCCTTAGTGTCCACAACCATATTTGCTTGTAGTACCACATCAAAAGTGGCACCGGTAGCCGCCTGCGTGACCGACGGCAAAATGCGAATAGAATATATTCCAGCTCTAGCTGTCTGAGCCATTTGACTTAGTAATACCACCAGTACTACAAGCATTAGCCGTGATAGTACCCCAGGATGCCACTTAATGAATTGTATATTTCTTTTCATAACAGTTTTACTATAACCAAGCATACCACAAAGTGCTATTGTTTGGGCGAATTTTCATCCTGTTCAGCCCAATAATAACAGTACTCTGTTGAATTAAGTACTTTTCTACAGTAAAATAACCTCTGCTAGCAACCGGCTTCAGGATGGGTTTGCTTAGGCAATGCAGCATCGGCTGATTTGAAGGCTACGTGCACAAGACTCTTACGTTCCGAGTTCTCCGTCACACCATCACCAGCTTGCGGTCTTGCCCTGCACATACATACAATCTTGAGGGTTCGCTAGAAACTTCCAAGTCAGGCTATGACTGGCACGGTGAAATCCCGTGCTCGCGGAAGGTGAGTCGATTCCACTCGGAACCAGCGCACATTTCATTAATAATCTAACCCATTGGGGGGTTCGCTAGAGCTGTAAGGCACCGGCTGTTTGAGCGCTGCAAGCGCGAGTAAATCAAAAAACAGGTCCCGGACCAAAACCTCACCAGCTGGCGGTCCCGTACCGTACATTCATACATCATTGGGGGTTCGCCAAGTGGTAAGGCACCGGGTTTTGGTCCCGGCATTCAGGGGTTCGAATCCCTTACCCCCAGCCA
>JAEUQV010000100.1 GCA_016789655.1 Candidatus Saccharimonadota bacterium
CCTGCAGCAAATCCTGTCATTCAGTCCTTCACGGCTAACCCATCATCACTCACCGCAGGTGGCACGACAACTTTGTCTTGGTCTGCCGAAAACGTACAGCAAGGTAGCTGTGTCATTTCCCCTTCTTCGTTGAATAGTGCAGGCCCTGTGGGTGAATGGAAGACACCGAGCCTATCGAGTTCGATGACGTACACCTTAGGCTGTGTCAATAGCGATAACGTCCTGGTAACGAAATCGGTTAGTGTCGTGGTCAATGCAGCTCCTGCGCCGGCACCAGTAGCAGTCACTCCGCCTAGCCAGAGTGTGGCTAGAGCTAACCAAGCTGCTAACCTCACGGCAAGTGATGGTGGACGTGTCGCAAATGCTCCAGTAAATGCAGAAGTTTCTGGCAATGCTGTGCTTGAGCCAACAAACATTACAGATACCGAGAAAGAGAATTTCATTGTTAAGGTTGAATACTATGATGGTGATACGTTGCTACAGACTGACGACACCCCTCCATTCGTCTTAGACACTACAAAGCTTAAGGATGGAAGCTATACGATAAGTGAGCGCACCTATTTTGATGACGGTAGCGAAAGCGAAATTACCCGAACAATAGAAGTTGAAAATGTTAGCCAAAAGACGGCAACAGATGGGAATGGTGGTAGTTCTGCACTTTGGCTGCTTTTGCCACTCGTCGTACTTGGCTTAGGTGTTGCAGCGTTCTTCATAATTCGATCTAGGGCTAATGGCAGCAGTGACGAGATGTATGTACAGCCAGTTACCTATTCTCCGCCAGACTATTCATCTGGCACTCCAGACTGGCAGCGTGGAATCGCACCGCCATCAACTGGGGACGTCATTAACCCCACAGAGAAAAGAGATGCATAAAGCAGGGCCCACACTTATAGTGCGCTTTATGAATAGTGAACGGCACAAAAAAATGTCTAATTTCTTCCGAAAAAACGCTAAGCCAGCACTGATCATACTCTCGTTTGCTTTCATAGCAACTGTAGCGCTAATCTATGCTCAGGCAAAAGATGGCGATGTGGTTTTAGAGGCTGAAGTGGCTACTACAACCGGCAATGCGCTTAAGGTCGATGACCCTAATGCATCGGGTAGTAAATCGATACGTTTTAAGGTACAAGGTAGCGGTGGCGGTTCGGGTTCGTACGTCTGGCCGCTTAAAATAAGTAGTAATAACCGCTACTTGGTAGACCAAAACGGCAGGCCGTTCTTCTACGCTGCGGATACTTCATGGACAATGCTTGGCTATTTGAGCGTAGATGATGCAAAAAAACTTATAGACATTCGCAAATCGCAGGGTTTTAGTGCCATACAAACAATCCTGGTGCCATGGGGCGCTGGCCGCAGCAGTAGCGCAAGAGGTGCTGCATTTACAAATAACGACCTGACAAAGCCAAATGAAGCGTACTTTTCTGCCGTAGACCAGATTATGGACTATGCTGAAACAAAGGGGATGGTTTTGTATATCCCACCGCTTTGGATGGCGAATAACGGCGGTTGGGCTTACAGTGAGTATGGAGAGGGCGACCCCACTCCATCACAAGCGGCATTTACTTCGTTTATGACGTGGGTTGGCAACCGCTATAAAAATCAGGGAAATATTATCTGGGTTATGGGTGGTGATGATGAGATAGGTACGAGTACGAGTCTTAAGATTGCTGGCGCTAATGCACTTCGCGCAGCTGACCCTAATCACCTAATGACATACCACCCGCGCTGGGCAGAGTATGGGCTAAAAGATCAGCCTTGGTTTGACTTCTACGCATTTCAAAAAAATGACATCACGGCACCGTATCCGTATCAACAAGTTCGTGAGGCATTAGGCATTTCGCCCACTAAGCCTGTCTTGGATGCAGAGCCCCCTTATGAGCCATCGACTGCAATGCAATCGGGAAATGTCACGACAGCTCTTATGAATAGACGTTTTGGTTGGTGGGCTGCACTTTCTGGAGCGATGGGCGTGGTGTATGGTGGCCCGCAGGGTTCGTGGGCCGTCGGCTACAAGTCGAGTCCAAACTGGTCATCAGATATTGAGCGTACGCAGGCTAAACATACAGGTAATATTAACAAGATACTCTCACCACTTGGTTGGCAAAAGCTTTCGCCCGATTGGGACAGTGCGACAGTTATTTCTGGGCGAGGTAGTTATGGCGGCACCGACTACGTTACTGCAGGTCGTGCCGACGATGGATCGCTCATTGTTGCCTATGTGCCATCAGCTCGAAGCGTATCGCTAGATATGAGTAAAATGAGTGGCGCGGCTACTGTACAGTGGTTCGATCCAGCTTCAGGCGAATCTGCTGGTACCTCACAGACAGTAGCCAATAGCGGGTCACAATCATTTGCTACACCAGGCAACAATTCAGAAGGAGACAGTGACTGGGTATTAGTGGTGCGAAAGAATTAATGTCGAGCTATGACCTCTCAGAGGTCTAGTGAGTAGGGCTATAGTCTTACTCTTGACATAACAGAAAAGTTAACATGCAGAGCAGAAGATGAAATTAAGCAAAAACTACAAGAACATTATACGGCAATTTCTTGCTAAAAAATATGCGAAGCCAGTTTTGCTCATAACTGTATTTGCGCTTGTTTCCACTGCAGCACTCCTAATAACTCAGGCGAAAGACGGAGATGTCTCGCTTGAGGCAGAAACTACTTCAAGAAGTGGCAATGCATCATTCGTAGATGACGACAAAGCATCTGGAGGTAAGTCGTTGCATTTTGGTGTAGTAGAAGGGTCGGGGGGTAATAATTCGGCCTACAAACCCCTTTCAAATCCGAACGCCTCCCAGCAAGCCAAAAACGTTTACAATTTCTTGCAATCCAAAGAAGGTAGCGCCATTCTGGCCGGTCAGCATGAAGCAGATCAATGCACCAAATGTGAAAGTGACCGCATGCAGAGCATTACCGGCAAAGCCCCTGCGGTGCACGGTCATGACGTTGCGGGTTATGCTATCGACCCTATAAACGAGGCGATTAATGATTTCAACGTCCGGCATCAAATCCCTGAGTTCAGCTGGCACGTGAGCGCGCCTGGTACGTCGGAAGATTGGACCAATGTCCAGATAGATGCCAATGTCGCCCGAGCACTACAGTCTGGTACGAGCGAGAATACTTCGCTCGTGGCCAAGCTGAACACGATGGCATCACGCCTACAGACTCTAGAAGATGCCAATGTGCCTGTCTTATGGCGCCCCTGGCATGAAATGAACGGCGGCTGGTTCTGGTGGAGCAAGAGCGGACCAGACACATACAAACAGCTCTGGATATATACTTATAACTACTTTACGACTACCAAGGGGCTCAATAACCTTATTTGGGTTTGGTCAGCTGCTGAAAACGAACTTCCAAATGCCGCCTGGTACCCCGGCGATCAATACGTCGATATTACAGGTACCGATACCTACACCAGCAATAGCAACATTTCCAACTGGCTCAATAACTATAATCGCCATAAATCCATCGCGCCAACCAAACCGGTCGCCCTTACCGAGACCGATTACGTCCCCGACCCAGCTCAGCTGCAATCCAGCGGTAATAAGATGCTATGGTTTCTGCCGTGGCACAGTATATACGTAGATCGCAATAGTCAAAGCACCCTGACCCAGGTCTACAACAGCCCCTATGTTATCACGGCAGATGAGATGCCTGATTTGCGGGGGACTTTCCAATAAGGCTAGTACTCCTCCCCGCCTACTCCGACGATTCCTACCTATCATAAGCAGCACAGGAACACATGCTCACACCACCACTCCTGAGGGCGACGGTTACGTCAAATCAGGGTACTAGCGTAAGATGATTCATCGTCATTCATATAATAATTCACTAAACGTAGCAGTTGGTTATCACGCCTACGGATTATAGTGCTTGTGTTTTATATCACAATATGATAGTCTAGAACTCAGTCTTACTGAAAGACACAACTGATAAAACAAAAACATATCTGCCGCCCTTGCGAGCAATACGTCTAACGTGTTGGGGCCTTATGTGACAAAAGAACCTCTTCGGAGGTTCTTTTGGTTACAAGTTGCTAAGGCACTGTTACATAATATTCAAGCTCATTAGTCATACGCACTGCAGTACATCTCATGGTTTACATCTCCAATCGCTCGGTCTGCGTACATTACATAACCCCAGCTCGATAATAATTGTCGAACTGGGGTTATGTAGACTTCGCTCGGTCGCTCCGGGTGTGTATTTTATAAGCGGCACAGTGTGCAGACACGGTTGACTTGGTTGTTTTGGGACGGCGCCTAAGCATCATCAACATTATGCAACTTTCTCACGCCATGGCGTGAGAAAGTTGCATATTTGAGGGAATAAGGGGGTTGTTTAACTGTGCGCAAGAAGAAGTTAAGAGCGGTGATGTCGTGAGCTGAGTATGTTGAGGTATACTTACCATATGAGGCTACAAATTATTACACTTTTCCCCGAGATGTTTACGGGGGTACTTGGCACGAGTATGTTGTGGAAGGCGGCCGATAAGGGCATAGCCGAGTATGAGTTTATAAATCTGCGCGATTTTGGCTTGGGGCCGCGTAAGCAGGTTGATGACACACCCTATGGCGGGGGAGATGGGATGTTACTGAAGCCGGAGCCGTTGGTAGCGGCGATAGAGTTCGCAAAGAATAGAGTTATGAGTCAAGAGTCAAGAGTCAAGATTCTGCTGCCGACGCCGCGGGGCAAGCTGTATAAGCAGTCCGATGCCAAGCGGCTAGCGGCGGATTGTGACGAGCTTATACTCGTGTGTCCGCGCTACGAAGGCTACGATGAGCGGGTTACCAAATGGGTAGACGAACAGTTTTGTATGGGAAACTATATACTGACAGGCGGCGAGCTGCCAGCCATGACCATTATAGATAGCGTGGTAAGGTTATTGCCGGGAGTTTTGGGTGGTGAAACCAGCGCCGATATAGAATCTTTCCAAGACGACGATAAAAGCATAGAGTACCCCCAGTACACCCGCCCCGAAGTGTTTCGCGGCCTAAGTGTCCCCCCCGTATTACTCAGCGGCAACCACGCCGAAATCGCCACATGGCGGAACCATCAAAATAATAAGGGAGAATAAAATGAGCGAAATGACGCCATCTCATAAACCAGAAAATGCTTATTTTGAAGCCTTGGCTAGCGGGCAAAGCGCAACTCATATAGCGTCCATGGCCTCGGAAATAAATGGGAATTTAGATAAAATTGGTTTTGACACTGAAGAGCAAGGTATGTTTGGCTCGGCTTTTCAGGTGGCTGGATACAAGCTGTTTGTGTTTGAAACAATGTCGGAAGGAAAATTGACACGTTTAGTCAGAACACACGGGCCTGAAAATAATGTCGAGGGCATACCCAGCGAGTATACTGATGTGCAGATTGATATGAATTTTATCTATGATGAGGAAGGTGGCTGGTGCCCTACCGGGGGTAATTGCAGTCGGCCGGGGGGAGAATATTTTTTTATCCAGCCTGAAGGCGAGGGGTTTAAGCTCGAAGATCCGGAGGGCAATCCTGGCGGTGCTGAAGCGTCAAGCTTTTACGGGCACTTTATGGATTCATACGGCGCTGCTTTTGCTAGCATTACTGAAAGTTGACCTTGATCGGAAACGTACCTAGAAATGGTCTGTAAAACTATGACCGAGGAGCTTAGGTAGGTATTGTATGCAGAGCGCGCTATACTAATAAGTAGAAGGAGGGTATGACTATGAAGCTATTTCGAATTAAGCCGGTGTATGCGCACTGTGATTTGCCGTGCGGGGTGTATGACCCGGCTCAGGCGCGGATTGAGGCGCTGAGCATAAAGGCCATCATGGAAAAATATGATGGGCTCGACGAGCACGGCAAACTGCGGGCGGTTATGATAATTGAACAGCGGGCAGAGCTGGTAAAGCATCATTTGTGGGTGCTCTGGACAGATTATTTCAAGCCTCCACATCTCGAACAATACCCGGATTTGCACCAAAAGTTTTGGCTTGCCACCAAGCAGGCCGGTGCATGCAAACACCATCTCGATACAGCAGAAGCCGACAAGCTGCTGGCGATGATAGACGATATAGCCAAGATTTTCTGGGAGACCAAAAAATAAGAGTCAAGAGGTATGAGTCAAGAGGCAAGAAAAAAGCGCCATTATAAAATCATGCTCGTGCGGCGGGTTGTAGGCAGAAGCATGACGCCAATACTCGACCCTGGCCAAGTCGTGGTGGCCATACCGTGGCGGCGCTATCAGGCCGAGGATGTGGTGCTGCTTAGCCACCAGGGCAAAGAAAAAATCAAGCGCATCCGCATGATCGATTCCAAAAGCGGCAAGTACGATGTACGCGGCGATAACCCCTCGCAAAGCACCGATAGCCGCCATTTCGGGCTCATAGAGCACGCCGATATAGTGGGCAAAGTCATTTGGCCCTGGGTGTAACCCGCCGCGGAACTAAACGGTACATAGAAGACTCAGATTGACAAGATGCTACCATATGTAGCATAATAGTTAAATATGATTGAGTTTGGTTCAGACATCCCGCTTGCGTTTGACGGCGACTTTTACGGTTCTGGCAGTACCTATGCCCCAACCCTAGTTGCAGCTCGGGGTACTGTAAGGTTTGGCCGGACTAAGCTTGAGTCACCTGACAGCAACGATACGGTTATTGGTGAAAGTATACGGCAGCTGAGTGCGCCGCAACATCTTCCCGAAGAAGATGGCTACACCCTTGAACTGCTCGAAGGCATGCCAAACGGAGCAGATCAAACCAACCAAGAACTGTTTGTTACAACTTCAAACGGCGGTATACATGTAAACCTTTTTGAAGTAGCGGTGCGGGCCGCTATAGCCGCGGGCCAAGGCAGACAGCTACGCTATTTTGCACCGCAGGGTAACAGCGGCACGCATGGTATTGGTCTAGACGAGTGGCGTGCCTATGCACAAACCGGCTCCTGGCTGCGGGGAAGCGGCGATACGCTTTGGCCGTCGGGTTTTATCCAGGCAGTGGCCAAAACTGTCGGCCAACCCGCAGTACTCAGTGCAACCGGCCATGGCGGGATTGTTACTACTGCGCTTGCAGCTACCTTGCCAAGAGGTAGCGTCAAGCAAATTATACAAATGGATCGGCTAGGTTTAGTGCCAACGCCTCTTACTGGGCAGTTGCGCGACCAAGGCCAAAAAACCGAGGGGGTATCGTACGAAACGAATGATCCGCGTGACTACGCATCCGCTCACAGCCGCTGGCTTCTCGTTGAAAACCGAACAGACAATTTCCGGAGATTACCACTGCCGTTCAATTCACTAACTGCGGTTATGGCGAACCCACTTGCAACCAGGCATGCAGGTAGCACTATAGAGCGTGATTTTAGGCAAGCATTGGTGCGGCAGCCCGAAGCAGCGGTAACGTTTGTGGTGCCCGGTGCTGACTTTCATCCAGATATATCCGTACGGCTAGGGGCTTTGTCTAGAATGACCGAGGCGGCTGTGCGAGCTATAGTACTTCCAGGCGAATCGCGGAACTCACTAACGCACAAACCGCTTTTGGCCATGGCGGCAATGTATGCGGCGCAAAGTGAAGGCTGAGCTTACAAAGGGGTTCTAGGCGGGTATAGTCCATAATAAATGTTAGATTTCTCATAGTACTCTCAGTGCTGCTACGGTATGCTTAGAACTGAATATTACCAAGGAGATTGAGCATACTATGGCAGAAGAAAAGAAAGGCAAGGGGTGGCACGGAGATCCGGCGGGGCATGCCGCAGCTGGCAGCAAAGGTGGCAAGCTGAGTTCGGGTAACTTCAAAAATGACCCTAAGCGAGCTGCAGAAGCCGGCAAAAAAGGCGGTAGTGTGAGCCCTGGAAACTTTAAAAACAATCCAGAACGTGCGCGTGCGGCTGGTCGTAAGGGTGGCAGTAAGTAGGGGGTTAGGAACTAGCAACTAGCAACTAGGGGTTAGGAATTTGGCAACTGCAGTTAGAATGGTAGCTGGTTGCTATTTGCTTGTTCCTAATTCCTAGTAGCTACCCCCAAATTCCCAACCGTGTGCGAATAGTCACAGCGTATCTGTGAACTACCTTACTGTGTTAATTACAAACGTAACGTATAGTTACAGATGTCATGCGGGAGGAATGCGTATGAAAGATACATCGGGGGTATTCGATCTACACACACGGAGCAGCCAAGAACTGCGAGCGGTCGTGCAGCGCTTCGAAGCTAAATGGGAGTTACGGCGTCGCAGAGCACACAAGCTGATGGGTATTAGTTTGTGAGGCATCTCAGTCATAGCTCAGGGAGAAAGTCTATGCTGTCGCTAGCATAAAGAGCCTACTTGCGAGAAGGCTCTTTTTAGTTAGCTTTATAAAAAACATATTATTTCGGATTCATTTTTCGTAAGTTTGATCCGATGGCTTGACTGATGTTCGTGAAGCCATCTTGCTCAAGGAGTTTAACGAGGTCGCGGTTGATTTGACCTATAAGTTGCGGGCCTTCAAAAATCATTCCGGTTATAAGCGATACCAAGTCAGCCCCTAAGCATATTTTGGTATAGGCGTCTTCGGCCGAAAACACTCCACCGACCCCAATTATCACAAAGCGGTCACCGAATGTCTGACGCGTTTTTTTAATGAGTTCGTTGCTCGTAGTCCATGTCGGCTTACCGCTCAGATTACCCTTTATCTCTGGTGTAAGCTTGTCGTCGGGGTGTACTAAAGAACGATCTTTGACTAGATTGCTAATGATGACGCCAGCAATCGAGTGATCGGCAGCCGTCTCGAGCAGCGGTTTAAACTGCTTCCACGAAAGGTCGGCCGGCATTTTAAGAAATAGAGGTTGCCGAGCGCCAATGGCATCGATGGCGTCTAGCAGTCGGGCAAGCGATGACTTAGTAGTAAACGGCTCGCCATTGCAGGTGTTGGGGCACGAAATATTTAGCGTAATAATATCTCCGACACCTGTGGCCTTAAGCACCTCTACGCTGCCCGCATAATCGTCTATTGCTTTTTGCTCGTCACAGACATGTGCGGCATTAGTCATCGCCACAGAAATATTGCAGGGGAAATCGGCAAACATTTTTGAGGGGTAGCGCCCTATGCGCTCTGCAACACGCTCGGTGCCCTCGTTGGCCAGGCCTTTATGTACTACAAGCGATTTGCTGTGTGGCAGCCGGTAAAACCACGGGTGGGCATTGCCCGGGCATGGTTCGTATGTCACTGAGCCACCTTCCATATGGCCAAACCCAACCGCCCTCAGCAGCGGTGGAAGCTCAAAGTTCGTATCGAAGCCTGCCGACAAACCAATCGGGTTTCTAAACCGCACACCAGCAAGCATCTGCGCAAGATACGCCTCATTTTGGTACGACCACAGAGCCCCCAGAGTACCCCGTACTGGCTGCAGCTGCCCAGCGAGTTTACCAGATTTTAGCAAGTGCTCATGCACAGTGTCTGGATGTATCTTGAACAGCACTTTCTTGATAACAGATCGATACAACATTCCGCTCGCTATACTTACGCTATATATCATCGTATCAAGCACCTTATCACCATACTCACCTTGCGTCAAACAGTCTGACGTATGGGTTGTGTGTAAGGGGGTATACTACGCCTATCTTGTATCTTGCACTTTTTGTGTGAAGCGTGCATGATAAAAGGGCAAAACCAAAGGAGGAGTTATCTATGGCAAAATTTGAAGTGTATCCAAGCAAGAATGGGTACCGCTGGCGCCTTAAGGCTGGCAATGGTGAAGTAGTTGCCACCGGTGAAGAGTATTCATCAAAAGATGGTGCCAAGAAAGGCTGCGAAGCAGTCGCTCGTGCCGCAGCTGATGCAGATGTGGTCGAAGTCGACAAGTAAACTCTTGCGAGCAGTTTTACCAAAAATGCCTCGGCCTGACTGGGGCATTTGTTTTTGCGGATGGCGCACTTGGCTTTAAACTGATCTTATGGACTTAAAAAATACACTGCGGCAGCGGCTTTTGCAGCAGCAGGCAAATCTACCAACCGAGACTGTTCGGCAGGTTAGTTCGCAGGTGGCAGCGCATGTCATGGAGTATCTTGACCCTGCAGGACTACGCAGCGCGCACCTCTATACGGCGGTTACCTCCCGCTGCGAAATAGACACAAACGTTCTGGCAGAGGCCATGCGGAACACTTGGCCAGAGATGCACATGGAGTTTGGTATAGCTCGGTCCGATGCACCGTTTCCTACGCAGACATTCGACATCATTTTCATCCCGATGCTCGGTTTTGACAGATACGGCTTTCGCTTGGGAATGGGCGGCGGCTGGTATGACCGCTGGCTGGCGGCGCAGCCCCATGCTCTCAAAATCGGTCTCGCCTATGCTTCGGCCGAAATAGACCATCTCCCTCACGACCATTATGATATCCCTATGGATATCATAGTCACCGAAACCGGCGTCCGAGAATTTTAGCCATTTATTTGCGATTCGAACATCGTGAAAAAATGCCCCTGTTTGGCAAGTAATTCATCGTGCGTGCCTGATTCTACGAGTTTGCCTTCTTTCAGTACGTAAATGGTATCAGCCTTTTTGATGGTTGAAAGGCGGTGGCTTACGGTTATAATTGTGCGGTCGCGGCTACTAAAAAGCCGCTTAAAAATGCGCGCTTCGGCAAGGGCGTCGATTGCAGAAGTGGGTTCATCCAGAATGATTATGGGCGCGTTACGGTAGAAGTTTCTAGCAAGAGCCAGTCGCTGCCATTGACCGCCAGAAAGGTCGGCTCCCTTCGTGCCGTCATCACTCTCCATCCAGTTGTTGACGTATGAGTCGATGCCTTTTTCGAGTTTATGGACAAAACTGGCCGCCTCGGCATGCGTGAGCGCTTGTTCGAAGTTTGTATGATCGTATGGCGCCTCGACATCGCCGTATACCACATTATCACGCGCCGTAGCGAACCCATAGCGTATAAAGTCTTGGCCGAGCACGCCTAAGTGCTTATGCCACGTTTCGATCTGGACCGTGCTGAGATCTTGGCCGTCAAGCAAGAGTACACCCTCTGTTGGTCTATAGAGTCCCGTCAGCAGTTTGACGAGAGTCGTTTTGCCGGCTCCATTTTCGCCGACAATAGCAACGTGCTGGTGTTTGCGTATGGTTAGGGTGATACCATCGAGAACCGGTGACTGTTTGCCGGGATAGGTAAAACTAACTTGCTGCAAGTGAATTTCTTGTGGTGCTTTGGATAGCTTGGTGCCTGTAGGATGACTGCGCGGTAGCTGCATAAAGCGTTGATAGTCGAACAGATTCGCGACATCCTCATCGATGCTGCTAATGGTTGTAACAAGCGAGCTAGCGCTGCCTATAGCCCGCGATACAATCTGTTGCACATACACGAACTGTCCGAGTGGTTGCTGACGGGCGATAATCTGTAGGGACACCCATATAAGAGCTCCAAGCTCGGCAGCGGCTTCGAATGTGTTAGCAAGCAGTCCGACTGGCAGCGCCTTTCCTTCTATGCTGATCCGTTCGCGTTCTGCTTTATCATGGAGATGTATGCGCAGCTGCAGCAGATGCTTAACCATACCGTATATCCGCAGCTCGCTTATGAGATCGGGCTGCATCATTTGCCACTCAATGATGTTGAGTGCGCGGCGAGTATCGACATTGTTGTTCCAGTTTTCTACCTGGCGTCTCGCTAACCAAAATTGCACGCCTACGCCGGGTAGCAGCCCAATGAAAATAAAACCAGCTAGCCACCGGCTTACTGCTGCCAATGCGATGACGGCCGTAAGTAAGGCAATGACCTGTGAAATAACCTGCGCAACTCTATCGAATACCCAGGCAAAAAACTGCGAGAACTTCTGAGCCTTATCATACAAATCGGCAGTGTCTTTATCGTCATAGCGCCAAAAGTCCAGCGACAAAAATTGCTCGAACATCTGGTTGCTTACTTTTGTTTGCACAATATGCCGCATCTTGGCCTGTATGTAATTATCGAAGCTATTCCACACGGTCAAAATGAGACCAAGGAGGGCGGTAATAATGACGTATGTTAGGACTTGGTTTTTAGCATTTACATCTCCGCCATAGGCAGCTGCAAGTGCGGTAGTGGTTTGGGCTGCATAATAGGTAGTGACGAGTGGCAAAACAGCAGTAATAATAGCGCCAAACAGTTTGAACAGTACAGCGCCGGGTGCTGTTTTAAAGGTTAACTTAGCTACCCCGAAGATGGCGTGTATCTGCTCGCGTAGGCTCATTTTTGCTGGTTTGCTCATGCACGATAATGTTACTGTAGCTGCTGCAATGTGCGCAACAGCGTATTTGTCGATGAGTCGTATTGAACTGCTTCAGGGCTACTAAGGTGTTCATAAATATCCCGGGCGAGGACTTTGCCGAGTTCGACGCCCCATTGGTCGAAACTATTTATACCCCATATAGCGCCTTGCACAAATATCTTATGTTCATACAGCGCAATTAATTCGCCAAGTGTAAACGGCGTGAGTTTGGGCAAAAGAATCGTATTGCTGGGGCGGTTACCGGGAAACGTTTTGTGGGCTACCAGCGCTTCCGGAACCCCTTCGGCACGGACCTCTTCGGCAGTTTTGCCGAAGGCAAGGGCACGGCTTTGGGCTAGTAAATTGGCAGTGAGCTTGCGGTGGTGTGTGCCGCGGCCATCTGGGTCATTGAGCGACTGTGCAAAACCTATAAAGTCGCAAGGTATAAGACGCGTACCCTGGTGTATGAGCTGATAAAAGGCATGTTGTCCATTTGTGCCAGGTTCCCCCCATACGATAGAGCCTGTTTGGTAGCCGATGGGCGAACCATCTTTTCGGACAGATTTACCGTTACTTTCCATATTGCCTTGTTGGAAATACGCGGCAAACCGATGCAGATATTGGTCATAGGGTAAAATCGCTTCAGTTTCTGCACCTAGGAAATTGCTGTTCCAAATCCCAAGTAGCGCCAGTAATACGGGCATATTTTGTTCTACTGGCGCAGTGAGAAAATGCTCGTCCATACTGCTGAACCCACGAAGCAACTCATCGAAATTATCTGGTCCAATAGCTAGCATGATGCTCAAGCCGATAGCACTCGTCAGGCTGTAGCGCCCACCAACCCAATCCCAAAAGCCAAATGCATTGGCGGGGTCGATACCAAAAGCTGCAACCGCATCGGTGTTGGTGCTGAGCGCCACAAAGTGTTTGGCGACCGCTGCTTCGTCGTGTAATGCTGCTAAGAGCCATTGTTTCGCAGTGGCAGCATTTGTCATCGTTTCATCTGTCGTGAACGTTTTGCTGGCGATAATGAAGAGCGTTTCGGCGGGGTCACAAACACGCAGGGTTTCGCTCATATGGGTGCCGTCTATATTAGAAACAAAATGCACCTCGAGATCACGCTGGCTATACCATTTGAGTGCTTCTGTCACCATGACGGGACCCAGATCTGACCCGCCGATCCCAATATTGACTATGTGCCGGATAGTTTTGCCCGTATAGCCACGCCACTCGCCGCTACGAACTTGGTTACTAAACTCGCGCATATGTTTTAGTACGGCATGGACCTCGGGCATAACATCTTGCCCATCGACATATACCGGCTGATCGGATTGATGGCGCAGGGCAGTGTGAAGCACCGCCCGATCTTCGGTTACGTTGATCTTTTCACCGGCAAACATGGCGTCGCGCTGTGCTTCGACATTACATTGGCGAGCTAAATCAAAAAGGGTCGCCAGTATCTGTGCGTCTAGACGATTTTTGGAGTAATCAAGATATATATCACCAGCTTGTAGCGCAAAACGATTGCCACGTTCAGCGTCAGCGGCAAATAATTCTCTGAATGTTTGCGTAAAGGCATGTTTCTGAGTAGCGAGTTGCTGCCAAGCGTCTGTTTGTGTAGGATCGAGTGAGTTCGTCATGGTTACACTATACACCACATAAAGGTGTGGGTTTGATTGTATGCACATTTCACACACCAATAAATAATGTTGCTCATTTACCAATTTTTAATTTTCAATTATTTTTCATTAATCATTTATTATGATGCAGTAATAATGCTGCTATTGGCACGTGAATATTAAAAAGTATTATCGTTTATGGCTTGAGCGGAAGCAGCGCTGTTCTATTGCGTTCGATCAAGCGGAGTAAGACGCGCTGGTGAAAGCTAAACCGCTGTATATGCGAAGTTTCCATCGGCTCACTGCTAGCGAGTCGTTCGCGTGCTGCATAAAAGCCGTTCCACAAACCTTGCTGTTGCCTTTCGTTCAGACTAGCGTAGTAATGTTCCCAGGCAGTCCCCCACGCCGCCGGGGTGTGGGAGGTGTAGTCAATAGAGCGCATGAGATAGTCGTACCGAGAATCGAAGACTATTCGGTAGCGCAAAGCAGCGTTGATGGTTGTGCGCCAGTGCCGTTTTCTAGGCTGCAATGTGACTTCTACCGACTTTCGTGTGCCCCAGCTCCCACGAAAGCATGTGATTGCTGCATATAGTCTAATCGGACGAAGAACAAGGTATGACCATAATACGGCTAGAGGTGTTAGTGCATACGTGAGCAGTTGCGACCAGAGCGGTTCGTCGCTGCGGTGGACGGCAAAATAGCGTAACGCCTGGGCGTAGCCAACCAGTATGGGGATGGCTATAAGCGGCAAAAGTGGCACGTGGGGCATCGAAGGCCGTGATATTAGCATAAGCGTAAGCAGCGTAGTGGTGACGACAAACTGTAACCAGCCGACAGCTTGACGTATGAAGCCTGGTGACCAAGGTGGTAAATATTTGAGCCGCCACCATGATCGTATAAATGATCCGCGCATCCAACGTATCTGTTGTCGTACATGATGGCTCAACCTATCTGGCATCATTGTGAACACAAACGCTGTTGGCTGCTGGATAGTCTTGCCGCTACCTAGGGCATAGAGTGTCAACATGGAGTCATCCGAAAATTCCACCGGATGACCAAAAAATTCTTCGTGTAAATACGATTGTATATTCCGGCGGACTACATCTGCGCGATACGCAGCTAGCCCACCAGAATTTACAAGTACGGAGCCCAAACTGGACATCATAGAACGGTCTGTCAATTGTCCGGTCACAAACAACAGGTCAGTAATGCGTGCCAAGAGATTGGTTCGATTGTTGCGGGCGAGAACCAGGCCGGCCACGGACTGCACGTCTGGGTCGGCAAAAGGTTTCAGAAGCTCGGCGATGGCATGCCTATCGAGCACAGAATCAGAGTCTACAGTAATAAATATCGTGGCTTGATCGGCTTTTGCGATGGCATGTGCCTGAGCATGCCGCTTGCCGGAATTGTCTTGCCGTAGCCATTTGATAGCAGAGCCATGTTTTCCGGCTTGCGTTCCCGCCCATTGCGCTACTGTACTGTATTCGACTCGCGACCCATCATCTACCACATATATTTCTTGCGGCGGACGCGTTTGGGCGAACAGCGAGCGAATACACTCTTGGAGAGCGGCCGGATCTTCATTATAGGCGGGGATGATCGCCGCTACATGAGCATCGGAACCTGTCGGTGCGGCACTCGTCTTTGGACGTTCCCGGTAGGAAAGACCAATCGTAATAACCAGCACCAAAAAAGAAACGATGAGAATCCAATATGAATATAGGTAGTCGATCAAGGATCCTATATGTACGGCCGTTATAAGGTGGCGCGCCGTCCATAATGCCATAGCAACCAGCGCGAACGCTGCAGCTAGCCGCACACGGCTTTTTGATAGATAGGCTTGCATATTATTGCCTATCGATGTCTAAAGGCTTGTGGCGGCGAAAAAAGAGACGTATGCCACTAATACCGATTATTGTTATGATAAGGCTAACCGATATTATCCAGCCATACCCTATCATGTGGCCAAAGAAGGCGACACCACCTGCCGTGGCCACCCCAAAAGGTTTCCCGTACTCCATAAGATATCCTTTCACTTTTTGTTATTTCCGCTTTTTTGCGGCTTGTATGGGCAATTAATTGTTTCTGTGGAGCCCGATCCCGCAAGAGATAGGTGGCTACCCGGTTTCGCTACTAGCTCCGCTCCCTTCAAGCGACCAGATACAAAGGAAGTTTCATAGCCTATAACCAACTAATTGTGAGTATATGTTAACACAAATTACACATAAACGCAATACTTTTGCATAATCAATAATCAGCGATATAGAAAAGGGCAATTTATAACTCACACTAATTTAATGCGCAAGGTGAGTTATTTGAGTCGGCTGAAGAGCCACTTCAAAAGTTCAAGAGGACTCTCGTGAGACTCCGCCTCTTGGAGTTGATCCGTGCTGAAGGCAGCAAAAAATGCCAGCCATGTCGTGAGACCGCAGATACCGATAAGCAAGATAGGCAAGGAAGCAAGATACCCCCGGAATGGCAAAAAACCAAAGGAGATGATGACTATAAGCATAAGGGCAAATGCCCCCGATCCAATAGCAACGAGTTTTTGACGTGCCGTCATACAGTAAGTATAACCTAAATGTAACGATTATGCAGCTGCACGGACTGCAGCTACATCGGCTTGCAGCCTATCCATCAATTCTTGCTGGCCAGGGAAATTACTTGGTTGCCGGATGAATTTTCCGAGCTTAAATTGCAGGGTAGCCTCGTATATGTCGCCATTAAAATCTAGCAGGTGAATTTCTAATACACGTTTCGTTTCGCCAAGCGTTATGCGGGGTCCCAGATAAAGTGCACCTCTGTAATTTCGTGATCCCAGACGAACCTTGGCTGCATAGACTCCTTCTTTTTCGATGTGAGCCAGCAGTGTAGGGTCAAGATTGGCCGTCGGAAAGTTGAGTGTGCGTCCGACCTGATCTCCACGGATGACGGTGCCAGTGAACCAAGTGACGTCTAATGTGCCCATACTAAACCCGATTTGCGATATAGCCTTTGGCTGCCAGAAGCTCTGCCATCAGCACGGCTCCACCAGCAGCCCCGCGCACGGTGTTGTGAGCTAGCGCCACGAATTGCCACTCGTGGTCATCGATCTGCCGTAAACGACCCACAGAAATACCCATGCCATTCTCGTAGTCTCGATCGAGGCGAGTTTGTGGTCGATTGTCCTCTTCAAAATATTGGATGAGCTGTTTGGGGGCGGAGGGCAGGTTGAGCCCGGCTAGGGGGTTTTGGAAATCGTTGACGGCTGACACAATCGCATCTTTGGTCGGCGCTTCGGCGAATTGCACCCACACCGAGGCCATATGCCCATCAGTGACGGGCACCCGTATGCAGGTAGCATGGATGACCGGCGTCATGGCTAGGCCTATACCATTTTTGTCTAACTTGCCCCAAATCTTCATGGGTTCACGCTCGGATTTTTCCTCTTCGCCGCCTATGTACGGGATGACATTATCGACCATTTCGGGCCAGGTTTCGAAGGTTTTACCGGCACCGGAAATGGCTTGCAGGCTGGTGACGCTTACATCGTGCGGCTTGAACGCTCGTAGAGCAGTCAAAACCGAAACGTACGACTGAATAGAACAGTTGGGCTTGACGGCTATTAGCCCGGTGCTCCAGCCGCGATTTTTGCGCTGCACGTCGATGAGCGCGGCGTGCTCGGGGTTGACCTCGGGCATAATCATGGGCACGTCTTCGGTCCAGCGATGGGCCGAGTTGTTCGATATCACGGCCACCCCAGCGGCAGCGTAGGCTTCCTCTATACGGCGGATATCAGCTTTATCCATGTCAAGCGCACAAAACACCACATCGACAGCCGCGGCAATGCTTGCAAGGTCATCTTCGACGGAAAGTACCGTAAGCTCTGCAATATCTTCCGGTATAGCTGTCTGCATAGCCCACCGGTCTGCCACTGCGGTGCGGTACGATTTGCCGGCTGAACGCGGTGAAGCGGCCAGAGTGGTGACCTGGAACCAAGGGTGAGCATCGAGTAAGCTTATAAAACGCTGGCCAACCATACCAGTTGCGCCCAGCACGGCTGTCTTATAGGTCTGCGTCATAGGGCATGTTCTCCTTTTAACACCAGCTCGGCTGCCAGACAGTCGGCAAATACGCCTGCCGCGGTTACCGGTACGCCTGCGCCGGGGCCTTTTACGATAAGCGGGTTATCTAGGTACCGCTTGGTTTTGATGACAATGATATTGTCAGGACCATGCAACCCACCGATGTCAGATGTAGCTGGAACTGCCATAAGCCTTACGCTGTGCTCAGTTGGGCTCACGGTGGCGACGTAGCGAAGAACATTACCAGCCTGTTTAGCATCGGTCGCTTTTTGGGCATACTCGGAATCGAGCGTGGAAACTTGCTTTATGAAGTCTTCGGGCGCAAGATCGGCAAGGGCATCGCTGTATAACTTCTCGACTGCGACATCATTGATTTCGAGCTTTTTACCCAGTACACGAGATAAAATAAGCACTTTACGGGCTACATCCATACCTGAAAGATCATCGCGCGGATCTGGTTCTGTGAAGCCAAGTGCTTTCGCTTGGGTAACTGCGGCTGAAAAACTAGTGCCGGTTTCGAGCTCTGAAAAAATATAACCAAGCGTCCCGCTAAAACAACCCTGGATTTCGACGATTTCGTCGCCGGTTGCCAGTAGTGATTTAAGTGTAGAAATGACCGGTAACCCAGCCCCAACACTAGTTTCGTAAAATAGCCGGTTGCCACCAAGAGCATGTAGCTCGTCCCAGTCGGCTTGCGAGCCAGTAAGGGGTTTTTTGTTTGACATGGTGACAGCTCCGCCACGTTGTAGCGCAGCCTTCATGACGGGCAAAGTAAGATTGATCGCAGTCGTATCTACAAGGATAAATGGATCCGTCATTTGATCTACGCAGTCGAGAGCTGCTACAGCCTTGTCGGCATTTTCGGGAAAGGCATGAAGTTGACTGCTAGTAAGGCCATCGGCCGCGAATAAACCACCTGCAACGTCGAATAAGCCATGATATACCAGGTCTGACCCATAGGTTGTTACTTGTTCTAAAAGTTCACGGCCGACATTTCCAATGCCAATATGGAGCACAGCAGTTTTCATGCTTTGGGATCCCTTTCTAACTTAAACGCATCGTGGATATGCCGTACGGCTGCGGGAACGTCCGTCTCGTCTATGACGAGGGAAATATTGCGTTCCGAAGAGCCCTGGGCAATCGCTACGATATTAATATTTGACTCGCCTAAACTACTGAGTGTCTTACCGGCTACGCCCGGGTGCCCATGCATACCTTCGCCAACCACAGCGATGATTGCTAAATTTTCTCGGAGCTTGACCATCTCGATACTGTGACGCGAGAGGTCACGACGGAATTCCTCATGGAGTGCATCGGTAGCGTGTTTGCCGTCAGCGCGCTTCACCACCAGGGATATGTTGTATTGCGAAGAAGCCTGAGAAATAAACAGTACACTTACTTTAGCCACAGCCAATGCCCCAAATACTCTTGCAGCGAACCCTGGCACACCGGTCATGCCCTTACCCTGTACGGTTATAAGCGAGAGCTGCTTCATGCTGGTGATGGCTTTGACTTCATGTGAATCTGGTGTTGCGAGCTCAGTGATGTGGGTGCCGACCGCTTGCGGCTCGAGAGTATTCTTGATAACTATAGGGGTTTGCTTCAGGGCAGCTGGCAGCATAGTGAAAGGATGCAATACTTTGGCGCCAAAATACGACAACTCAGCAGCTTCATCGTATGAAAGATGATCGATGGTGCGTGCTTTGGGAATGATACGTGGGTCAGCAGTCATCACCCCAGTCACGTCCGTCCAGATCCAGACTTCGTGTGCATCGAGACAGTAGCCGAGTATGGTGGCAGAATAGTCCGATCCGCCTCGACCTAGTGTAGTGACGATGCCTTTGGTGGTTGCACCCATAAAGCCGGTTACCACAGGCGTCACCAATTCAGCCAAGAGCGGACTGAGCGTGCGCTTGGTTTTTTTGGCCGAAGCTTTTAAGTCAGGTTGAGTGTCGCCAAACTTATCGTCGGTTACTATGCAGCGGTTGGCAGTGACCGGTTCAGCCGCCACGCCATGCTGTACCAGCGATGCCGCTACAAGTTGTACGCTTAATCTTTCCCCGAATGAGGTTATAAGGTCGCGGGCGCGTGGGGTGAGTTCGCGTAACATATACACACCCTCTAGCCAGCCGCTGAGTTCGTCGAGGTCTTTCGTTACGTTGGCGCGCAAGCTAGTAGCTGTATCGGCGTCGAGTTTAAGGGATTCAATTGCAGCTATGTGTTTGTGACGAATTGTATCTACGATATCGCGAAATGATTTTTGGGCACGTTGCTCGGCGTGCTCAGCCGCTTGTACGAGCAAATCTGTAACGCCGCTCATAGCCGAAACTACAACGACGACTTGGTATGTTTTTGAAGCATCTCGTACGATAGTCGCGACATCTCTTATGCGCTCTGCGCTACCAACTGAAGTCCCGCCAAATTTCATTACTACCACTTTTTTCATGGTTAAAGTGTAGCGCACGTCGATGTGCGAGCCAAGTATGAATTTGCAGGTTGGGCGTGGTTAGTACGAAAAGAACTTACGAAAAGATGTCTCATAGCTTATGGGTTGAAGTTTCGGGGAGCTACAAGCGGCGCATTGTCTTAATGTGAGCCGTTTCGTACGCTTTCAACCAACTTTGCTGTAGTAAATGCAAAACGATTGTACTACAATCAGGTCATGGATCCACAGCAGAACTCTAAAAAAATCATCATAGTAGAGGATAACGCAAGCCTCGCCGAAATATATAAAACCCGTCTTGAGTTGCTCGGCTACACCTGTTTCGTAGCCTACAATGGCATAACCGGGCTGTATTTTATCCAGAAAGAAATACCGGACTTAGTATTGCTTGATCTAATGATTCCAGATATTTCCGGCGGCCAAGTGCTCGCTACTATGCGTGGCAGCGATTGGGGCAAAACTATCCCTGTGTACGTCATCTCTAACCTTAATGAAACCGAAGCCCCGAAAGATTTACGTGATCTTGGTATATCTGGCTATTCTGTTAAGGCGATGATGACAGAAGACACTGTCGATAAAATCGTAAACAGTATTTTACGCCCCGATGTACAACCAGCCCCTCCCGAAATGGGTGTTATCCCAACCGGCCAGCCAACTTTGGCCGATATACCCGTACATGAAGCCCCCCCCGAGACTCCTGCGGCATAACTTAATTAATCTAATAGCGTACCTCGTGCTGTATTTGCTACAGCTGAGTAGCGAAAAAACAGTATGGCGCTTTGTGCACAATTAGGATTATATGATGTGGAAAACGCAGCAATAAACGAGCCATAATGGCTATTGCCCCCGTTCGCTATATTGCTTATACTTCAACGTAAGAATACTTGTGCGAAAGGGTATGCCATGTCGTTGGTAAGAGCAAAAACATTACTGTTGGTGGTTGTATTGACCGCTGGCACATTTATTGGGTATCATCAATTTTTCGATAAAACGGTTACGGACACAAGCTCCAATAAAATACTCCAGGGTATTGCACAAGACCCGGAGTTTTTAAAATACTTCGGGTAAAGCCTGCAATCCATAACAACCCTCGATACAGATAATGACGGCACCCCAGACGTCAAAGACTCAGATATCGACAACGATGGAACCCCGAACGCTCAAGATTCAGACGTCGATGACGATGGTACCCCGAAAAGTAGCGACCCCTCTAGCACACTTGTTAGCCTAGTCGCGTCAAATGGCCTGACCGACCCAGCAAAGGGCGATAAGGGCGATAAAGGCGATACTGGTGCAAACGGCTCAAGCGGTGGCGGTGGCAGCGCTGGCCAGAACGGCGATAGTGGCACGAGCGGTCTTAATGGCTCCGAAGGCATAAGCGGAATAAATGGCGGCTCCGGTTCGAATGGAGCGAACGGCATCTCTGGCACAACGGGCATCCCAGGCGAAAAAAGCGATAAAGGCGATAAGGGTGATACCGGCGCAACCGGCGCCAAGGGCGATAAGGGCACCGTAGGCGTCGTGACCAATGACGGTGTCATCAAAACGACATTGACTGGCTCAGATCTTGACATACAGCTGCTCGTCGCTGCTAACTCAGGTCTAGAGAAAACAGCCTCAGGCCTAACCTCAAGACTACCTGCGCAGCCAACGAGCTGCTTAAATGGACCGGTTCAGCCTGGGATTGCGCCAGCGATGATGGCGGCATAACATACAGCGGGGGAACAGGCATACAGGTTTCAGCCGGAGTGATTACTGCTGTACTCGGTACTTCAATAGAAACCGGCGAATTAACCGATGGCGCTGTGACGACTTCCAAACTAGCTGACGGTTCAGTTACAGCGGCAAAGATTGTCGATGGTGATGTAGTGACTGCAAAGCTTGGTGACGGCAGTGTTACTACCGTAAAAATCGTCGATAGCGCGATTACGTTCGCCAAGATTCAAGACCTTGCTGCCAATAGTTTATTAGGTAATCCTAACGGCAGTGCGGCGGCTGGTACCAATATTGGGATCGGAAGCGGGTTAGGATTCAGCGCAGGTGATCTATATAACTCCGGACTCTTAACACTGAGTGTCAATGGACCGCTGCAAACTACAGGCGGTCAGTCACCAACACTCTCTATCGCGCAAGCAAACGGTACAACCGATGGCTACTTGAGTGCTGCAGACTTTGCCACGTTCAATGCCAAGCAAGCAGCACTGACCCTAGGTAATCTTAGTAGTAGCACCTCGGGTATAACTGTGACTGGCGGTACGGGTGCGGTCGTAGGCGGCGGCGTCTCCATAACAATCGCCACTGCATCTGGCGCCCAAAACGGCCTCTTAAGCTCTATAGATTGGACGACATTCAGCGCCAAAGAAAATGCATTGACGTTTAGCGGGAATGGCTTGCTTGTCCGAAGTGGAGACGCGGTATCTGTGGCAACCTGTACCGCTAATCAGGTTCTGAAGTGGAATGGTAGCGCTTGGGCTTGTGCTGTAGATGTCGATACCAATACCACGTACAGCGCGGGTATCGGTTTAAATCTCGTTGGAACAACTTTAAGCAATAGTGGTGTTTTGAATATTGACGTCGATGGCCCCTTAGGCAATACTGGCGGCCAAAACCCGGTTCTTTCTATACAGCAATCGGATGGCATTCATGATGGCTACCTGAGCGCCGCCGACTTTGCGGCGTTTAGTGCCAAACAAGCCGCACTGCCGACCGGTGGTAGTACTAACCAGTACCTCCGCGGTGACCTCACTCTGGGCACACTCGATACCGATGCCGTCGCCGAAGCTGGCAACCTATACTACACCGACGTACGTGCCGATGCGCGCATTACCCTACAAAAAGGCGTTGCCAATGGTTTGGCTACGCTCGATGGAAGCGGCAAGATCGTATCGTCGCAACTCCCAGCTATAGCGGTAACTAACACGTACGTCGTCGGCAGCGAAGCAGCCATGCTCTCACTTGGTGCCAACAAGGGCGATGTGGCCGTACGCACCGATGAAAACAAGAGCTATATAGCAGTCGATGTCCCAACTGATCAGGTAGCTAACTGGCAAGAACTCCTGACTCCTGGCTCACCCGTACAATCAGTCAACGGTCAAACTGGTACCGTAACACTTACTTCGTCAAACCTGGCAGAGGGCGTCAATTTGTACTACACCGATGCGCGTGCCCGCAGTGCCCTTGGCGTAAGTGGCCCGCTCAGCTACAACCCAACAACAGGGGTGTTTGGGATAGGCCTAGCCAGCGGCAGTGCCAGCGGCTACCTGAGCAGCGGAGACTGGAATACGTTTAATAGCAAACAATCCGCGTTACCAGCGGGCACTTCTAGCCAGTACTTACGCGGCGACCAAACACTTGGGACACTCGATACTTCAGCCGTGGCTGAAAACGGCAATCTGTACTACACGCAAGGCAGGTTCGATAGTGCACTTGCCGCCAAGACGACAGATATTCTTATAGAGGGCTTAACGAATAAATATTTTACCGATGGCCGCGCTGATGCCCGGATCACCCTACAAAAGGGTGCGGTCAATGGCCTCGCTACCCTCGATGGCAGTGGAAAGGTACCGACTTCACAGCTTCCAGCCATGGTCATGAATAGCACCTATGTGGTGGCTGATCAAGCCTGCATGTTGGCACTTAGTGCCGTCAAGGGTGATGTAGCAGTCCGCACCGACACCAGTGAAAGCTTCATACTTTCTGCCACGCCTGCTAGCACGCTGGGCAACTGGCAAAAGCTGCTTACGCCAACTGCACCTGTACTTTCTGTAAATGGTCAAACCGGTGCTGTAACCTTGAATACGGGTCAGATCGGTGAGGGTGGTGGTAACTTATACTACACAGACACTCGAGCGAGGGGAGCGTTGAGCGTTTCCGCGCCGCTGACCTATAACAGCACGACCGGTGCGCTCGGCCTAACCATGGCCAGTGGCTCGACCAATGGCTACCTGACCTCAGCCGACTGGACGACCTTCAACGGCAAGCAGGCTGTCTTAAGTGCAGGCACGGGTATAACTATTGCTAGCAACACTGTCAGTCTGACTAACCAAGGCCTCACTTTCGCCTTGGGTACGTCTGGAACAGATGTGAATTTCAGCTCGACCACCGTTAACCTGGGTGGCACAACGACCCTGAATATTCCGAATGCGAGCGCAACTGCACGCGGCCTTGTCACTGCCGGTGCCCAGACCATCGCGGGGGATAAAACCTTCTCTGGCTCGGTAGCCGTAGCAAAGGGCAGTGACTATAGCACGGTCGGCACAAGCAACGATGCCAACCTCGGCAGCGGCTCGCTCATCCGCCTCACTGGCGCAAGCGCACAAACACTTACCGGTATAGCTGGCGGCACCGACGGCCGATTGCTAACCATCATTAATGCGGGTGTATACACCGCTACTCTATCAAATGACGCCTCCGGCTCCACGGCTGCGAACAGGATCAAAACTGGCACGGGCACCGATCTTTCATTGGCTGCCGATGCATCGCTCAGTCTTGTCTATGACTCTGGAGCTTCTCGTTGGCGCGTCGTTGGTGGCACCGGCAGCGGTGGTAGCTACACTAGCACCGACATTTCCAATAAAGCGACCGGTGGAAGCTTGGGCTCTGCGAGCAGTACTGTCGACACGTACTCTAACTTCAATGTCAATCAGACGACAGCTGGGCAAACTTTGAGCATCCCGAACCCCACTAGTGTAACTACGACTAAAGGTAAAATTATTACTATTAGCAACATTGGTACGGCAAACTTTACGCTAGGTGGCGTGACAGTTATTGCCGGCGGGGCTGCGAATAGCTTTGTTTGGGATGGTGATAGTTGGAATGCGGTAAACGCAGCAAGCAATGTCGCTGCCAGCTATTTGAATGCGACATTATCAGCAAATCAAACGACCAATATAAGCACAGGTGACCACATTAAGTTTAATAGTGTTGGTGCGTCTACTAGCGATGACATCTCGCTTGACTTGACTTCGGGCTATACAAACACTGCCAATACAGCATCGCTTGGGCGCTTCAGCCTCAAGGCTGGTAAAACATACCGCCTGACTGCGAACCTTAGCGGTATCTCCGGACCTGCGGCAGTTGATTTTGATTGGACATGGCGCGATGCAAATACGGGGACCAACATCGGTAACTATGTGTATGGAGACTCAGTCTCACATACTCAAAACGAGATTGGTGGCAGCACTGCTGAAGCCGTGTACACACCAGCCTCAGACACAAGAGTAGAGATCTACATTAGTACCAACACAAATGCTACGACTGTTTTTGCGGCAAATTCTTCTGCAACCATTCAGGTGATTGGCGGCAATACACCTATTAATCTTGTCAACGGCGTCAGTAGGCGAGTCGGAGAAATGGTCTACGCAGAAAGCGGCAGAACTGTAGGCACCGGATATTTAGCCGTAAGCCCCGGGACAATCACGAATGGAGCGATAACGTATCCCGCCTGGGCGGCTAAGCACCCAGAGTTCGTGAGTGGTAACAACATTGTCTTCCCCGCTGATGTAGCTGGCATGTTCCTTCGTAACACAGGTGGTAATGCAGCAGCTATCGGTACTTTCCAGGCCGATGCAACCGCAGTCAATGGCTTAGGCGGCACCACGTCCGTAAACGGCGCTCATTCCCATACTGTATATGGCTACACTAATAAGGACGACATGAACTTTACCGGGAACGGCGGTAGAATGCAGGGTTCTGATGCGACAACCCCTTACGACCAGTCGACGTCAGCCGACGGCAATCACTCGCATTCGCTTAATATCACCTCTAGCGACGTCGAAACCCGCCCCGACAACCGTGCCTACCAGCTCTATACACTCGTAGACACCTATACTGACGTAGCAGCCATAGGTAGCATTTCTATGAGTGCTATTTCGGCAGCAGTTTCTAGCAGTGCGCTCGACAATAGCAGTTACACCCAGACCTGGAACTGGACTACCCTAACAAATGGTTCTGGCCTTGTTAGTAATGCGAATGCACTGACGTCTGGCGTATTACACCAGCTCGCTACGAGCTCGACGGCGTTTACAGGTTCGCTTTTGAATCTGATTAGCGCAGGAAATAGCGCGAGCGTAACCGGTTCACTGGCTAAGCTTGACATCGTGGGTGGAACATCGGCCGCTAAAGGCTTGACTATCAACAATGCCGGTACGGGTGACAGCCTGCAGGTCAACGCTACCGGAAGTGGCCTTGCCGCTAACTTCGGTGGCGCCATTGCTACCAAAGCGGGTACTACCTACACCACGCCAGGCTCGGCTAACGACGTGGCGTTTGGTAACGCGTCATTCATACGGCTCGATACCTCCGGCGCAGCCCAGACTATCACAGGAATTGCAGGCGGGGCAGACGGTAAGCACCTCACGCTTTCGAACGCCGATGCATCTCTGGCGGTCACCCTAAGCAATCAAAGTACCGGCTCCGCAGTAGCAAACCGCATCATCACAGGTACTGGTTCAGATGTGAGTATTGCTGCCGGAGCATCAATAGAACTGATCTATGATGCGACCGACACTCGCTGGCGCGTAGTAGGTGGCACCGGTGGTGGTGGAAATACGACCCTGCAGACGATATCTAGCAACAGTTCGGTCAGCAACTGGAATTACTCGGTGAAAGGCGATGCCAGCAGCACGGCGGTGACAGTTACATTGCCAACAGCAGCAGGAAACAGCGGTAAACTCATAGAAGTAACTCGAGTAGATAGCTCTACCAACTCTCTCTGTGTCAAAGCTTTTGGTAGTGAAACGCTCAATAGTTCAACAAATACAGTCTGCCTTTACAACCAGTATGATTCCATCGTCGTACGCTCAGATGGGACGAATGTGATCATGGTGGCAGACAATCGGAGTAGTGCGGGCGCTCCAAGTGAATATGGCGAAGCTACAGATACTTCATTTCGAAGTACTAGTAGCACCTCATTCGTAGATGCGACAGGCTTGAGCGTCACACTGCCAAGCGCTGGTACCTATGAAATTCTGTACCACATCGATCAAAACGCTCCTGACCCAGGGGAAGGCATAGAGTTTGTCGTAACCGACGCGAGCAACAATCAGGTAGCCGGCAGTCTCTCACGTGTAGAGATGAGTGGATCAGGTGCGTATGCTCAGCAAGACGCCAACCAGATTGTGCGGGTGACAGTCACCTCAGCTACGACATACAAATTGCGCTGGCGTTCAGCTACAGGCGCGCAAGTTGATTACAACTGGGGTGCTGAAGGTGGAGTATCTAAGATTACTTACAAGAAAATAAGCTCACCTAGTATGGTCACTAGCACCGTCGACTATGTTCGTGCAACACAGGCAACCAACCAGAACCCCGCAGTTGGAAGTGCGATTGACTATACGGCCAACATCCAAGGAAACATTGCACATGTTGGGTCCGGAAGGTATCGCCTAGTAGCAGGCAAGACATACAAGCTAAGCGCAGCATGGGCACCACCAAATAATGGCGGAGCCAATGCAGACTACCAATGGTATAACGTAACAGCCGGAGCATATATAGGTACCGAAGGTTCGGGTGGTGATCCAGCAGGTGCAGAATATCTGCACGGATTGGCTACGGCAATCATTACGCCTACAGCAGATACAGATGTTGAGGTTCGCTATACCTTTGACAATGCAGGTACTTCTGGCTTTGCCAAAAACTGGATGGAAATAACACAAATTGGGACTACCGGTACCACCATGGGAACTATTAGCACGACCGACTATGCGTATGCGGTCAAAACTGCCAATCAGGCTATTGGGAGCGGTGGCGGTGACGTAGCGTTCGAGAGCAAGACAGGCAGTCTAAGTATGCCCACTACGAGCACCTTCCAGCTGATAGCAGGTAAAACCTACAAGTTGGATACGGGTCTGTGGGCAACCGACGGCAATGGACAGCAGTTTGAATATGCTTGGGTCGACGCCGGTACCAATACACAGCTGAGTGGAACGAATACGGGTGTCATCAACGAGGTTGGCTCAGTTACAAATGGCTCAAGTACATCGCTCACTGCGGGTGGTATATACACACCAGTCGCAGACCAGACGGTAAAGGTACGGCTTACCGCTTACTCTGGCAGCAATGTGTCGATCAAAGCGTCAACTGCCAATTATGAAGGCCAAAGTTACGCATCGGTCGTTCAGCTGGGCTCAACGGTCAGCACCGGCGTGGCGATGAGCTACATCACCAATGCGCTTTCAAGCGGTTCGCTCGACAATGGTAACTATTCTCAAACATGGAACTGGAGTACGCTGACCACTACCACTGGACTTTCGTTGACGTACAACGCGCTTACGTCAGGTACAGGCATGAACATCAGTACATCAAGCAATTCACTCAACTCAAGTACGGGTCTGCTGTATATAAATAACTCAGGCAGCAGCACGAGCGGCAATGTTGTCCGTATAGACGCAAGCAGCACGAAGCAGAATGCACTCGTGGTAGCCGCCAATGGTAATGTAGGAATTGGCGCCACTGGCCCTGGCAGCACTTTGACCGTCGGCGGGACATCTAATGTCACGGGCGTCGCAAGTTTTGGGTTCAGCGGAAGCAGTGCAATTGACTTGTCGGTCGGAGATAGCGACACTGGGCTAGAACAAACCTCAGATGGCCAGTTAGAAATCCGTACCAATGGCGGTGCGAGGTTCAAGTTCAATACCGGCAACGGTACCAGCTTCGCTAGCTACGATGGTGACGGCAATATAGACTTTGGGTCCGATGCACGCTTGAAGCACGACGTCGAAGACTCTGGAGCCGTACTCGATAAAGTTCTGGCGCTTAAAGTGAAGAACTTCTACTACAATGGCAAAGATGCCAGCAACCAGCAGTACAAAGATATCGGCCTCATAGCTCAAGAGGTGCAGCCACTCTTTCCAGAACTCGTCGGTTCCTCGTACAGTGATGCGCTTGGCGACAATGCGTTGACCGTGGCCTATACCGACCTGGGAACTATTGGCATTAAGGCAATCCAAGAACTCAATATGAAAGTAGATCAGAATAAGGTCGAGATAGACGGCAAGACTGTAGGCGGTCTGAGCAACTTACAGACCCAAGTCAACAGCCTCACGGCTGGGCTAAGTGTCGTGCAGGGTAAGGTTACTGACTTTAGCGACGCCCTAGCCAATGTCGACCTGCGCATTGCAGATCTCGACACCCGCTTGAAAGTCATGGAGTCTGCCTCAGCTAAGTCGGCAGTCTCAACTACGACTCAGCCTTCAGCCACAACTGTCAATAATACTACCCAGCAGATCGTGGAAAGTACATCGCAGTATGGCGTGGCTAAAGTACTTAAGGGTAATGTTGATGTGAAAGTGACCTTCAAGAAGGCTTACCAGATGGTGCCAGCGGTATTTGTAACACCTATCAACAATGGTGCAATATATGAAGTGAGTGAGGTAACGACGGCTGGCTTTACTATGAAGCTCAGCGACTCCGCCAAAGCGGATAGCCGCTTCAACTGGATGGCTGCCGACTTGAAAGATGCAGGAGATGATGATGGCACACAGATTACTGCGCCGACACCAACGCTACCTCCAGCAACTGTACCGAGCAACACTGAGTCGAGCGAGTCAAACGGTTCACAAAACACGCAATAGTGCGCTATACTTAAGGAAACGTAACGTAAGAGGGCAGAGGGTATATGTCAGATACTACTGATACTGTGGTTGAAACCAAAATTCGAAAAAGCGAAAAAACCGATTCAGCACAAAAAATTTGATAGTCGCGGCGGTCTGCATCCTAGCATTGGGAACAATCGGCTATCTAGCCTGGCAAAACCACGACCTCAAGCAAAACCCCAACAAAATCGTACAAGCCGACCAAAAGAAGTTACTCGATAAAGTCGGCGGACTCATGACCCTGCCAACTGGTGAACAGCCCTCAATAGCTACCGTTAGCGATAAAAACAAACTGAAAGACCAAGCATTCTTTAAGAACGCCCAAAATGGCGACACATTGCTCATCTACACCAATGCCCGCAAAGCCATCCTCTACCGCGAATCGACCAACAAAATCATAGAAGTCGCCCCTATCGCCATCGACACTGCTGCGGGCACTACGACCGTCAATCCTGATAAAAAGTAATTTACCCAACAAAACCAATATGCCACCTGTCGGTTTTGGGTTAAGTACCTTACAGAAAATCTTGGCATAACCGCTACACTAGATAGCATGAAACAGTTACGTCGGTTACTAATGGTGGTACTTTCGGTTGGCTTCGCCAGTCTTGGCGCAGCGCCTATGGTAGAAGCGTACGGCTCGTACAAGCAAACTACAGTCGCGGCCAATACAAACGCTTGTACCGACCCAATCAAAACAGGGTTAGAGCAGGGGTCAGACTTGCAGTTTAATTTCGATTACGTAGACCAATGCACACGCAGTCACGATAGCGTAACTTCTAATGTAAACCCTTCTACAACGCAACAAACACAGCCTAGTGGCGGACAAGGGGCGAATGGTAACACCGTAAATTTGTATGCCGCGCTCGGTGACTCTGTGGCAGCTGGGCTCGGTCTGCCTCAGTCATCAGATAGTGATCCCGCTTGCGGCGTGTCTGCACAGGCGTACCCTGACTATATCGCGGGTTCGCTTGGGCTTTCGTATATGAAACTGGCGTGCAGCGGTGCAACTGCGGGCGATTTAGTAACCGAACAGCATCTGAGTGGTACGAGCCGTGATCTTGAACCGCAGCTCGATAGAGCGTTTGCATATGGAACACCACAGGTCATAACTATCACAGCTGGCGCAAATGACCTGTACTGGCAAACGTATGCTCGTAAATGTTATGTGAGCACATGTGGAACTGATACAGACCAAGCTGTAGTAGACAGTTTACGGTCTGTACTTGCACTTAAGCTAGCATATGCCCTACAAACCATACAAAATCGCAGTGCAGGCTCGCCTCCTCGAGTAGTTCTTACGGGGTACTATCAGCCATTTTCGATGGAGTGTGCAGCACAGCAAACCAGTGTTACTTCAACTGAGGTCAACTGGTTGAATACGCAACTGCGTGCACTGAACCAGACTATTGCCAATGAAGTAAGTGCATACGCCTTTGCACACTACGCACCGGTAGATTTTAGCGGGCATGAGCTATGTACTGTACAGTCTTGGGTGCAGGGTTTGGATGACCCAGCGCCTCTGCATCCGACAGCAGATGGCCAGTGGGCTATTGCAAACGCAATACTTCCGTATATTCGATAGAGTGTAGGGTTTAAGTTCTTTGCAACAGGGCTATAAACAAGGATTAGTCCATATTGCAGCATTCCTGCGCGCTGCGCTAGACAATAAAGTGTAGCTATACGTAGCAACGCCAAGGGCTATGAAACTTAAGCCGATTGTAATAATGCCTGACGCCCCTCCAGTGTATGGTAGGGTGGCAACATTTTGCACTGTGCTGGTTCCCAAGACAGTGCCGGTGCTACCGTTACTGCCATTCGAGGGTTGCTCAGTAGTTGTCGATGGGTTGCAGGCTTCATCGTTGCTAATATCGACATCTACATTAGTGTCGTTATCGTTTGTCGCATCACCGCTTTGGCTGTCTCCAGAAGTAGTATTATCTTCTGAACTAGCGTCACCACTACCGGCACTCTGATCGTTCGAATTATCTATATCGACATCATTGGTATTGTCGGTTGTACACGTAGTGTTTTCGGTGGTTGTTACGCTATTTTCAGAGCCTGGCCCCGTATCGGTAATGCTACTTGTTTCTGCTAGGGCAGTTGCGGGTATAAGCAAAAAGCTCGACAGCAACAGACTAGCCAATATTTTTTTCATAGTGCTACTCCTCCTCTAATACTGTTATGTAGGTACATATTTACATAACAGTTACTAAACTGCAACTATATAATATAGCATAAACACTTTG
>JAEUQV010000010.1 GCA_016789655.1 Candidatus Saccharimonadota bacterium
CTTCTGCAATGAACTGGGGGCATAGTGATCGTTTGATAGTGGATGGTCTTTACTTACCACCACCCATATACTCGATGGCGAATTGTAATCTTCTGTGATAGCTGTAATTGGTTTTGCACCCGGGATGGATACCTTTACAGGAGTGGTTTTAGCTTGGGGTTTTATGGTTGCCCGAGGATTCGTTGTCTGTGGCTTCGTGTCGCTTTGAAGTTGCGTGGCGAGAACGGCACCGCCAGCTACTATGCACAGAACAGACCCTATAACCACTATTTTTTTCATACACAACTAGTATAGCGCAAAAAGACTTAAAAAAATGCTCACGAAAAAACTCAAATCAACACTTGTAACTTTCAAGACGAAATTGTACTATAGCCCTAAAGTACAACTTAGAAGCGGGTAAAACAGCACAATGAAAGCAGATAAAACAGCGGCGGATTATATAGAGCCGCTGCATATAAATGGGATGAAAGGCAGGATGCTTAACATTCCTGCCCAGAGAAAAAATAGCCGGGAAATACTTGTTATTTATGGACATCATTCCTCGCTTGAACGCTGGTGGGGTCTTGTACAGAACTTTAGCGATTTTGGTGCGGTCACCATGCCCGATCTGCCTGGCTTTGGCGGAATGGATAGTTTTCACAAGATTGGAAAACACGCCACTCTCGATAACTATGCCGATTACATGGCTGCCTTCATAAAGATGCGCTATCGCCGCAAAAAAGTGAGTATCGTCGGTATTTCATTTGGTTTTCTAGTTGCAACCCGTATGTTGCAGCGTTACCCAGAGCTAACGAGTAAAGTAGAAGTTCTCGTGAGCGCCATGGGCTTTATGCATCGAGATAATTTCAAGTTTACGACTGCACGGTACAATTTTTACCGCTACAGCGCAGAAGTTATTTCCCTCTGGCCATTCCCATTTATCTTCCGACATGTCATGCTTCGTCCACGGGTGCTACGCAAGCTTTATGCGCGTACCAACAATGCCAAGCATAAATTCAAACAAGTCGAGGGCGATGAGGCAGCTTTAAAAGCAATGATGGATATGGAAATTGAACTTTGGCACAATAACGATGTCCGTTCCTATATGCAAACTACCACGCAATTGCTGTCCGTGAACAACTGCGAAGAAAAAGTTGATTTGCCCGTCTGGCACATATTTACTCCAAATGATAATTATTTTGATAACGATATAGTTGAGCAGCAAATGCGCGTCGTATTCACTGACTTCGTACCTATCCCGCTCAGTGCCAAATCTCATTCACCAAGCGTTATTGCCACTAAAAAAGAAGCAGCTCAGTTCATTCCGCCGTTGCTCCGAAAGATGCTCCGCACCGACGCCAATACCGCTTAGTATCCATCCTTTTTCTGTTCGTACCCTATCTATTAAGCACCCGCAAAACAAAATTACCGTTTCAACTGCTCCCAAGCAGCTAGATAATACCTTGTCTTCATCAGCATATCTTGAGACATGCCTCAGTCAACAGGACATGTTCTAGCTCACTTGGATCATCATTGTGAATTCACTGATTTTTATTTTGTGAGGGCTATACTACCTACCATCTACTACCTACCAAATGCTATACTGGTCTAAGTATGAAAATAGGACTCGTTTGTCCCTACAATATCACCAGGGGTGGTGGTGTGCAGGAAGTCGTTAAGGCCTTGCAACTCGAGTATGAAAAACGTGGGCATGATGTAGTAATAATTACCCCTCAGCCTAAGGAACCCTACAGTGGGCGGGATCATCGAGTTCTTTTTCTTGGGACGGCCACCGATTTTAAGTCTCCATTGGCTACGACATCACAGGTAAGCGCCAGTGTCTTAACCGATGAAATCGATTCGATGCTAGAACAGGAGCAGTTCGATATACTCCATTTTCATGAGCCATGGGTACCAGTGCTGAGTCGTCAAATCCTTAGCCGCAGTACATGTGCTAATGTTGCGACATTTCACGCCAAATTGCCCGAAACTATCGCAAGTCGAGCGCTTGCCAAGGTTATAATTCCCTACACCAAGCCGCTTCTTAGACATATAGATGTTTTTACGGCAGTTTCTGACGCGGCGGCGGAGTATGTGCGTTCACTAACTACAAATGAAATTTCGATTATCCCGAATGGCATACATACAACTCATTTTCGCCGGCCAGCACATTTGGCCTCCAAAAAAGAGCCGCTTTCTATCCTATACATTGGTCGTCTAGAGAAGCGTAAGGGGGTTAAATATCTTATTCTGGCATACCAGCTTTTACTTGAGCGGCGACCCGAAACCCGCCTTATCATTGCCGGAGATGGTCCCGACAGGGAAAAATTAGAGCAGATGGTTGATGAGCTAGGGCTCGAAAACGTAGTGTTTCGTGGGTATATTGATAATAAAACCAAATTGGAACTTTTGCATACAGCCGACGTATTTTGCTCACCCGCTTTATACGGCGAAAGCTTCGGTATTGTTCTGCTCGAAGCAATGGCAAGCGGTTTGGTGGCGGTTGCAGGTAATAATCCTGGGTATTCGAGCGTACTGACAGAAATTGGACAACTTTCTTTGGTGGACCCACGCGATAGCATAGAGTTCGCCCACCGCATGGAGCTGCTGCTTACCGATACAGGCATACGTGAACTCTGGAAAAAATGGGCAAGAAAATACGTTCGCAAGTTTGAATATAACACAGTTGCAGAGATGTATCTTGCTTCTTATGATATTGCATTGGAACGGGCTAAAAATAAAGAAAAGGTAGCTGATGAAGATTGGTATAGTGCTTGACGAATCGTTCGATGGCACAGACGGCATACAGCAGTATATGCACACAGTCGGTCGATGGCTGACTGAACATGGGCATACTGTCTACTATCTTGTCGGCAGCACGAGGCGTACAGATATCGATGGCGTATATAGTCTGAGTCGCAATATGCGCGTGAAGTTCAATGGTAATTGGCTATCGATGCCCTTACCTACTTCTAGTCGAAAACTGCGTACCCTACTACGTACACTTGAACTTGATATACTCCACATTCAAACGCCGTATAGTCCATTTCTTGCCGGAAAGCTTATCCGCTTCGCAGCTGACGCTACAGCCGTAGTAGGTACATTCCATATTTTGCCGTTTGGTCGTATGGCGCGCCTCGGCAGCGATATTTTAGGCAAAATCAACACCAAGACCGCCCAGCGTTTTGATGCAATGATGGCGGTGTCCCCTCCTGCCCAAGTCTTTGCGGGAAAACACTATGGTTTTTCAAGTGTGGTGGTTCCAAACCCTTTCGTCCACGATATTTTTTCGGTAGCACGACGCGGAAAACTGGTAGCTCACTCCCGCAAGCGAATTGTATTTTTAGGCCGGTTGGTCCCTCGTAAGGGTGCGCGTAGCTTACTGAAGGCTGTAAGCGAAATGAATCGCTATGCCACAAAAAAGCTGCCAATGGAAGTTATCATCGCCGGCAAAGGTTCGCAACTGCCTAGATTGCAACGTTATGTTCGGGATCACGAACTAACAGATATAGTTTCATTCCCGGGCTATGTTTCAGAGCAGGAAAAGCCCCGCTTGCTGGCCAGTGCCGATATACTTGTTTTTCCAAGCAGTGCTGGTGAAAGCTTCGGTATAAGCCTACTGGAAGGCATGGCAGCCAGCCGAGGCGTAGTGCTTGCGGGAAATAACCCAGGGTATGCTTCGGTCGTCGCTGATGAACGGCAGCTCATTGACCCGAAAGACGTCAGCGACTTTGCTCGCAAATTAGTATATTGGCTAGAAAACGATTCTGAACGATTGAATATGGCGCGTATACAACATATTCAGGCTCAGCTTTATGATATTGACAAGATTGGTCCTAGAATCGAGCGTGTGTATAAGCAAGCATTAAACAAACGCAGGAATATTTTCAGTCGTGTATAATACAGACTATGGCAAGATTATTTACTAAGGAAGATGCTGATTTCGAAGTCAGCATTTCAACTCATAGCATTGTAAAAACAATCGGCTTAGTTGTAGGAGCATTTTTACTACTGGCTATGATCCGAGCTAGTGCGAATGCACTGACCCTTATCGGAGTTGCATTCTTTTTGAGCTTGGCACTTAATGCGCCGGTGCGCTGGTTGTCTGCTCATCTACCAGGCAAGCGACGCGGCAATCGTAATTTAGCAACGACAATTTCAATAGTTTTGATCTTGGCAGCTCTTGCTGGGTTTCTTACCGCAATCGTACCACCACTTGTTCGTCAGACCACAAGTTTTGTGCAGGCGGTGCCGCAGTTGGTCGAGGACACACGCAATGGCACGGGTCCAATTGGGAGTTTTGTGCATCGCTATAACCTTGAATCACAAGTAGATAAGCTATCTGGCCAATTGTCGGGCAGACTTGATAACATTGGCGGTTCGGCTTTGTCTACAGTATCGACGATTGGTAGCAGTGTGTTTGCTTTGCTTACGGTATTGGTGCTCACAGTGATGATGCTAACAGAAGGCCCACGTTGGCGAGAGTTGTTCGAGCAGATGATTCCTGCAACTCATAGAGCTCATGTTTCTCGGCTGGGACGAGATATGAATAGGGTCGTGCAGGGTTATGTGAATGGCCAAGTGTTGTTGGCTGCGATTGCCGCAGTAATTATTACGCCGGTGCTATTTTTGGCCGGTGTTAGCTACCCGATTGCGCTTATGGTGATTGTGTTTATATGTGGGCTGATTCCTATGGTCGGCCACACAATTGGGGCGGCAATCGTGACCATAGTAGCATTGTTTCATAGTCTGACGGCTGCGATGATTGTGCTAATTTTTTATATTGCGTACCAGCAAATAGAGAACTATTTCGTGCAGCCGCGCGTACAAGCGAATTCCACTAACATGTCGCCGTTACTAGTTTTTGTGGCGGTGTTACTTGGCGCTGGGTTTAGCGGGCTGTTGGGCGCACTTGTTGCCATACCAGTTATGGGCTGTGTACGCATAGTATTGCTCGACTATCTTGAACGCCGCGATATTATAAGCAAAAAAGAAATGAAGTCAGAAATTACTCCTGACAACGGGTAAGATTGGCCATTTACTAATCCCCGTCTTATTTATATGGCGGTGTGTGTATATGCCATGATTCGCCGTCAAACTGCAATGAAAGGTATGTTGCCTTTGCAATGTAGTGATTATGATAGTAGTAAAACTTTCGATCATTGAGCAGTAAGCTTACTAAGCCCATAATAGGGTCGCCATGTGATACAAGTATGTTATTCTCTTTGGTGTGTTTAAGTTCATCGAGCACAGCAAATATGCGTTTGCCGGCGTCCAGGAGTGGTTCGGTGGCGATTTGTGTTTGTGGGTTTGATAGGTAGTCGGAATCTTGCAGAAACTGATCCATGGGTTTGCCTGTCCAGTCGCGGCAGTCAACCTCTATGAGACGGTCATCGTAGCTGATGCTAGATTTTGGCAAAGCCAGTGTCTGGGCAATACTGTCGCTTGTCTCGGCCGTTCGTTCAAGCGGCGAGCTGATGATATGTCTTATGTGGGCGCCCTTGAGCATGCTGGCGCGAATTGCAACATCCTGCTTGCCCTGCTCGCTTAGGTGAAAACCTGGAAATCTACCGTACAAAACATCGTCGGGGATAATGACGTCGCCGTGACGAAAGAGGTAGACTGTCATGATCGATACCAAAGTGAGCCGTGCGGAGTATCGCGCAGGCCTATACCCTGCTCTGCTAGTTTGTCGCGCAGCTGGTCTGAAGTTGCCCAGTCTTTATTGGCACGGGCTGTTTCTCTAGTTGCTATTGTTTTTTTCTGGTCGTTGGTTATATCTGCGACAGAAGTCACGATTCCCAGATACTTACTTACAAATTCTGCGACTGTGTCTAGGCATGATCCGCAGACTGCGCCCGCTAAGGCTTTGTCCGCAATTCCATCGATAAGCTGTAGCGCCTTTGGCGTGTTTAAGTCATCGGCGAGGGCTGCGTATAATTCCTCTTCAAAATCATGCCCGTTAATATCCTGTTCGGCAGTCGGTAGTACTTGTTCTTGCCAGCGTGTGGCCATAGCTTCGCGCCATCGTTGCAGCCGGTTGGCGGCGGCCTCTAAATTTTCCCAGGTGAAGTTGCCCTCTGTTCGGTAATGCTTCCCAAGCGCAAAGACGCGGAATGCGGCCAGGTCGTAGCCTCTGTCTTGGATATCTTTCAAGGTATAGACATTGCCCAGTGATTTACTTATTTTGGTACCATCGGACTTCAAATGGTTGTTGTGTACCCAGAACTGGCTGAATGGCTTGCCGGTGATGGCTTCGGTTTGGGCTATTTCGTTGGTGTGGTGGACTGGTATGTGGTCTATGCCGCCAGTGTGGATGTCTATCTGGTCACCCAAGGTTTCACGGGCTATGACAGAGCATTCGAGGTGCCAGCCTGGGAACCCTTTGCCCCAGGGGCTATCCCACTCCATATCGCGCTTCACGTCCGTTGGCGAGAACTTCCATACAGCAAAGTCGGTTATGTTACGCTTGCCCTCAACCGAAACGCGGGCGCCCGCCGCTAACCCCTCTATATCGAGTCGGGCGAGCTCCCCATAATCATGTAGTTTTGCCGTGTCGAAATACATGCCATCGCCAGAGATTTCGTATAAGAAACCCTTAGAGTCTAGCTCCTGGGCAAAGGCGATTTGCTGCGGTATCATGTCTGTCGCCCGGACAAGGTGATCGGCTGGTAGTAGCCCAAGTGCGGCAGATTCTTTTTCGGCGATTGCAATATATTTTGACGCCACATCCCAAGCGGTTATACCTTCACGGTGAGCACCCTTTTCCATCTTATCTTCACCATTATCGTCATCGCTAGTAAGATGGCCAACGTCGGTGATGTTTTGGGTGCGTTCGACCGCATAACCTTCGGCGCGTAAGGCGCGCACCAGCTCATCCCAGTATATGTAACCGAGCCAGTTGCCGATATGTGGTTGACTGTAGACGGTAAGACCACAAGTATATATTTTGACGTTGTTGCCGCGCAGCGGCTTCAGCTCATCGATAGAGCGAGTGAGTGTGTTATATAGTTTCATGCTGCATCCAGTATATCGTATAAGTTCTTGGTTTTTGGTGCATCATGGCGATTGTACGATTCCCATCCAAACAAACCTGCCAAATCATATGCTGCAATGTCTTCTGCCGTGTACGGGCTTACCAGTAAACCATGGAATGGGATTGCATCGGCAGGAGCATGAGGATCACCTGGCACCCATATATCGAACTGGCTCTTATGCGGCATGAATCTTTCAAGCTTCTCTCTGGGATTAATGGCAAATGTAGCTTCGCCAGGGCGATCCGAAAGGCCCCAAACTGTTGTTTGCTGCCCGCTTAAACGCCTAACGATTGTTGTAGCGGCCAGTGCTCCTAAGTGTACAGCTCGATGGTCACGATGCCCGAAACCGTGCTCCCCGGTGGTTAGAATCATCGCGGCCTCATGCTGTAGCGCGATATCAGCAAGCGTTTGGGTAAAGTGAACCAACGGCCGAGTATTGTGTAGCTGCCCGTCATCTAGCCCTATGTATCTTTGCTCATCCGATGTTAATCCAAGTGCTCCGAAAGAAACCTGTGCTTCAGATCGCCTATTACCTGCTTGCACGAATTCTTGGTCGCCCTTAGTGCTAGCCGTTCCATCTGTAGCCACTACGGCTATTAGATCGTGGCCGTATCTTCGTACTTCTTGAAGTGCTCCAACCATCAGTGCTTCGTCGTCCGGGTGTGCTACCGCAACAATGACTTTTTGTTTAGGGTGTAAGTCAAAAGGGCTTTCTACAAATTGTTTACTGCTGGTTAGAGTTTGTTCGAAAGTTTGCATATGATTTTCCGTTTAAAAAACGAGCCTTCATGGAAGGCTCGTTCTGTTTGGTTCTAAGATTGATTAGGGTTCAATATAGTTTAGGTGATGACAAGAACAAGCCATGGGGCGTGTACAACATACACGCATATCGAGGGCGTAAGAGACGTGCCAATACTGGTTTTGTGCTTGTCGCATGGGTAAGAGTGTAACAAGCTGCTTGCGGTTCTGCAAGTTTTGAAACTATACCTACGTTTGCATTATGCAATATCAGTCGAATCCAACAGAGACTGAGCAGTCGAGATACATGCAGATTTGATGTCTTCGTAGGATCGGCCATCCGTGACTTTGAAGCCGGCTGCGTAATCATGCCCGCCTCCTTCCAACTGTTCGGCTATTTTGGCAGCTATTGGGTAGCCGTTATTGGCTCGTAAGGCTGCGGTAACTCTACCATCGTCATACGTTTTGAAAACTATAGCAAGTGCTACACCTCGTACCTGTAGCATGTCGAATTGTATGAGTGGAGCCGGGTTATATAGCGGGCTGTATTCATTAATCTCAGCTTGAGGGATGTGGGCTATGGCCACTTTACCATTGACTACGAACTCAGTTTTGGCGATAAGTTGCCCTTTGTAGCGGTATATTTTTTCGGGCATTTTACCGTATTCGCGTCGTAATTCTTCAAGTTTAGGACGATCACCACCCAATTCACATAAGTCAGCCATAGTGCGATAGGTTTGTGCCTTGGTAAGATCGTTCGTAAGGCCCTGGGTATCACCAAGTATGGAAGCCATCAGATTGTCGGCTGCAATAGCAGATATCGGCCAATCAGATTTCTTTGACATTTGATAAATAATTTCACCCGTAGATGCTGCCTCAGCATCGACTAATTGTAAGGATGTGAATTCGATTTTATGCTCAACTGTAGCATGGTGATCAAGAACGACGCATGGTTTTGCTTTGACCCAAGCAAGTTGTCCGCTTTGACCCAATTTCTCTAAGAGGGTAAGTGTGCTGGCATCGACGATGATACTTGCATCGAACTGAGCCGGCAGTGAATCTACCACTCGGTCCCAACCACTTAAATAGCGAAGATAATCGGGTACATTCATCCCACAGTATAATGTCACCTTTTTTCCTAAGTCACCCAATATATGTTCTAAAGCTAGAGCTGAGCCAAGTGAATCGGCGTCTGGGTTATCGGCCTGTATGACAACGATGTGTTGAGCTTTTGTGATGGCCTCGACGATAGATTGCATACTCTTATTGTACAGGGTGACGCATCTTTTACGATAGAAACTGTGCGAGGATTCACGTAGCATGGTATGCTACAAGCATGAGCAGTAAAAAAAGTTTGCGTGAGCTGCGTGAAATGATGACTGAAGCAACAGAACTGGTACCACTTGGGTCAGTTTGGCGGCACTACAAAGGTGGAGTGTACACGGTTGAACACATTGCATATGACGAGGTTACTTCGGAGTTTGAGGTGGTATATCGACCTGAAGAAGCGGCAGATGTTTACTTTACTCGATCGCTGAGTGTATGGCTTGAAACTGTGCAGTGGCAAGGGGCAGCATTGCCTCGTTTTGAACATATTGCAGCGTAGCCTATCAGAGTAGCTGGCGGCCCTCGAGCGCCCTACTAAGGGTAATTTGATCTGCGTACTCCAAGTCTACGCCTATAGGAAGACCTCGGGCGAGTCGAGTTACTTTAACCTCGCGTTCACCGATTTGTTGCTGAATGTACAGTGCGGTAGACTCGCCCTCTACGCTTGCATTGGTGGCCAGAATAATCTCCGTCACTTCGTCTTCATCTATACGCTGAATAAGTTGGGCAATGTGGAGTTCATCTGGTGTTATGCCATCTATGGGCGAAACAAGGCCGCCCAGCACATGGTATGTACCCTTAAACGATCCAGTTTTTTCAAGGGCGACAATATCAAACGGCTCAGCGACGACTGCTACGATGTGTTTGTCGCGTTTGGGGTCGCTATACAGCGGTGAAACGTCTTGGTTGGCATCAATAAGTGCGAACGTTTTTGGGCAGTAGGCTATGCCGCTATGTAGCTCCTGCAAGGCCTGGGCTAGCTGGTGAGTTTTATTGGCTTCGCGGCGCGCTAGGTAGTAGGCATAGCGTTCGGCTGTACGGCTGCCAACCCCCGGCAAATTGCCAAAGGCTTCTATGAGTTTTTCGAGGGCGTGCGGTAATATATTCATTTCAAATAACCAAGTCCCAAGCCGCGTTGACCAAGTAATGACACATAATCTGTATGATTCAATTTCTCTACACTCATTTCCGATTTCTCAATTATGGCGTGAAATATTTTGACTTACTCGAAAGCTACCTGGATCAATTCCGACTGCTGTACCCGGTGGCTATACGCGTTTGTTGGTTTTAGACAGAGCTTACTCTCTCGTGAATATATGCGGCAAAGTGACTCATCTGCCTCCAGGTAGTTTGCAGCGACTGAACCCGAGCTTCGGACTAGTTGCTTACTAACTTCAATGTTGTTCACGGATTTTGGATTGGATTTTTTGTGCGCCCGACAGTTTGCGGCAAAATTTTCAGTTCGTTCTGCCAGGTCGTACTGACGTTTCGGCTCATTGGTCATTGTAATCTTGGCTAAAGGCCTAGATTACCGAGCATACCCATGAAAGGCTGCATCTTCTCGGCTGCTATCTTTTGGCTTTCTGTTATTGCATCTTTGACCGCATCTTCTACCCAGCGCTCTAGTTGCTCGATATCGTCTAGATCCACGTACTCTGGATCTATGGATATTTTCTTGATTTTTTGTTCGCCTGTAATTTGTACCTTTACTGCGCCATCACCCTGTTCGACGGTAATGACAAGTTTCTGCAGCTCTTTTTGGATTTTCTTGACTTGCAGTAGCATTTTAGCTTGGTCGAATCGACTCATGTGTATACAAGAGTTAAGAGTCATGAGCTAAGAGTCAAGAGTAAAAAAAATAAAAATGAGACCTGTTTGCAGCCCATCTTATCTCTTATCTCTTATCTCTTATCTCTAACCCCGTGTCCTCTTCCTCCGTTTACGTAGTGGTAAAACCAGTATAGCAGATTATGTAGGTTGCTTATGGATATACACGGCCTTTGTTTCGGGAGCATGCGGCCATGCGATAAAATATGCACGAAGATGATAAAACACTGAAACAAAAACTATAAACGACACCAAAGTAACTCCAGAAAATTTAGCGATAGGATTACGCGGGAACACGGTGAGCCATTGGTCGAGGATATAGAAGAGCCCACCAGCGATAGTTACATAAATGAGCGGTACAACCATGGCAATTGCTGCACTTCCTCGCAGAGGGATTAAGAATGTGCAAATGAGTAAGCTCGCCAAAACAAAATAATTCATTCGCAGCATCGGTCGCGCAAATAGTACCGCAAGACCCGCTATAAACAGGATTATTTCTGCGATGGTTAGCAGGGGTGCAGCATGCAACCAGAATTCAGATGGCCAGTAGCCCCGATACACTATCGAAGACCCAAAGTGTAAGAACTCTTTTAGTAGCTCATCGGGTGGACTAAGTGAAGCGGGTAAACCTAGTAGTGTTCTTAAAATTGATACGTCGTGGATTATAGACCAAACGAGAGGCAGCGTGAGGGTGATCCCGCATGTAATGACGAGCCAGACATGGGGTGTACTAAGCTTACGCACCGCGTGAATAAGGTTTGAACGTAGCAGGAGTACCCCTACTATTTCTAACCAAATCATGCCTGGTATATATAAACATGAAAAAAGAACTATGGTTAAGAAGTACGTCGCAAGAGTCTCGTGTCGCGTTCGTTGATATAGTAGTACACTGGCAATTAGTACTAAGACTGCCATTTGCAATATGAGACCAGTGCCATACCGTCCGAAATGTAGGAAACCACTTGAACAAACGAAAAGTAGTGTGCCCATTACGGCAACGCGTTTTGAGTACCATAGTGCCACGATCCAGTAAAATGCTATGCCGGCAACTACTGCGTACAGTGCCGCAGCAACTCTGGTTACCAAAATGCTATGGTGACCCAGTTTTAGGCCAATCCACACCAGCGCCTTATATGGCGCATCAACCGGGTTATGCAATATAGTTTTAAGGCTATTTGATTGCTGCTGGCTGGAAAGCTCGGATGCTGAATACTGAGGCGGGGTTAAGCCGCCAAGATTATGAAATAATAATACATATGCCAAGCAGAGAGCACCTAGCCCTATTAGCAATAATCGCCAGTGCTGACTTATAAAATTAAATAAGCGTTCCATACGTTCTAAGGCTCAGTATACTAGGTGGTGCGGCTATCGACAACAGGAATAGGCCTACGAGTTAGCCCGCTCAAATGCTTGGCTATTATTCACCGCCGAATGGACTGTCATGCGATGTATCGAGGGATCGTATTCGCTGCTTGTCGCGGTCAAAGTAGAGCTCTACGCCGCCGGTTGGGCCATTACGATGTTTCTTTATTAGGACGTCCATGATATTTTTGCGTTCGCTATCAGGCTCATAGTAATCCTCGCGGTATAAAAATGCCACTACGTCAGCGTCTTGCTCAATGGAGCCGGATTCACGTAAGTCGGCTAGTTGGGGTATCTTGGGTTGGCGACTTTCAACGGATCGGCTTAATTGGCTGAGTGCTATAAGAGGTACATTTAATTCACGTGCAATTCCCTTTAGACCACGAGATATCTCGGAAATTTCTTGGACGCGGTTTCCTTCACTGGCGTACTTGCCTCCACCGCTCATAAGCTGTAGGTAGTCGACGATAATCAGTCCAAGATTTTGGGTGTGTGCTTCGCGACGTGCTTTGGTTCGGAGATCACTAACGGTTATACCAGGCGTATCGTCTATGTATAATTTTGCCTCACTAAGGGTTCCCATGGCCTCTGCCAGGCTTTCAAAATCACTGTCTGTGAGCTTGCCCGTACGAAGCGCCCAGGCGTCGACGCCCGATTCCATGGCAAGCAGGCGGTCAACTAACTGCTCTTTACTCATTTCGAGACTGAAAATTAGCACCGATTCTTTGGCAAGTGTTGCAACTTTGTGCGCCAGGTTCAGCACAAACGCTGTCTTGCCCATCGATGGTCGAGCAGCCAGGATGAAGAGATCAGATCGCTGTAAACCAGCTAGAATATTGTCTAAGTCACGGTAGCCAGTAGGTACGCCTCGCAGTTTATTCTTGTCTTTGTGTAAGTCATCAAGACGCTCAAAACTTTCTGCCAAGATTGATTCAATACTCACTATGCTCTGCTTAACATGCTGCTGGCTAACTTCAAATAAGCGTGCCTCGGCCTCCTCTATAAGCTCCTTGAGTGCTTTTGATTCATCTTGGCCGAGTAATGCCATATCTGCACTGGCGTTAATGAGCCGTCGACGCAAAGCTTTTTGTGCGACTATGTCTGCATATTGCTCAACATGTGCTGCAGTCGGAACGAAATTGGTTAGTTCCGTAAGATAAGAGGGACCGCCGATCATCTCAAGAAACCCATTGCCTTTCAGCTGATCGGCCAACGTCAATACATCTATAGGCGAACGTTTTTCATACAGAGTCCGCATAGCCTCGTATATACGAGCATGGCGTTGATCGTAAAAATCATCGACCGATATTTGGTCAGCTATTTTTACTATAGCGTCAGTATCGATAAGTATGGCACCCAGTAAACTGGCTTCTGCCTCTATGTTCTGCGGTGGAGTCTGTACAGCCATGTTCTTCTCTTAACTCATATCCCTTAACTCTACTCAAGATTCTAGCAGCTCTGCTCCGCCAAAGATATTGCTTATGGTAGCTACAGTCTCGTTGACAGGCTTAGCTGACACCTTTTGAACAGTGATACAACTGATGCGAGTCGGCTTGCCTCGCTGGCTATCGACCAGTTTTGCAATAATCGCTTCATTGGCTGGCTCGCTGAGTCGTTTTTTGTGAAATGCAAATGTGAGCTCTAGTGTGAGTAGATCGTCTTGAAGCATTGGTCGCGCCATGCGAGCTATACCATAGAGCGTGTTATGTGTTTTCTTTAATTGCTGCAAAACTGCATGCCAAAGATCACTGACATCTTCCACAGTTTGGGCTGCGTCGCTGGTTTTGGCGGGTTCTGATGGAATTGCTTCATTTTGAGTAGTGGGTGATGGCTCCTGTAACGGCTCCAATGTACTTGTTTCGTTGCCTTTTGCAGTTTGTGGGTCGGCGCCAGGAGTCACTACAGGGTGCTCACTTAGATTTGCCGTATCGATATCACGAGTGGCTGGGGGTACAGTATCCTTAGCATGATGGGTATGCTCTTCAGCCTGGGATACTTGGCTGACCTCTGTACTATTTCGCGCCATTGCGGTTATCGGAGTACTCCATTTCATAAGCGTAAGCTCTAAGAGTGCCTTTGGATTATGCGCGGGGGGTACGTCAAGCAGATCTCGTAGTAATGACATGATATCCTCAGCTGCCATAACGTGTTTGCCTTCAAGCAGTTCGCTTCGGAGTTGAGCGCTTATTTGCATGGCGATCATGGCTGGCTCGTAGCCCTGCTCAAGTAAGTGGCGCATGCCTTCGAGTGCCTGAACAGTGGCACGATTAGCCAGTGCGCTGCATAGGGTTGAAATTTGACTTGCTGGTGCGCGTCCCAATAGTACTTCCACTTGCTCACGGGTAATTTCCTCGCTAATACTACTAGCTTGGTCGAGCAAACTTATGCTATCACGGAACGATCCCTCACCATGTTCTGCTATAAGCTGCAACGCAGCATTGTCAATGACAATTTTTTCTTGCGAGGCTATGTTACGTAGGTGTGCAACCACTTTGTCGAGTGGCACAGGCCGAAAACTATAGCGCTGTGTGCGGCTGATGATAGTTTCGGGAAGCTTGTGAGATTCGGTAGTAGCAAGGATGAAAACTACATGTGCAGGTGGTTCCTCGAGTGTTTTTAGAAGCGCATTGAATGCTGCCTTGCTGAGCATGTGTACTTCGTCTATGATAAATACTTTGTATTTTGCACTTGCAGGTGCCGATAGAATTTTATCGCGCAGGTCTCGCACGTCCTCGACGCCATTATTGCTGGCAGCGTCAATCTCGATAATGTCGAAATGGGGGTCTTCACTGTAGGTAAGGCCGTTGATTTCATGTGCCAATATTCGAGCGATTGAGGTCTTGCCAACTCCGCGAGGGCCCGTGAGCAAATAGGCATGGGCAATTTTGCCTGCCTTCAGTGCGTTAGTAAGTGTCGTCGTTATGTGCTCTTGGCCGACGATTTCACTCAAAGCACGCGAACGGTACTTTCTATATAATGCCTTCCCCATACTACTCTACAAATTATAGTGTACATGCATAACTTAATCGAATGTAGTAATTACAATTTGGTAGGTGGTAGGTGGTAGGTGGTAGGTGGTAGGTGGTAGGTGGTAGGTGGGTGTTATAGTGTGGTGACGACGATACCAGCGACGCCGAGCACCATAGCTACCCAGAGGAGTTTGTTGTCGTCGCGTTCTTTCAAGATGTAATGTGCGGCGATAGCCGTGAGGGGCAAGGCAAATGCTTTTAACGCCGTAATAAGTGAGATATTATTTGAGGCTTGCAAGCTGTATAGATATGCGTAGCCGAGAAATGTCGTTACAAAGCCGAGAATAATTGAGCTTTTCACGACATTTCGCGGAAGTTTATGCAACGGATGTTTTGTAATATGAGGCGCAGCAAGCACTATCAAACCTAGAGTTTGTGCAGTGAAGCCGAAAATAAAATATGCTCCAAGATCCATGTACTGTAGCGCAGCCTTTTCGGCTACCAGACCTATACCCATAGCGATGGCAGAAGCTAAGCTCAAAATGATTCCCTTCCGGAAATGTTCTATGTGGCCATTTCCCTTGCGATGCGCGCGCATAGGTGCCCATATGGCCAGCAAAGCCGAAGCGAATATACAAACGGCGCCTAAGATCTGTAGCGGCAACAAGGTTTCGCCTAATGTTATCCACCCGAGTAAGATTATAACTACTGTGCTGACTTGAAAAACTGTCTGAAAATATGCTGTGGGCAAGAGTTTCATCGCCTCAAGTGATAGCCACATGAAAAGTGATATAAAGCCACCCTCAAACACTAACAGAACGAGTGTCCACAGACTCCAATCGACATGATGCGGCAAAATGAGCCCTACAATGATACTCAACGGCATAACGCCAACGAGGTAAGATATAAGGTTTGGAATGCTAGCGTGTACCTTCACAGTCTGGGCGATGGTGCGTTTATACAGCGTTTGAGCTATAAATAGCACCATAAATAGTACGAATGTAATCTGCCACATTGTTCGAGTCTAAAGCGCTGCTTCTAGTGCTGCCCATTCAGCTGCACTATCGTCTTCGGGCACGTTTACGCTTACCTGATCACCTGGTTTGGCTTTAAAATACGTAACACTTGCAAGCAGGACGCGGTAGTCACGGCTACCGACACTTACGAAGTAGTGGCCTCCCTCAAGCTTAAGTGCACCCACGACTTGTTTGCGAGGGATTGGACCGATTTGCTTATATAAGAATGCTCCATCATCAGAAATGGTGAGTTTGAGTATGTCGCCCTGCACGAGCTTGGATTTGCTGGCATAATTAGCGGGTACTGGGTAGGTTTTGCCATCGCTTCCGACCATATTTTGACCATCGAAAACGCCCTCGATAATTTTACCCAGAGCCTCTTCGGTCACTTTGGCTTGTACTTTTTCATCGTCACCAACGAGGCTTATAAGCAGCTCATTCGCAGCAGCAAGATTGGTTTCTGCTTCCTGGATTAGTGCGCGCAACCGTTTGATTTGTTTCTCGGGTATGTCGGCCATATCTTTTCTCTTTGTCTACTCTTTTCTCACACTTTACGTGCAGTATATGCACTACACCTTACCATAAAAGTACCATAGCTGCCCTGGCAAGTCAAAATTCTAAAAACCGAACGACCAAAACTGTGGATAAATACCCGCTAAATTAATAATAGTTCCCGATTTACAGCTAGTGACTTCTGCTAAGTCACGAATTCATCTAATAGGACTTACGCAAAAACCGTATACGGCTCCCGCCACCGCGCAGCGACGTAGTCGCGGAGCGGTGCTTGTTTGAGTTCGTAAATTGTCGTGCTGGTTTCTCTCGCTTTCGTCTTCATGACCATCCAGGCTTGAATGCAGA
>JAEUQV010000075.1 GCA_016789655.1 Candidatus Saccharimonadota bacterium
TTGTGAGGAGGACAAGGTCCTCCTTAATGAATCAGCGAAGCGAACGAGCCGGCAGCCGCCGGGGAGCTTTAGGGCAGGAGGAGAGCAAAATCGAATTTACTTCGATTTTGTGAGGAGGACAAGGTCCTCCTTAATGAATCAGCGAAGCGAACGAGCCGGCAGCCGCCGGGGAGCTTTAGGGCAGGAGGAGAGCAAAATCGAATTTACTTCGATTTTGTGAGGAGGACAAGGTCCTCCTAGAATGATCATCGAAGCTATAATTTCCCATATGCATAGTATACTCTAAAGGAATTAGGAATTAGGAATTAGGAATTAGGAATTAGGAATTAGGAATTAGGAATTAGGAGGCAGCATGACACTATTCGATAAAGGGGTGATGGTAGGCGATACCAAGATGGCTGCGCGTGAGCTTTTTGGTGCGCAGCAGTTGCAGGAACGTATCCAGTCGTTGGCTAGCGAAATAGCCCGGGCGTATGTAGACCGCGACGGGCTGCATACCATAACCGTTCTCAACGGGTCGCTGCACTTCGCTTCGGTACTACGCCTAGCGATTGCACAGGCAGACGCAAGCCTGGCCGAGCGTATGACCTCCGATACTATACACCTGGCGAGTTACCACGGCACCGGTTCGACCGGTGAAGTCAAGAAAATCAGCGATCTGACCCACAGTGTAGAAGGTAAACATGTATTGGTGCTAGAAGATATTGTCGATACCGGCAAAACACTCAGCGTACTCATAGCCGAGTTGCGCGCCCAAAAACCAGCCTCGATTTCGGTGGCAGCACTTTTGCGCAAGCCAGAAAAACTAGCAGTTCCAGCCGAAGAATTACCGAGCGAACTCTATATAGGCTTCGATATCGGCCCTGAATTCGTCATTGGCTATGGCTTAGACTACGATGGCTTATACCGTGACATCGCAAGCATATACGCACTTTCTCCTTCGACGAACTAAACTTTGTAGTGGCGAACGATACGAACGTACATCCATTTTCGTATCACATTTCTTTGTGTTTGCTATAATAAACAATACCTTAATATAAATCGTTACATGGGGTTATATATGATTTATTTGTCAGCGAAACGTCGGGCGGCTTTGACCACTCTTATCGCACTTGGAACAATCGTGATCTCGCCATTTGGTGTCCAAGTGGCAAGCGCGCGCAATGGCAGCGATGACGTTACGAAAACAACCACTTCCACTCCGTCGACTTCGACTAGCACAACTACCACGACAACAAACACTTCCAGCAGTGGAAAAGTAGACGACAAACTGATTGTAAACAAGACTGAAGTCGAGCGTCATGTTTCAGACATGCGCACCTCCGCACAGCGCGAGATCGAAAAGCAAAAACAGGAAAAAGGTACCAATGCGTTAACTGACGATAAAAGAAAACTAGTCTGTGAAAATAGGCAAAACAGTATAAATAATAAACTTAGCGCTTTCACGCAAGCAGCTGACAAGCATATGGCCAAGCTTGACGAAACATTCACGAAGGTACAATCGTATCAGATGGCGCACAGCTTAACCATTGCCAACTACGATGAGTTAGTTGCCGCTGCAAATGAAAAAAAGACAGCAGCAAGTCAGGCAATAGCTACCCTTAAAACCGTTGCAGTAAATGTAGATTGCACTCACCCTGATTCGGTTGTCAAACTGAGTACCGTTCGTGATGCAGCAAAAGCAGCTCGTACGGCATTACACGATTATCGCGTGGCAATTAAGGCAGTTGTCGTCGCGCTTGCACAGGCAAAGGGTAGTGACTCAAGCGCAAATAGCGGTCCGAGTACCACTTCTACGACGGGAGGTAACCAGTAATGCAACGGTTAAATCAAAAGGGTATCGGCCACGTGCTTGTCGTCGTATTCGTTTTGGCCATAGCGGTAGTTGGTTTTACAGGTTATAAAATCATGACTGCAAACAAGAAAGTTGAGGATACTCCTGCAGCTGTCCAACAACAAAGCGTTTCTACGCAACATAAAGTCGAAGCCGTCCCCGAGCTGAAGCAGGCAGATGATACGCTCGAGCAAACAAGCACAGAACTCGACAGTACACTCGATACATCCGCCCTCGATAAAGATATCGACGCAATGCTGTAATTATGGGCTGGGGACTAGGGGTTAGTAATTTGGCGGTTGTGTTATTGGGTAGAGCTTAATTGCAAAGTATAGCTCGGCACAAACAATCGCTGCCAAGTTGGACATTTCCAACCCCCAACCCCTATTTTCTCTTAACCCTATACTCTGTATACTAGAGCCAATGACCTATCGACACTCAGACATCGCCGAAGCTGCCGTAACGTTACTGCGTCGCTTCGATGAGCTTTCAGATAAAACCGCGATTCTTCGAGCCGTTGAGCTCAAAGCGCTCTATGATCAAATACGCACGCTGCCGCCAGAGCAGCGCGCAAGTTTTGGCCAAGAGCTAAATGCGTTGCGCACAGAACTTCAGTCTATGGTAGATGCGGAAGCCGATAAGGTGTCCGATCTCCCTCCTATAGATGTGACTGCACCGATGGATGCAAATGCGCCAATACCCGACCTATTATATGCAGATCAGGGCAGTACACACCCGCTGACACAAGAAATCACCCGTATCATCGATATATTTGCACGTATGGGGTTTGTGGCAGAAGAGTCTCGGGAAATCGACGACCAGTATCATATGTTTGAGTCGCTCAATTTCCCGAAAGGCCATCCGGCCCGCGACGATTGGGATACGTTTATGACCGTCGAGAAAGACGCCGAGGGCGAGGCGTTTATAGCACCGGCCCACACCAGTACCATGCAGAATCGTATTTTACGAAAATATGCAGTCAACCTCGAGAAAGGCGAACCGATAGCGGCCATTACCCCTGACCGCACCTTTCGTAACGAAGACCTCGATGCGCGCCATGAGCACACGTTCTATCAGGTTGAGGGAGTCTTTGTTTCAAAGGGCGTCCATGCGGGTATGTTGGTCGCGACATTGCAGAAATTTCTCGAAGAGTACTTTGGGCAGTCACTCGAAGTTCGTGTGAACCCATTCTACTTCCCATTTACCGAACCTAGTTTTGAGTTTGCGCTGAGCTGCCCATTTTGCCAAAAGGCTGGCTGTAACATTTGTAGCCAATCTGGTTGGATAGAGCTGCTCGGTTGCGGTATGATACACCCCAATGTACTGAGAGCCGGTGGCATAGACCCGGAAGTTTACTCTGGCTTCGCCTTTGGCTGTGGCATAGACCGGCTCGTGATGATGAAGCATGGCATAGAAGACGTTCGCCACCTCGAAAGCGCCAAGCTCGACTTCTTGAGGCAGTTTTAATGGTAAGAAAACCAATCATGTATACCTTTATTGATAGTCAAAACCTCAACATGGGGGTGGGAAATGACGTGTTTCACCACGGAAAGAAAATATACTCAGGATGGAATTTGGATTTTAAAAAGTTTCGCCAATATCTAAAGGATAAACATAAAGTAGAAATTGCGTTTCTTTTCATCGGGAACATGCCTGGGAATGAAAGGTTGTATGAGTATTTGCAACGCTGCGGCTATGTACTCATTCTTAAACCAACGACCACGTACAAAGACAAGGATGATGAAGTTCGGGTCAAAGGCAATGTTGACACAGACATTGTGCTGTATGCTGCAGCAAGAGAGATTGAAGCGTACGATAAAGCGGTAATTGTCACGGGCGATGGTGATTTTCTAAGCCTGTGTACATACCTGGAGGAGCGCGGAAAACTCGGGCGTATTTGTATACCAAATAAATTACGACATTCACACCTTCTTGACCACTATAGCGATAGATTTGACTTTATCTCAGTCAATCGCACAAAACTAGAAAAGGCTAAGCATAAAAAAAAGACGAGTATAAACTCATCGGACGCACACGGTGAGGTAACTCGTCATGGTGATACAAGCATTGTAGCAAAAAAATCAACCCCTGTCAAACAGCAGTATCAGAGGAAAGATCGTGATGAATGATTGCGTACTGGTTCATGGTTGCTTCAAAGAAGAACAGTTTCGTGATACGAGTGGGCCGAGCCCATCGAACCGGCATTGGTTTGCGTGGCTGCAGCATGAGCTACTGGCGCGTGATATCTTGACGCAAACTCCTGAAATGCCGCGGCCCTATGCACCCGATTATGCGTTGTGGTCAGCTGCGCTCGATCAATACACCCTGTCGGCAGACGCCATGCTTGTTGGGCATAGCTGCGGCTGCGGGTTTTTGCTGCGCTGGCTTGGCGAACGTCCCGAGGTTAGGCTTAAGAAGCTGGTGCTGGTAGCGCCCTCACTTGGCCTAGATTGGAGCGATCGATCATTCTTTGATTTCACTATTGATTCCGCGCTGCAAGACCGTATAGACGATATCGTGCTGTTTGCGGCCGACGATGATCGTCAGGCTATTCGTGATGCCTCAAAGCAGATTCAGGCTGTTTTGCCGAAAGCACGAGTACTGCAGTTTGAAACTGGGGGTCATTTTATTTTCAGTACACTCGGTCGCGCTGAATTCCCTGAGCTGCTCGAGGAGCTGTTGCGATGAACTTTGTGGTACATGAACCAGCTGAATATAGCTTTCGAGACGTTAATGGGCACCACGGGAAGCTTTTGGCGAAATCTGCCTATAAATCGCACCTGATTATTGAGTGCGACGAAAAACTGACCGTGAGCCTGTGCCAAAACGAGGTGGAATTTTCCTACTACATACTTGAAGGCGATGGCTATTTCATTCTAAACGGCGAGCGTGAAAAAGTCGCGCCCGGCGACCTGGTAGTCGTACCGGTTGGCACGGTGTACACCTTCGGCGGCAAGCTGCGAATGCTGCTAGTCAACGCGCCGCACTGGTCGCCCGAACAGGAGGATATCATCTATGAATAATGACATACTGCAAAAATATTTTATAAAAAACTTGTACTGTACGGTTGCAACGGTGACGCCTCAAGGCAGCCCGTGGGCCTCGCCGCTGTACTATGGTTTTGATGAAAAGGGTATTCTCTATATTCGGTCGAGCAAAAACGCGCAGCACATGGTAAATATGCGTCATAGCGGCCAAGCATTTGTAACTATATTCGACTCCTCGCAGCCAATTGGTACAGCTGATGGTCTCTACTTACAGTGTAGCGCGCGGGAGCTAGATCGGGCTGACGAAATCACCGAAGCATTGGCAATCATGAATGGCCGGATCGGATCAAATACTAATGACCCTAGTAAGTTCATGGGCGCAGGGCCACGCCGTGTAGTGCAGCTGCAACCGGTAATGGTTTGGCGTAACAGGGCAGAAGTAACACCAGCTGGCTTTATAGATTACCGTGAGGAGCTACCGTTATCTATAAAAACGGATCTTGGCGAACCAAGATCCTCGGGGCCCGAAGGCTTTTACAAACCTAATAGTAGCAAAAATGACAAAAAAAGTCAATAATGATAGCGAGTACCTATGAAAGTTAGTCTGAATATAGTTAAACAGTTTATAGATTTTGAGTTACCACCGGTTGCAGAGCTGGTGGAGCGGATAAATGAGCAGCTCGGTGGGGTGGAAGAAGTCATCGATTTCGGAGCGAAGTACAAAGGCATCGTCATCGCAAAGGTTGTTTCGTGCGTCGACCACCCCAATGCCGATAAACTGCACGTGTGCATGATCGACGATGGTGGTGTGGCCACAGATGTCGAGCGCGATGAAAACGGCCTTGTACAAGTTGTCTGTGGCGCCCCGAATGCACGCGAAGGCATATTCGTAGCCTGGCTGCCGCCTGGTTCAATTGTACCGGCCAGCTACGCCGACGAGAGTCCATTCGTGCTGGGTAAGCGTGAACTTCGCGGAGTCGTCAGCAACGGTATGCTAGCAAGCCCAGCGGAATTGGCCATAAGCGACAACCACGACGGCATACTAGAGATTGGCGATGGCGACCTGCCGAAGCCCGAAGCCCGAAGCCCGAAGCCCGAACTTGTCCCAGGCGCGGACTTCGCCAAGACATTCGGCTTGGACGACATAGTCATAGACATAGAAAACAAAATGTTTACGCATCGCCCGGACTGTTTTGGTGTGCTCGGAGTAGCCCGCGAAATTTCTGCCATCTTAGGCTGTGCATTTAAGTCGCCTAGCTGGTATGAGCTAGCGCCGTCATTTGCAGAAGCAGGCGGATTACCAATAACCGTGCTGAACGAAGTACCTGAAAAAGTACCTCGTTTTATTGCAGTCGCTCTCAAAGATGTTGGCATTCGGCAAAGCCCATTGTGGCTGCAATGCGCCTTAATGGTACTCGGCAGCAAATCTATTAGCAATGTCGTCGATATCACTAACTACGCTATGCTTATCACTGGGCAGCCCATGCATGCGTATGATTATGATAAGCTTCGGGGTAATACGCTCGGTGTACGAATGGGAAAATCCGGCGAAGCTCTCCCGTTGCTCAATGGTAAAACATATGATGTCACTGAAGACGATATAGTCATATTTGACGGTGAGGGTCTAGTGGGCATGGGCGGCGTCATGGGCGGCAGCAATAGTGAGGTATCGGCACAAACAAAAAATATCGTGCTTGAGTGTGCTACGTTTGATATGTATGCAGTACGCAAAACAAGCATGCGACACGGCTTGTTTACGGATGCGGTTACGCGTTATACAAAAGGCCAGTCTCCACTCCAAAACCCTGTTTGCTTAAGCTGGGCAATGAATGAACTCATTTCACTAACTGGCGCAAAGCAAGCGAGTGCAGTAGAGGACAAAAAGATTGAAGGCAATTCGTACGAAACAAAAGATACTTGGTTTTCTGCCGCTACCGTAAACAGCTACTTAGGATTGAAGCTTACGACAGATGAGATACGCACTATATTACAAAACGTTGAGTTTACTTTTATTGATAACTCTGAAGACCGCTTGCATTTCAAAATACCATATTGGAGAACGGATATAGAACGGGGGACACAGGATAATAGTGACCTTGTAAATGCTATAGCAAATGCAGATATAGCAGAGGAAATCGGTCGGTTATATGGCTTCGATAAACTGCCGCGTGAACTACCGAACCGCAGTATATACCCTGCACCGAAAAACTCACTCATGGAAATGAAACGAAATATCGCGAGTTTACTCTCTGGCGCGGGTGCAAATGAAGTGAAAACGTACAGTTTCGTGCACGAAAAAGTCATATCGGGTGCAGGTCAGAAAGCTGACCAAGCATTTCGCTTAGGCAACGCACTTAGCCCAGATTTGCAGTACTACCGACTCAGCCTAGTTCCTAGCTTATTAGCGCACGTGCACCCGAATATCAAAGCCGGTCATAACGAGTTCGGTCTGTTTGAATTCGGCAAGGCACACAACAAACTTGAGCATGATGAAGACGGTCTGCCGAATGAAGTGCATGCCTTGGGCTACGTGTACTCTGCAAAAAAGCCGCAAGCTGGCGCTGCATACTACCGAGCACTCCGCACTATGCAGCACCTACTCACAAGCACAGGTGTATCCAGTCTTCGTCTTGAGCCGCTCGAAGGAGCTGATTTGTATGCAAACCCTTGGTTAGAACAAATGGTGGCACCATTTGAGCCAGCACGAAGTGCGGTGCTGCGGGCTACCGATGACACGCAGGGCGATACAAAAGGCCTTATATGGGGCGTCATCGGTGAATTCAAGGCTAGCGTACGACGGGCATTCAAGCTTCCGGAATACGCTGCGGGGTTCGAACTTGACCCGACGTCTTTCTTGTACACAACAGGCAAAGGCTATCGCCCCCTGCCGCGTTTTCCGCATGTGTCGCAAGATATCTCACTGAAAGTGCCAGGTGCAACTTCCTATGGTGCTTTGTTTGCTACGGCTAACACAGCGCTCGAGCCAATGCGTTCAGCGGTGCTGACGCTAGATCTGTCGCCGATTGCAATCTACCAGCCCGAAGGCGCTGTCACCAAGACAATTACTTTTCGTTTACGAGCCGCAGACTATGAACGCACACTTACCGACACGGCGGTCGTGGGCTACATTGAGGCAATAGCGCAAGCTGCAGCCAAGACCTACCAAGCAGAACGAGTGTAGTCACGTAGATCCTTTGCAAATAAACTACTCCCAGCATAGTCTGCGAAGCGCGATTGCTGCGGGTTCAATTTTTATGGTGGCTCTTTCCATCTTGATGGATGCCGCGAGCATAGCTTTTCTGTGTGTTTCATGCGCATGATAAACAACCTATAGACCTCCGAAAAACAAAACCTGCTTTATTGTAGGGTGATGGCCAAGTGAGTCAAAACCCTGTTTCCCGAATGATGCATATCCGTAGATATACAGAAGGAGGGAATCAGAGTCTTGGCCGCTTGGACGCGGCCAAAAATGCAGGTTTTGTTTTCATAGGGTTATAGCTACCTTGCGCAATAATCCTCGAACGTTGGGATGTCGAACGCATTAATCATTTAACATCATCAAGCGATAAAACGAGCTATAGGCACTTTCGTGGAGCTATTTAACTTAGTTTTCCTCTGTTATTGACCAATAAGTAATGTCGTTGGACATTACTTATCTATGAAACAGAGAGGTTTTCGGTATTGTTCGGTATGTAAAACTAAGCTTAAAAAGCGTGGCAAAACACGTGCTGGCACACAACGTTGGTACTGTCGGGTATGTCAGGCTAGCTCAGTTCGTTTGCGGCGGGATTTGAGCCGTTCGCTCGTCTTCCAGAGGTTTCTGCGATGGCTTCTTGGCAAAGCTTCCCAGACTGAACTGGATGGCTCTTCTC
>JAEUQV010000093.1 GCA_016789655.1 Candidatus Saccharimonadota bacterium
GATCAGATCGGCCCTATCCTCAACACCCAAGAGAAAATGACGAGCAAGGAAGTCAAAGCTGCATCGGGCAAGTCTACCACCGGCAAAGTCGTCTACAGTATACAAGGTACCGACAAGGTAAACTATGCCTTTACCGTCAATCTTGTACGTGTCGATGGCGTCTGGAGAGTACAAAACTTCGACAGCAGCAAGAAATAGTCATTGCGGCTAGACACCTCACTACGCCCGTAAATGAAGGCTACGTACAGTTTGCACCAACGGTGATAGCAATGATACAAGTTCGTCTACCCCGCTAACTCTGGCAAGCGAGGCTGGCACGTTTGGACTAAAGATCAGTCGCAGAAACTTGATTTGTGAAGCGCCAAAGACACCGTCTTCACGCAGACAAAATGACATGGCATCGTAATCAAACTCGTAGCGTTCGTCGGCCGAGAGCTTGTCTCCTACAGTAGAGGTTTGCAAGTTTGGCGTGTGCCCAGCCAGCCGTAGTAGCTGTGCGCTAAACCACAACCGGATGATACCAACAGATACCGATTGGTCATCCAAGGCTGAAAACGCTGCATCGAGAAGCTCAAAATATGCTGCTTCCGGTTCATCTTCGGTACATTTATGCAGCAGTTTTATAAGATCGTAGCCCAACATAGTGCGGTCAATATCCGCCACGATATGCCCATAATGTTTTATAAGCCGTGACGATACAAGCGTGCTTACACTTCCCCGCCCGGGTATATAGGTAATCTCACTAACGCTAAACAGTTCTATGCCCCCAGCTAGCTTGCTCTTAACGCGGCGTACCCCCTTGGCCATAAGACTAAGCTTGCCCACATCTGGCGTAAGCACCGTCACTATTCGATCTGCCTCGCCGTACACTGTCCTTGCCAACACAATCGCAGTCGTTTTACGCTGATTCATCTGCCTGCCCCACCGCCCGAACCGCCCGACACAGATCTTGCAGCCCTGTACGTGAACGCACCAATACCTCTCGCACACCCAATTGGTCGCGCACTACTGTGCGCTCTGCCAGATCGTGATTAAGTTGCGAAGCCAGCACTAGTACGGGTGTACCCTGCCACTCATTATAACTAGTAAACTCATACAAAAACTCGACTCCATTATGCCGTGGCATATCTATGTTCACTACAACTACATCGGGTTTGTGCGCATCGGCTGCTTGTACGGCGTCTTGCGCGGTGCGTACATGATCTACGGTGTGCTTATCTTGCGTAAGCGCTTCGCCATATGACCTGCCCAGCAGTACATCTGGCTCAACGAGTAACACACGCATACTACTACACCAACTGTAGCTGATTGCACAGCGGTAAGGTTGCAGCTAGGCCTGTCGCGTTATGGTAGCGAGCAACATGAAGTTTAGTAGAGACGGTGTGCAGTAGGCTTTCGGCGATAAATACACCGCTCGCCGGACCACCGACCAGCTGGCTATATGGCTGCTGTGCTTGACCCTGTAGCTTGCGCGCTCGCCTGAGGGCATCAGCCGAAAGCGGCAAGTTTTGGCAGTACCAACCGGCAACCACTCCATATCGACCCTTATGAGCACCTAAGTAGACCGTGCGTTCGGCGGCATCGGATTGCGCCTGTGCTGTGACCATCACCTGTCCCAGACTTAACAGCGCCGATTGCACTATGGAACGGTCACTGATAATAGGCTCCAGCCCGTGTGCCACATCTAGCGCAAGCTGGACTGAAAGCTGCCGAGCATATGGTTCTAGCAACCGCTTGGTCTCGGTCAGCAAACTACCGACAGTTAGTGGCTCCAACTCAGGCTGCGCAACCCCTCCCTGTAAACGCATGGTAAGCGTGTATCCTTCGAGTAGTTGTAAAGATGCCTCGCTCAAGTCACGGACAATCTGCCAGCGTTCAGCTTGGGTTCCCCGAGGTGTGCTGCCAGCTTGTTCACTCAAGCGTGCCAGCTGCAACATAGTATGGCTCACGCCATCGGCTAGACTTACAAATAGCCGTTCTTGACCGCTCAAAGCCTTCGCCCATGTACTCTGTTGCACGTCGTTACCCTCTCCCGTGCCCACACCACACGCTTTACACAGCTAAGTATAGCCGACCCAGAGCATCTTCGCTACTTGATATTTATCACTCGGTTAAGGATGCTCAACTTAGCTACGGGCTGAAACTAGCGTTGGGTAAGATGATATTGTTAAAATCTGCCACAAACTGGTTTGACTCTATCCATATTTTGAGCGTCTTGTCACGCACGGGCAATATGACCATACTACCCTGTTTGGTGGCCGTAAGCTGTCCATCTATGCGTACTCCAACCGTATTGGGTGTCTTCGGTAGCGCAAATGGGGCGACCGTAACCTTACCCTGCTTCTGTAGACCTTGGTACTGAGAAAGGGAGGCGCTGTAGGTCGTCTGCGCTACTTGTACACGCAAAGCAAATACCGACTTCTGATCTGTAGCTGAGGGCACGAAATCTGGGTTAAAATATGCGTCCAGTGGCTGTCCACCCCCAGTAGCAACAACGTAGGCACTCCATGTTTTTGGGTAATTTATGTGTACACTACCGTATGGTTCAGGCCCAGTGTAAAGTTTGAGCGGTTGCTTGGCCGCCTCAGCGTAATCTTTGGCATCTTTAGCTTGGACTTCTTTGGTGTTGGCTTTTACGGCTGCGTCTATCTTACTATCGACATTATTTTTATAATCTTGTCGCCCCATAAACGCCCACACACCGAACCCGATGGCAGCTAGCAACAACACGACAAGCAAAGACATACCAACGATAACGGCCGTTGAGCCTCTTTGATCCACCGTGTGATTCATACTGCTCATGGTAACGCACCTATGGGTATTCTGGCAAGCGCTAACTATAATCGTATCGATAGACACCAGCACGCTCTTCCGACAATCGCTTACCCGGTACCTGGAACGCGACGCTGACCAGCGGTTTTTTATACTCAAGCATCCGCTCATCGAGCTTTGGCATAAAACGATCCAGTAAAAATACAAACACGCCATCTGCCTTTGGCCATGGTGTGGTCCAGAAATTGCCACAAATAACACGTACTTGTTTGCGGTATTTACGAGTACGGAACCACGATATAAAAGCCAGTAACGGGTTGAGCTCAATACCTACTACGTTGTAGCCCGCTTGCGCCGCAGCTAAAAGTACCTTACCGTCACCGCTACCAAGTTCAAGTATCGTTTGGCCAGGCTTAAGATTGAGAAGCTCTAACGCCGCGTGCACTTGAGGCTTCAACGTAGGCAAATAGGGTGCCCCCCAAAGCAGTACCAATGCAAACAGGCTAAACACCCCCGCGGCAAATGCAATCAGGCTGGACATGCTAGTCCTTCGCCAGGTGCTCTTTCACCTCGTTTTCTGCGTAGCGCAAATAGTCCCCTATTTCAGCGAGTAATTTTGTACCAGCTTCGTGAAGTCGTAACGCTTCATCAAGCCGGATATCTTCACTTTGCAGTTGCGCCAATACCCCTTCCAGTTCTTCGGTCTTAGCGGCATAATCAAATGTCTTGTACTCTTTACTCATCACTCTCCTTCCTCGTTCTTCTTGTTCATAGTAATCTTTTTCACCTGGGATGCCAGTTTTCCATCTATGAGCTCAACCTCAATCAAGTCATCGAGCTGTATATTTTTGGCTTTTGTCACCACGCCACCAACGCTACTACGTACAACCGCATAGCCTTGCCGCAATGGACGTCCCGGATCATAAGCTACCAGAAGTTTAGTAGCTGTTCCGAATTGCTTCTTTGCCTGCTCTAGAGCAGCCATTAGCTCCTCGTCTAGGCGCTCCGCTAGCGTCACGAGCCCGGTCCGACGATGCATGACAATGGCCGTTAGTCGCTCATTTAGACGACGTTCATAGGCGCGCAAATGGCGCAATTCTTGCTGCTTATCTGGTACTAATAACTCAGCAGCATTGCTTGGGGTGCTCGCTCGCACATCGGCTGCTAGCTCAGCTAGACAAGTGTCCACCTCATGACCAATGGCAACCATTGTAGGCACCCGACTGCCCGCTACCGCACGTACGACACGCTCATCGCTCCAGGCAGCCAAGTCATCGGCGCTACCGCCACCACGTACAAGAACCACCACTTCTGGGGTAGAGTTCGACTCATTCACTGTCTTTAGGGCGGCGATGATTTCAGCTGGGGCTTGCTCGCCTTGCACGAGCACACTATAAAGATCTATTTCCAAACCACCCCAGCGAGTTGCCGTTATCTTTATAAAATCAGCGTATGCAGCCGAATCTGCCGCCGTGATAAGTGCTATGTGACGCGGTGGAAATGGCAAAGGCCGCTTACGGCTAGGGTCAAACAGTCCCTCTGCCTCTAGCTTTGCCGCCAAGAGATCAGCCGCCCGTCGCAGACTTCCCTCGCCTACTGGCAAAATGCTTTGTACCTGAAAACTGAAATTGTACAAAGGGTGCAACCTAGGCGAGCCCGCTACACGTACCACCATACCGTCTTCCAGTGGTCCAGGTAGTGCATAAACGGTAGAAAAACACTTGAGACTGGCGGTTTCATCTTTGAGATCAAAGTATACCCACTTGTTTTTGCTCACCCGGAAGTTACTCAACTCGCCCTCGATCTCTACGTACGGGTACGTGAACTCCAGCGTCTGGTTCAACGCCGCCACGAAATCACTGACGCTGAATGTTGGGCTGGGAGTGATCATAACACCATTATAAGCTGTAATTACTTTTTGAGCATTGATTGTTGTTTATTAATAATTGAGAAAAGAGAACTGTACACTGTGAAATATTGAACTAAATGCATCCAGATAACTCAATTTTCATTGTTCACTTGTGGTTTTTGTTTTTGTGCTAAGTGCTGATGGTAAAAATACGCGCCCGGTGGCAGCTGGATGAGCGTATTGAGTATGCGATACATGATAGTCACTGGCAAGCTCAAGCGCGAAGGAACGCCCGTTGCAGAAAGCGTCAAGGTCATAAGTCCTTCATATATACCAACGCCACCGGGCAACACGCTGATGAGTCCCGCGAAGTTTGCCACCGCATAGGCTAAGATGACTGCACCGATGTTTACGAATTCACCGAATGCGATATAGACGACATATATGGTCATTATTTCCCAAAAATTCGCCAGCATAGCCCATATAAATGGTCGCTGCAGCCGGCTCCAGTCGCTACTCATGAGCATGTAATTTTCATGTAAATCGTCGAATACGCCACGAACTGTATCGATACTTATCGCCTCCTGGTGCTTGGGTCGGATCTTACGGATGATGGTGTTGAGCAACCGTGTCATATAGGTGAAAAAGCCCGATATGCGCTGCCTGCTGCTGATGATGAAGCCCATTGCGGCCGTAAGCATTACTACTACTGTTGCTATAGAACCGGCCAGCAGTAAAATAATACTGCTCATATACCCCTGTATGGCGAGCGCCAACACCCCGAAGACTATCAGCGCTTCAAAACTCAAAAAGTACATGACAAGCTTGAAGAGTTGCACCGCTGACGCTTTTGGCCCGCTAATACCCGCCTCCCCTTTCAGACGTGCTCCAAAATATGATATGCCGCTCACGCCACCGCTTGGGAACAAGATGTTTACATAGTTCAAGGCTAGTGCGCTTTTATAGAGTTCTTTATACGAAAGTTTGTTGCCCAGTATTGCGAATAAACTCTGGTATAAACGTGCTTGAGCGTCGTAGTTGAGTAGCTGCATAATCGGCATAAGCAACAGCGCCCACATATTCACTCTGAACAAATTATCGAATGTCTCTTTGAACTGCCCCCGTATAGCAAAAACAAGCACACAGAGTGCCGTAATGGTCACCACATTGACAATAGCCTTCCACCGCCGTCTAATAAATGAAGTCTTTGTCATATACTACATGGTATTATACAACTATTATGAACCGACCGATTCAATCTGTTTGTGTCTTAGGGCGGCAGCCGGCATTGGGGTTGGCTGAGCTGGAGAGTTTGTACGGGGCTGAGAGCCTTATCGCTGTGACATCGCATGTTGCCGGTTTAAGCTTAGTAGCAGAAGATATCGATTTCGGACGACTCGGCAGCAGCACAAAGTTAGCAAAAGTGCTAGCTATGGTTCCGCGTAGTGATTGGAATAGCGCCGAAAAAGAACTGATAAAACTTGCCCGCTCCAGCGCATTGATCGTTCCGAGCTCTGGCAAGTTTCATCTAGGATTATCTGCATACGGTTTCGATGCCAGCCCCGCGAAACTGACAGCACTCGGTCTTACACTTAAAAAAATCATCCGCAGTCGCGGCGTTTCAGTACGCACAGTGCCCAATGTAGAGGTCGAGTTAAACACCGCTCAGGTATATCACAACCACCTTTCAGACAAGCATGGTGCTGAATTGCTCATAGTTCGTACAAATGACGGCCAGACCATCATCGCTCGTACTGTCGCCGTGCAAGATATAGATAGCTATACGTTGCGAGATCGTGGGAGGCCGAAGCGTGATGCGCGTGTGGGCATGTTGCCACCTAAGCTTGCGCAGACCATTATCAATCTGGCCGTCGGCCAGATTGGGGCAGATGGTAGATGGCATATGGTAGATGGCGAAACCCAAAACCCACTCACCATTCTGGATCCGTTTTGTGGAACAGGCGTAGTCCTGCAAGAAGCATTGCTTATGGGGTACACTGCCTACGGTACCGACCTCGAACCACGCATGGTTGATTACAGTCGCCACAACATCGAATGGCTCGCTGCAAAATTTGAACTTCCAGACTTAAAACTCGAAGTCGGTGATGCAACCACACATACTTGGCAACTGGCTGAAGTCTATGTAGCTGGCGAAACGTACCTGGGGCGCCCCTTTACTGCCCCGCCCCCGCACGACTTATTAGAGCAAACCATCAGTGACACCAACCTCATACTTAAGAAGTTTTTGGTAAATATACATGGGCAGCTTGCACCTAAAACACGGCTTTGCCTTGCCATGCCGGCTTGGTTTATCAGCAAGCAGCGAGAACCTCGACACTTACCAGTGCTCAACCTGCTCAATGCACTCGGCTATGAGCGTATTTCATTCAAGCATACTGCCGCCAACGACCTTGTTTACCACCGCGAAGACCAAATAGTCGGCCGCGAACTGGTCGTCATAACTAAAAAATAGAGCTCGTGAACATTACCTTTGAAGGCGTTGACTTATAGGGGTAGTTTGCGGTATAATCTTATGGAATTTGAGTGAGCTAAAGCGAGCCATAGTTCTTCTCGTTACCCGAGACGATGATGTGTCGCATTACTCCCTCTTTTACAAAAGACTAAGGAAGCGAAAATTGTTTAATCGTTACTCCTTATTCGTTAATCGGAGAACAGTTCCATGTCACACGTCAAAGCTGGCGGTACCAGCAAAAATACTCGAGATTCAGTTGGTCAGCGTCTAGGCGTTAAGCGCTTTGGCGGTCAAGCAGTTAAAAATGGCGAGGTTATCGTCCGCCAGGTTGGCGCAACCAAGCGCGCGGGCGTTGGCGCCACTATGAGCCGCAACTTCACCATCCACGCTGCTAAAGATGGCATCGTCAAGATGGCCAGCCGTAAAGTCCGCACCTTCAGCGGCAAATCCGTCCGCCGCACCGAAGTCACCGTCGAGTAAACATTTAGCTGCGTTTAAGCACTGGTTTATTCGAGAAGCTCCGCTAGGTAAGTCTTGGCTCTCATTTATTCAGCCTTAGTAAGCGAGTTATTGGCCTTTAATTTTGCCGCACACAAACTAGACAAAGCCCATAATTACCCCGCTTAATACCGACTTTACTAATTCCCGCCCCTTCAAATTTGCCTATCATATTTACCTTACTATTAGAGGCTTTAATCCGATCAAGAAAACTGGTAGACGTATTTTTAAAAGAAACCCAGACATCCTGATCATCCTCTAGAAGGATAATCGTATTTTCGGCCATCGATTATATTCGCGTTACCATAACCTGGCCGCCTAGACTTATTTGTAGCTATCGAATCTGTAATCATTCTGCTGGAGAGCGCTTAACCCTCCTCAGTCTTGCCGCTTTCGGCTAACACCTCAAGCACTTTAGCTCCGATTGTTTCGGGAGCTACAGAGCCACCATCGCCATCAGATTCTACAGTGCCAATATCGTTACTACGTAAGCGCTCAAGAATTGTTGCCTTTATCGCGGTTCGATATTGCTCCGAGTACTTAGGATGACCGACGAGCGCAGCAGCTGCCATTGATTGTAGTGCAAGCACCCTGTCGGTACTTACCGACTCCCCACCTCTAGAATGCTGGCTAATAATACTATTTATTTCATTCACAAAAGCACCCGGCCGATGGCTTATAGCACCAACTCTGTGCTGTTCTTGAATATTATGGGCAGTACTTCTCAAATACTCGACATCTTCCTGGGATATGCCTGATCTTTGTAGCCCCCTTAGAACTTGTGAACCTTGATCAAATGCTGCGGGATTCGCCATTAGATGAGCAGCGTGTACTAATAAAGCGCTCTTAAACGATTCGTCTCCTTCGTTCACACGCCTTAGTGCAGCTGAATAGCTACTACTAACATGCTCAAGCGCCCCACTATGCCCACCTCTCATATGATCAATATGAGCAAGGGCCGTAAGCGTTCCGTTAATCTGATCATATGACTGCTGGCTTACCGGCAACACAGGCTCAAACGAACCTACTTGATGCAAGTTAGCGGGGGCCGGACCTGTGTGGAATTGCTCTGTCATATTGGTTTTCTGAATCTTTATTTTATTTCTTACCCTATATAATATTAGCATAAGTTTTGTTTTTAGTCAATTTTGGGGTTTTGTGTGGATGTAAAAAAGAGGCCAGAGGCCTCTTTTAGGTGCAGTTCAGGCGTATATAGTTACACGCCGAGGTGGTATTTTATGCGGTCGACTACGTCGCTCATGACTACCTGGCTTTTTACCATGTAGTCGTCTACACCGAGGCCCTGGGCGCGCTGTTTGTCACTGTCTTGACTGAGAGCCGTGAGCATGATTATCTTAACATTGGCAGTTTCTGGAGTGTTGCGCAATATATCGAGCACATCAAAACCGCTGACCTTTGGCATCATTGCATCGAGGACTATGAGATCTGGCTTATACTCTTTGGCGGCTGCCAAAGCCTCTTCACCGTTGGCCGCGCGTCGTATATCGAAACCTTCTGCCTGCAAGCGCGCTAAATAGGTGTTGGCAAGCGCATTGTCGTCTTCTACGAGTAGGATCTTCTTTGGTTTTTGTAAGGCTTCATCCATGTAGCTTATGGTACGCACATCTTGCACTTGAGTCAAGCGCATATGCCACGATTAGAAACGCATTCTACTCAGGACGGCCGCATTTGAGCAAAGTTTGTATATTTTAGCGTGAAGCGGACAGAGCTATATTTGGAATATGATGGATGGACACCAGAGACAAAAGATGCAAAATATACCAAATACGATTGTCCTCTGGCGAGTTACTATTTTAGAGCTGCTATAAAACCACGGAACATCGGGTTGGGTCGATTGGGGCGCGATGTGAATTCTGGGTGATACTGACTCGCCATCAAAAACGGATGGTCCACCCCTTCTATGACCTCTACTAGACCGTTGTCTGGGTTGATGCCGCTAGCACGGATACCCCAACTTTCGTACTCTGGTACATATTTAGCCATAGCCTCATAGCGGTGGCGGTGGCGCTCATGAATGTCCTGGGTGCCATAAAGTTTGGCTGCGAGACTATCGGCTTCAAAGTGGCAGGCATAATTGCCAAGCCGCATCGTACCACCAGTGTTTTCTTTACCTTTTTGGCCTTCCATGGTGTCGATAACCGCAGTGGGTGTGTCGGGGTTTACTTCGGTGGTGTTGGCATCGGCGTACCCATGCAGCCGTGCTGCAGCTATGACCATCATGTGCAATCCGTAACACAACCCAAGATACGGTAGCTTATGCTTTAGTGCGTACTGAGCAGCACGTATTTTACCCTCAACACCTCGTGTACCGAAACCGCCAGGTACCACGATACCATCTACGGCTTTTAGCTGTTCTTCAACTTCAGCATCACTGGCAGTTTCTAGCTTCGGCGCATCTATCCAGGATATATCTACGCCTACGCCGTTGTCCCAAGCCGCAGCCCGGATAGATTCGAACACCGACATATAGGTATCGGCGTTGTCGAGATATTTGGCAACCACACCGACCTTAACAGTTTGCTTTGGTTTGGCCAACGCACGGTCTACTACCTCTCGCCATTCACGAAGATCTGGTTTGGTTACGTCAAATGCCAGTTGCTGGCAGATAACGTCTGCGATGCCCGTATCTTCGAGAGTCAGAGGTACTTGATAGATACTCTCTGCATTTGGCAACAACGCAATAGCCTGTGGACTAACACCTGTGAAGAGGCTTAATTTGTCCTTAATGCCTTCGGGAGCTTTTTCTTCGCTGCGACACACCAAAATATTCGGTGCAATACCAAGGCCACGTAGGTCACGCACTGAATTTTGCGCTGGCTTGCTCTTAAACTCATGGCTGGCGCCAAGATATGGCATGTACACCACATGCACAAACAGACAGTTATTTTGACCAACCCGCATGCCAAGCTCACGTATAGCCTCTACAAAGGAAAGGCTTTCGTAGTCACCAACCGTACCGCCGATCTCGACAATGTGCACGTCGAATCCCTCTGAGGCTTTAAGTATATGGTCCTGGATTGCGCGGGTTACATGAGGGATAATCTGCACCGTATTGCCGCCGTACTGGCCATTGCGCTCAGCTTCAATCACTCCAAGCAACACTCGGCCGCTCATAAGTGAGCTTTCACGGGTGAGCTCTTGGTCGAGGAAGCGTTCGTAATGCCCAAGATCTAGGTCGGTCTCGGCGCCATCTTTCGTCACAAAACATTCGCCGTGCTCGCGAGGGTTTAAAAGACCGGCATCGACATTGAGGTACGGATCACATTTTTGGAGATTGACCGACAAGCCTCGAGCTTTTAGTAGCTTGCCAATAGATGCTGCGGTAATACCTTTGCCTAGCCCCGAAAGCACACCACCTGTTACAAATACAAACTTAGTTTGCTTCTCAGTCACGAGTTATACCTCTCCCTCTTAATCTCATTTATGATACGCTGAAAGCCAGCTGGACGCAACTGCTAGGCAATACCTCGGGTTCCGAATCTGCAATTGTAAGTTCCAGATATCAATGAGCATTTTACATACCGTACAATGTGTAATTTGAATATTGGCAGTTGAAATTTATTTGGAAAATGGAGATTGGATTTTACTTGCTAGCCAGCCAAGCCTGAGCAGCCTGCAGCTGAACGTCGTTTTTGTTTTTGAAATCTTCGTCAGATGGCGTCACGGTCTGATCGGGCGTAATGCCTTTATTATTGATGTTGGCACCCTTAGGTGAGTACCACTTTGCTACGGTCACCTTCAACGAACTACCATCGCTGAATGGCAGCAACTGCTGTACGACACCCTTGCCGTAGCTCTTTTCGCCGATTAGCCGGGCGTTCACTTGATCACGTAGCGCCAGTGCTGTGATTTCGGAGGCCGAAGCTGAGCCGTTATTGATAAGTACCACCGTTTGCATGGATCGCAACATGGGGTCTGAACCGGTTGCTTTGGTTATGTCTACCATTCCACCTGAGCTTTTTTGTTGCACTACTACTTGATTACCATCGAGCCATAAGCTACAAAGGCCCACTGCCGAAGTCACTTCACCTCCTGGGTTGTCCCGCAAATCTAGCACCACCTTCTTTACACCAGCATCTTTGAATTTTTGTACCGCTTCACGCGCTAGCTCGTCGGTATCGTCACTGAACTGGCTTACTTGCATATAGCCCACATTTCCATCTAGTATTTTTGATTCTACGGAAGGCACATGTATATCATCTCTGGTTATGGTAAATTCAAGCTGCTGCTTTTTATCACGCACTACTGTTAGGGTAACTTTGGTGCCCTTTTTGCCGCGTATTTTAAGCACGGCTTCATTGGTGGTCATGCCACTCGTAGACTTACTGTCAATCTGGGTAATGATATCTTTTGCTTTCAACCCTGCCTGATCTGCGGGCGATCCGGAGATAGGTGCTACGACTGTCACGTAGCCATCTCCGTCGAGATCAAGCTTTGCGCCAATACCGCTTATAGTCCCTTGAAGGTCATTGCTGAATTGTTTAGATTCATCAGCAGTAAAAAATTCCGTGTAGGGGTCTTTGGTACTTTGAGCCAACCCGTGCTTCAAGCCATTTAACACCTGTTGCTCGGTAAGTGTGCCGTCGTAATTGTCTTTAAGTGCTTGGTACACAGCATCTAGCTGGCTGTAATTTAGTTTTGCTGGAAGTTTGCTGTTTGAAGTATTGTGGCTACTTGAAACTATTAACTTACCTTGCCCAACCAACACCCCCGCCGAAAAAAGCGCCAAACCGACCCACGCTAATGCAATCCGCTTGAACGTAATAATACGAAACAGTGTTTTTACAAAACTCTTTGCTTTCTGCATGTGCTTACTAGTATACAGGATGCCCCTCTTCCTAACCAAGACAATAATAAGCACTTCTCAGCACAATATTGCAGCAAATATAAGTATGGTTGCGCAACAGCCAGTATGCAGGATGCTAATTCTTCGTAACTTGCTACAATAGTCACATGTCACGCTACACTATCACCTCGTGCAATCACCGTGCCTACACTACAGCATGCCAAAACGTCGCCAAAAAGCTGGAGGAACCTATACCATTTTTGCAGGCCCCACTCTATGGTGCGATCCAGACTGCCAACGGCAAAAGCGTTATCTTCTTTATGATAGAACGCGACACAGAGCTTGTTGGCTGTGGCTTAGCAGTTGTCTACTCAGCTAGCGGTGGCTTGAATTTTTTGTACAGCCCGTACGGCCCCATGAGCACGGTATGGGACGAGAAACTCGTAGCCGAACTTCGTACATTTTTTACACCTATCGCGCATGACCACGGGTGCAGCTTCATGCGAATCGACGCCGATGGGATGCATACCGTCCCTGTTATACACCCCATCCCAGATAAAATTGCACGCACTGCAAGTCTGCAACCACGCGCGGAATGGGTACTGGATATCACGATGGATGAAGATGCCCTCTGGATGGGCTTCCACAAGCACGCTCGGTACAATGTGCGGCTTGCTGAACGCGCAGGTGCGGATATCCGACTATATTCGCCTAGTGAGGCACCGCTTGATACGTTTTATAAACTCATGCAAACTACAGGCCATCGTGACAGCTTCGGTATATTCGACAAATCTTACTACGATTCCTATCTACGGACGCTCGACGGCAAAGAAGGCTTCGTCGCAATTGTATATATTGAAGGTAAACCTGCGGCGGCTGGGTTATTTGTACTCTATGACAAGCAAGTCCACTACGTATTTGCCGGGTCGAGCAACGATTTTCGTAAAATCGCTCCTGCGTACAGTGTTATTTGGATCGCAATACAGGAAGCCAAAAAACGAAGTGCTACCCTCTTCAATTTCGGTGGGATAATTGACGAAGTCAAAGGTCAGCATCTATCTGGCGTAACCAGCTTCAAAAAACGCTTCGGCGGCTACCGCACCGAACACAATAACCCAATAGACCTTGTATATAAACCCTGGAGATATAGGCTATTCAAGCTCTATAAAACACTCCGTTAATACACGACCATTACCTGGCGACCACCGCCATTCATACTGGCCTGAAGTGCGCCAGTCGAGAGATACACGCTGCCGCGTATGGGATCATGGAGGAAAAAGCCGATGGGGTTTTCGGCAGAACCTTCCACGCCGTAGACAAGACGAACGTGCTGGTTTTTTGCAGCATGCACAACACCACTGCTTGCCGTATTCCAGCTATCATCTACTGCGGTAAGCCCCATGACCCCCCACATAACGACCGGTCGACCAGCATGTATAGCCGAGGCAACACTTGCGCTCGATGGGCTATATATAACATCTGCGCTTCGGCCAAACGAGCGAGCCACCCGGGCAACCGGACCAGCATACACGCCCCAGCCAGTAACATTTAGTTTTCCATTGACGTCACCTACAAATTCGACGTTCGGGTCTTGCCAAGTGTTTGTCGCCAGATCCCGCGGTTGTGGATTATACCCAATTCGCCCGAGTATTTCGTCATCGTTAGTACTTACCCCGTAATACGCCAAAGCCATCCGAAGCGAGGCAGCTTCACAGCTCAGAGCATGCGCTTGACGAAAATACGGTACGCCAAGTTTTCGTACCTCATAGACAGTAGTGAATTGGCTGCTATACCCTGTCCCGATTAGTCCAAATACTGGCTTTATCCCTGGCGCAACACCGTAGGAATAGGTTGTCTGATACCCATAGCCATTGGGCGTAAATGTCATGGTGTTACCTGACCAACTAAACGAGCCCCCTACCTGCGGTGATATTCCAAACGCACTTTGGGCGCTTTCGTGTTCGACAGGCTGATCGAATGTCAGTTTCACAGGGCTACCCAGTGCAACCCGATTACCACTGGGCTGAGCAGCTATGACCTTAACTGGGCCGGGAGTCTGCGCCGTAAAAAGTTTATCCGACATAACCTTACCCCCAGCGACAGACGCCGCTCCTTTGACAACCTTATAGCTATAGGATGTGCCGGGGACAACGAGACCCGTTGTAAAGCTAAATCGTCGCGCATTTTCCCAGACTCCTTTTCCAGGCATATCAAAAACAACGACATTGTTTTCTTTTGTCATATCTTGGTCAAAATCAAGCAGAATAGTCTGGTTTGGCCGAATATAGCCCGAAACACTCGTTGTAACCCCTGGTTCTGAAACGGTACTAAACGTCAATACGGCGACAACCTGCTTCTCTGGGGGCTGCTGCAAGTCTCGCACCTCGCTGTGATATACCTTGCCCTGAACCAACTCGCTAGCGAGTTTCCATCTGAAAACAATGTCGTCTTTACTAGATGGTTTTTGCGAAACAACTGGAATGTCACCCACTAGTTGTAGCGCTCGTAACCCCTTATTTACCGCACTCAGTTCTACAGAGACGTCTGTATTTACTCTTATATTTTGAGCACCCGCAGTTGGTGTTTGCGAAATGATTCGCGCAGCGCGCTCAACCACAATCGGTACAAGTTGCTCAGATGGTGTTTTGCTCATAATATCGGCTGTGGGCTGAATATTTTGCAGTTTTAGATGGAACACAGAACCTGGGTTAAGCGGCTTTGCTGGTGTAAATACGACTGCACGTACACCAATCAGAGAACGTTCTTGCTGCCACGAGCCCTGAAGTGATTCTTGCCAAACATAGGTTAGCGAAGGCCGAACTGGACGATTAAAACTAATACGTAAAGGTTTGTTGTGCGAATAATGCGTGACGGGTTGGATTGTGACGTCACTGTGTGCGTATGCCACGCCTTGCATGGCAAGAATAGTGGACAAGCCGAAAGCCGCTACTACCCCTACTTGAAAGACAAGCCTTTGAATACCTAGCGATCTCCAATAAGACCTCAGCGGTCCGATTCTGTCTTTGAAAAAGCGTTGTACGCAACTGGGCTGCTTGATTATCCCACC
>JAEUQV010000020.1 GCA_016789655.1 Candidatus Saccharimonadota bacterium
CTCGGCGGAGGAAATTACAAAAATATGCAAAGGGTTTTTCTGGCGGGGCGCAACGCGGCTTTGCCGTGCTAGGCGGCGGGGCTTGTGCAATTTAGCACTTTTCCTCAAAATAGGTTCTAGCCTCGTTGTAGAAAGACACCATATAGGTAGCAGATATAGAAAGTTCCACGATTTTTTTGAGGGATTATTTGTTTTACGGCGTGCTTTGCGAACTACGTTGATTCTGTGATTTGTGAGTGAGACTATCAAACCAATATACCTTTGTCTTGTTGTGTTCCTTTCTGGAATTATTGTTTATGCAATTCCTTCCGATGTGGATGTGATCATTTTCTTCGTAATAATGCCCCCTGTAATGGTGCCGATTATGACCAATATCATTCAGCCAATACCTTTCGATATGCTTTCGAGTGAACTTTTCATCTGTGCATATCAGCCCAGTTTTTTATTACATCAGCCTGATGTTTATTAGGTTAACCAAGCGTTCCGATCACTTAAATTCAAACCCGTTAATATTAGATGCTTACGACTAATGCAATGATGCTATGCTTTGGTTCGCACATTGAAAGTGTTTATGCTATCATGCTAGGCAGAGTCGGAGAACAAACTACCATATGAGCAAAGTAGCACATTATCTACAGGAACATTTACTGGGTGAAGTAACGACTAGCATTGATGCTCGTCGGTATTTTTCTACTGACAATAGTATTTTTAGCCTTCCGCCGAGTATCGTGGTTTACCCTCGTAATGAGAATGACGTACGCAAAACCACGCGCTTCGCTTGGCAATTGGCTGAAAGAGGCAGGGTTATACCCATCACTGCTCGTGGTTGGGGGACTGACATGAGTGGCGCAGCTATTGGAAATGGCATAATGCTTGTTTTTCCTGCACACATGAATCGAATCGTTGAGCTTGATCAAAAAACAGGCGTAGTCGTCGTCGAACCTGGTCTGAATTACGGCCGTCTACAACAAACATTGCAAACACACGAGCGATTTTTGCCGCCTTACCCAGCAAGTATAGAGTTCAGTAGTATCGGAGGGGCTGTTGCTAATAATGCAAGCGGAGAAAAGTCTGTTAAATATGGCGTGACAAAAGATTACGTAAAAGGTCTACGAGTAGTGCTTGCTAATGGTGAAGTAATAGAAACGCGTCGGCTAACTAAGCGCGAGCTAGGCAAAAAGATGGGTCTTACAACATTTGAAGGCGAAGTATACCGTTCACTCGATAAGTTGATCGAGGAAAATCGTAACAGCATAGACAACAGCATAAAAAACATTGCGAAAAATGCCGCCGGATATAACTTAGCAGACGTCAAACGTAGGGACGGAACCTTTGATCTTACGCCTTTATTTGTCGGCGCCCAAGGAACACTTGGAATTATTAGTGAGATTACCTGCGAAACAGAGGCATACAATCCCGAAACAGTGCTATTCGCAGCATTTTTTGACAGTATTGCAGCGGCTTGTAGCGCGGTACAAGAGCTTCGCGCACTATCACAAACACCAAGTGCCATTGAATTTGTTGATGGTTACTTGCTAGATATTGTCAATCAGCTTAACCCAAATCAACTTAAGCAGGTGTTGCCACACCCTATTCCCTCGGCGGCTCTTGTCGTAGAGCTCGATAATACTGCGGACCGTAAGCGTAAAAAAACCATAAAGCAGATCCATCGCATACTTGAAAAGCACGCCACTAGCTACAAAGAAGAGTCGACACCAGCTGAGCAAGCTGCGTTGTGGAAAATTCGCCATGCCTCCGCAGCACTCATTGCACACAGCGAAAACCAAACGAAAGCAATCCCCATCATAGATGACGGTGTAGTGCCCCTAGAGAAGCTCGATGAATTCATCGGAGGGATATATACGCTATTCACCGCTAATAAATTGGATGTTGCTATATGGGGGCATGCTGGCGATGGTAACCTGCATGTTCAGCCATACTTAGACATTTCGCAGCTGGGAGATAGACAAAAAGCCTTCAGACTTATGGATGATTTCTACGATCTCGTCATAAGTCTCGGGGGTTCTACGACTGGCCAATACAACGACGGTCGCTTACGTGGCCCCTATTTATCCAGACTATACGGAGACAGCGTTTACGGTGTATTGGAGCAAGTAAAAAAGATCTTTGATCCACATGGCATACTTAACCCAGGCGTAAAAATAGGAATAACAGTTGATAGCGTAAAACCTCTGTTGCGAAACACATATTCCCTCGATCATTTGTATAGGCATATGCCCAGAAGCTAACATTTTATACAAATACTTGAGTTTTTGCCCGAAAACAGATACCATTAGTTTCGTCATTGATTACATATGCTACGTTTAGTGCTCATGCAATCACTGACTACAAATGCACTTTACAATCTGTGCGGACATGGCGGGTCGGTGCGAAGCACCGCAAGATGAAAATCGTAGACGCGCCCGTAGCGAAAAAGTCCCGTATGACTTTAAACTACAAATGCACTTTACAATCTGTGCGGACGTGGCGGAATTGGTAGACGCGCTACTTTGAGGTGGTAGTCCTGCAAGGGGTGGAGGTTCAAGTCCTCTCGTCCGCACCAAGGGTATGAGACACCCTTACAGGGTTTCTCATCGCGCAGGCTAAATGGTTCACATTTTGTCTGGCTACTCTGCCCAGCAAGTGGCTATTCGTCACATGATGCATAAATCATATGGCTGGATAAGTTGAATATATTTCAGCTTTTCCGACAGATTTAGTAAGTAGAGTAGCTCAACCTAAAAGACGTCTAAGAGCCGATAGGCGAGCTTTAGGAGGAGTGCGAGCAGATTGAATTGATTTCAATCAGCGAAGCAGATGGGGCGAGCCCCTCTTCAGTTATGGGTGATTAGCTCAGTTGGCTAGAGCATCTCGTTTACACCGAGAGGGTCGGGGGTTCGAGTCCCTCATCACCCACCAGATTACATCATCTATAAAATAGATTGTTTTATACTGTTCGAAAGTTTTTGATATACTATAGGGAATCATGGGGAAACTACAGCCTACTAAGCCGCTCTTGATCATGCTCTACGGCATGCCTGGTTCTGGAAAAACTTTTTTTGCACGGCAACTCTGTGACAATATTTCTGCAGCACACGTCCAAGGCGATCGTATCAGGCATGAGCTTTTCGAAAAGCCAACCTACAGCAAAGAAGAAAACCACATCGTTGCCAGCCTTATGGCGTATATGACAGGCGAATTTCTCCAAGCAGGCATAAGCGTAGTTTTCGATACTAATGCTATGCGCTTGACGCAGCGCAGGGCGCTTCGCAATCTAGCGATCAAATCTGGTTCTCACCCTATATTGCTCTGGCTACAAATTGACCCAGATTCTGCGTTCCGCCGAGCCAGTCGGCGTGACCGCCGCACGCAAGACGATCACTATGCTCAAGATATGGAGCCTGCGGTATTTCGTGAGCTTCTAGGTGGTATGCAAAACCCCGACCTAACTGAGAACTACCTTGTATTGAGCGGCAAACATGTGTTCAATACACAGAAGAATGCTGTCATTCGCTATCTAGCCGAAAAAAGGCTTATAGACCTAGAGTCAACAGCACACCAGCTAAGCAAGCCTGGCCTCATAAATATCGTACCAAACCCCTCAGCTGGCCGAGTCGATATGACCAGGCGCAATATAAATATTCAGTAGGTTAGTTACCCTACAATGGCAGTTAAAATCATCGACATTCCCGATGTAGGTCCTGTACAGTTTATAAAATCGTCACGCAGCCGCTCAATTCGCTTAAGCGTCACCTCAAAAGGTGTAAGAGTATCATTGCCGCACTGGGTTACTTACACTGCAGCCGTAAGGTTCGCTAGGCAACATAGCTCCTGGATTTCATCTCAACTACAAACTCAAGCCGTGTCTTTGCTCACGCAGGGCGACAAAATCGGTAAGCTGCATACCCTGCAGTTTGAAAAGGTACCGCAAGCTACAGATTTACGTGCCAAAGTTACTCCAACGAAACTCATCGTTCCGTATCATCCTTCTGAAACGTACGAGAATAGCGAAGTGCAAGCTCGTGCAGAGCAAGCAGCCCTGCGGGCACTTCGCAAGGAAGCCTCAGTGCTACTGCCCCAACGCCTTGCTAAACTTGCCGCTCAATATATGTACACATACAAAGACGTTTCGGTTCGAAACCTCAAGCGAAGGTGGGGAAGTTGTGACAGTAAACAACATATCGTTTTAAATATCTTTCTCATGCAGCTTAGCTGGGAGCAAATAGATTATGTTATTTGCCATGAGCTTGCTCATACGAAACATATGCACCATGGCCCAGTATTTTGGCAAGAGGTTGAGAGTATGATGCCCGATGCGCGAATGATAGCAAAGCGGGTTCGGTATATACAGCCAGCGCTGCAACCAACCAAAAGCGCTACTGCTTTGGATGATGATATGGCATACTAAGATTATGCCCCCAAAACATACGCCGAAATTGCCTACAGACGCCGCACTAGAGCATGAACGGCTGCAAAGTCTCATAGGCAGTATGGCAGATGGCGTACTTGCGGTAGATGACGCTACAAAAGTAGTGATATATAATGGTGCAGCTCTAAATATTCTCGATACGAACGGAACCGTGAAGGGCCGTCGCTTGCACCAAGTGTTAAATCTCGTCGATAAGAATGGCCAACCTGTTGACATAAGTCAGCTAGTGCGTGAAACTGAGCGCGCAACAAGTAGCCGTGACTATTCCTTATCCTACGGAGACGGCAGCCGCATAAACCTGTACCTTTCGATCGCTCCTGTGAAACTAGGATACGGCGAAGAAGGCGACAAAGGCTTTGTACTCCTGCTCCGCGATATTACACACGAAAAATCACTAGAAGAAGAGCGCAATGAGTTCATATCTGTAGTGAGCCATGAGCTACGAACACCAATAGCGATTGCCGAGGGGAATGTAAGCAACGTGCAATTCATCATCGATAAAGCAGGCATGGCAAACCCTACTGTAGTTGAAGCGCTCAAACTGGCTCACGATCAAATAGTATTCCTTGCTGGCATGGTTAACGATTTATCGACGCTCAGTCGTGCCGACAGAGGTAAATTAACTCTCGAGCTGAGCGCCGTAAACGTACATAATCTTGTGCGAGACCTGGCTGAAAGTTACAAGAATGAAGCTTCGGCTAAAAGCCTTAAACTAAAAGCCGACCTGAGCCCACATTTAGAATCACTCTCAACTAGTGAGCTCTACGTGCGTGAAATATTGCAAAATTTCATTACCAATGCAATAAAATACACTGAGAAAGGCTCTATTACTGTCGGCGCCAAACCAACAAAAGGGGGAGTAATGTTCACTGTCTCAGACACAGGCATCGGTATAAGTAAGGCAGATCAAGAACGTGTGTTTGACAAGTTTTTCCGTTCTGAAGATTTTCGCACCCGTGCTACGAACGGCACAGGGCTCGGTCTGTACGTTACTATGAAGCTAGCGCGACTTATTCATGCAGAAATTACACTAGAAAGCGAGTTAAACCACGGCTCTGTATTTTCTATTTTCGTACCCGATTTACAGTAACTGACCCGAGCTCGGCATAAATGTCGAGCCCTTCAGGGACAAGCCCGCCCGCCCCGCTCCAAAAGGCTGTGCTTTCGCTTGCTTAGCGACTTCGGTGCACAGACTACAATCTGGGGTGCTTATGATGAGATCGGGATAAATATAGATCTTGTGACATTTTCAAGTGATGTAGGTATCTCTCCCCGCCTAAGAAACGTTTTAGGGTGAGTTAGAAGGGGCCTAATATGAAAATCCGACATGGTTGGCAAGGAGGGATACTAGAACTGCCTTAGCATTGAATATCTGAAACCGGTGGTAGCTTGGGTAAGTGCGGTTCTACTCGCATAACAGGTATGCATATGTTCCTGCCTTTCCAATTGACCTCGCCAAACTCATAGCGCAGTACTGATACATGCAGCATGACTATATCCGAAACAAATCCAACTGGGGCGGTCAGGAATGCAAACCACGCTTTATTCAACTTTGTTTGCACGGCAATGAGATAATACATGGTCTCAACTATACACACACAAGCGACCCAGATAGCAAAAAAGCCGGAGGCATGAGGGAGCAAGAAGCTTAATGGCAACCCAATAAACGGCCCGAGGAAAAAGAAAAGCTCTAACCCAACAGCAAACACTACTAGCTCCAATCTTCGGTGTAATTGCGGATAACGTAGCCGTACCGTTGTCTCATATTGCTCGTCCATGGTTTTAAAGCTATGTACTTGTACATCACCGCTGCTGCGAACAAAGGTGTATCGATCTTCTATCACGGCTCGTTTGGCAAAGTTCGCTTCTGGGGAGACACTTTGTGACATACCACTTAGACCACCGTAAGCCTCTAGCGTCGCAGCACGTATAAGCCAGCAAGTGCTCAAGACGGGCGGACGCTTAAACAAACGGCGTGGTAAGCACAGCTCCCAATAATACCGCATTGACTGCAAGAATGAGGCTGTTTTGTCGACGGTTTGTGGTCTTGTCGGAAGCACGCTCAACATTTCCTTATCTCGTATAAGCATCGTCTCTACGAGAGCGCGTAAGGTTCGGGGCTCAAATGTTGTATCTACTCCACAAAACAACAGTAGCTCGCCACAAGCCTCTTGTCGTAATTGCTCATACGCATAATTTTTGGCTACCCAATCTTCTGGAGGCACCTGTCCAGATACAAATCGAACCCCATCGTGTGCGAAGCTTCGTATTATTTCAGGCGTACGTCTATTTATTGAGCAGTCGTCAAGTACAATGATTTCTAGTTTTGGGTAATCATTGGCTATAAGACTCTGCAAACAAGTTTGCAGCGCTTCAGTCTCGTCACGTGCGGGGATAAGAACGCTAAGTGATGGCAGCTCCTTATCAGTAAAATGTTTTGTATTATCTTGCGGCTTTGCATGTTCCCACGTTTGTAAGCTTACTCGCAATAACGTGAGTACTCCTGCCAATTGCAGCCCAGCTATAATGCCCACAATCTGCATAAGTGTCAGCTTTGCTGCCAGCAGCCCAACAGAAGCCAATACAAGTTGCGCCGCAACCAGCCAAACCTGAGCACGCAGACTTATGCCTTGCAGCCGACGAGGTAGTAGACGAAAACGCACATACCGCGCTAAGTTTATAAGCCGATATGGCGTTACAAGAACAGGCAGTATCCAATACTGCCAAATATCCATGAGTAAATATATGTCAGCAATTACCATGGCGGCACCGACCACAAGCGCAGCTCCCCATCTATACACACGGTTTCGAGACAGTGGATTAGTGATGAGAGAGTATAACAGAATCTCACATCCAACCACAGCCGCCCATAGGCTAAGCCAGATATACATACCTATACTATAGCAAATATCAGATATGCCGTCTCTGGCCACCGCCAAAGCCGGCAAGCTTCATACATTTACTAACGGAATCCACCTTACTAACCCCAGCTCGACGTATGCACCTCTCATGACTCTATATAATTGCACCGAAGGTGCCGGCAAGCGTCAGCGCAGCCTTTAGGGGAGGGGGACTCTTTTGACTGGATTTACTCCAGACAAGAGTGGGGAAGGCGAGCTCTCCACTTTTCAGGCCGACAGTTATGTCGAGCCGAGGCTAACTATTGAAGTCTGCTCGTGAATGCAGAATCAACGGTATTGCCAGTAGGGTCACAATAGTGTATGCTTGACAGCAGTGGCCTACGACTATCGTAGGCTTTTTATATATAAATGAGCGCATTTGTAGCGCCGAAAGTGAGTACAAGGTGGCAAAGCGTACAACAAAGCAACCAAAGCTAGCCGAGCAGACACTGTGGCAGGCATTTTGGACCGGTTTTAAGTGGCCGCTCAAAACCATCTGGCGTGGTTTGGTATGGCTTTCACATCATTTTCCACTCAAGCAAATTGGCCATGGTCTTCGGTGGTTTTTCCGCTTGCGAGCCGTACGGTTTATCGGCCGCATTCTCGGTCTAAGCTATATGAGAGACAGCTGGCGCGAACTTCGTGGCGTTACCTGGCCAACGTTTCGTGAGGGGCGGCGTCTTACTACGGCAGTTATCATATTTTCTATAGTCTTCGGTTTACTCATTGCTGGCATAGATTTCGGACTTGATAAAGCATTCAGGCAAATTCTGTTGAAATAAGGAGCATCACATGTCTACAGTAAAAAGATACGATACAAGCAAGCAATGGTACGCCATTCACACATACAGCGGCTATGAAGAAAAGGTTGCAGAGAGCATCCGCCAGCGCGCTGATTCTCTCGATATGAAAGATAAAATTTTCCAAGCTCTCGTACCGAAAGAGAAGCAGATAGAGATCAAGAACGGCAAGCGCAAGATCGTCGAAAAAAGGATTTTCCAGGGTTATGTACTGGTACAGATGAAGCTGAGCGAAGATGCCTGGTATATCGTACGCAACACCCCTTCGGTAACTGGCTTCGTCGGCAGCGGTACAGAACCTACCCCACTCGATCAAGACGAAATCGAGAAAATCCAGAAGCGCATGGGCCTCGAGCAGCCGAAACACAAGATCGATTACTCACTCGGTGAGGTCGTAAGCATCGTTGACGGCCCATTCAAGGGCTTTGATGGCTCCATATCTGAAATCGACCCCCAAAAGGGTAAGCTCAAGGTTCTCGTCAACATGTTTGGCCGCGAAACCCCCGTCGAACTCGACAGCCTCCAAGTCAAACGCGTATGATCTCTGCTACCGAATGTATCCTAAGGCAGCCGAGAGATTCGTTAAGTGCCGCTGCAACTGTATCTAATCCTAGCACTACTTGTACGGTAGACGGTTGTGCGGTGCGAAGGATTATTAGTGGTGACGGTACTCTAGATAGTGTCCGTGAAAACCCTGGCCGCCCTTGCGGTATACGCGGGAAAGTGCACCTCGCCGGCGTTGCGCTTTTCGAGACTTTAGCAACGTTAAAAACACCTTCAGGAAAATGAAAAGTATGTGCAACTCTCGGAATTATAGCCGGACAAGCTGTAGTTGTGACGCAATGGCCTCAACTGCCATATCGGGATGCAAAAGCCATCTACACACTTCACTACGGATGTAGGGAAGCCTGCTTGGCCAACACTCCCTTTAGTGCAGATAGTGGTCCAATGTTTGTTCCAGCAGGCACAAAGCCCGTTACTATTGAAGTTCACGCATCTCCATCGCAGATAGCGAACATGAGCCCACAGCCTCCAACAAGTGTACTCACATATCATTATAATGAAGCCAGACTAATACCTGCCGACCAGCAAACCGCAGCTTACAGCACATTGTATCACTGTCCTACGACCCAATAATTCGCAACAAACATTAACCATAGAGCCGTAGGGCTTTAGCGTTGATTACTGATCGTTGTTTTGTTATAATTACCTCTGTTACGCACTACATAATGTAGGAGAGCCAGTAAGAGGCTTGTTTATTTATAAAATCAAGTAAGCCTTTGAACGTTCGAGAAAGGATACACCTTATGGCAAAAGCCGTAAAAGCAAACTTAAAAATGAAGATCAAAGGTGGCCAAGCCAG
>JAEUQV010000023.1 GCA_016789655.1 Candidatus Saccharimonadota bacterium
AGCGCTATGAGCCTGCAGCCACTCGACCTCTCTGAGCCAGCCGATGAAAGCCGGTTCAACTCAATCGACCCGCTTGATAGCCGCTATTACGACCCAGAAATTGCCAAGTACCTCAGCGAACGGGCTCGCATTTTGACCCAATCGCATATAGAAGCGGCGCTAGCCAATGGCTTGGCCGAGTTTGGGATTTGCAGCCAGGAAGTTGCGCAAGCTATCGATGCAGCTAGCCGCGCCATACGAGTCGAAGATGTGGCCGAAGAAGAAAAAACCACCCGGCACGATGTAAAAGCCATCGTAAACACCATCAAAAAACAGCTGCCCGAAACAGCGCAGCCCTATGTCCACTTTGGCGCAACCTCGTATGACATAGTGGCGTCGGCCATGAGTTTGCAACTCCGCCGTGCAACGCGTGAACTGCTACTGCCCCGTTTACAGACACTGCAGGCAACGCTACTTGAGCTGGCCGATCGCTATGCTGATACAGTGCAGATTGGTCGCACGCATGGCCAACACGCCGTTCCCATTACCTTCGGCTATATGCTGGCAACCTACGTACAGCGTCTGGGTGAAAGCATGCAGGCACTCGACGAGCTTGCCGGGTCGCTAAAGGGTAAGTTCTCTGGTGCGGTCGGTACGTACAATGCCATTTCGGTGTTTGTCGACGACCCGCTGGCCTTTGAAAAAACCGTGCTGGGCTATGTTGGCCTAGAACCAGCACCTGCCGCCACGCAAATCGTGCCGAGCGAGGGCTACATACGGCTGCTCGATGAGCTGGCGATAACCGCTGGCGTAATGGCCAACTTGTCGCACGATATGCGTAACCTCCAGCGCACCGAGATCGGCGAAGTCCGCGAGCGTTTCGAGCCTGGACAGACCGGCAGCAGCACGATGGCACACAAGCGCAACCCGTGGAATTTTGAAAATATCATTGGCATGTGGAAGCAAGTCACTGCCCAGACGGTAAATGCCAACCTGAACATATCGAGCGAACACCAGCGTGACCTGACCGATTCGTCTGCCGGTCGGTTCTACACCATACCTCTTGCGTCGGTGGCCGCTATGGCGCAGCGCCTGCACACGGTTATGAGCAAGATAGAAGTCGATACCGAAGCCATGGAGCGCAATCTCCATATGACCCGCGGCGCGATTGCTGCGGAACCGCTGTACTTGCTGCTAGAAAAGTATGGCCATACTACTGCCCACGAAGTGTCAAAAGCTCTAGCCCACCAAGCAATGGAACAAAACACATCTCTGTTCCAGGTGGCATCCCAGGCGGAAACCATTGCCGAGTATTGGGGAAAGTTTACTCCAAACGAAAAGCAGCTCATTGAAGCCCCAGAAACTCACTATAGCGGCTTAGCAGCCACTCGGGCTCGGACTATTATTGCATCCTGGCAAATGTAATACCTAAAGTTAATATCTGAACAGTTTTCTGGGGTGGCTATAGATAAATAATGATGAAATTACTTCACTTTTTGTAAAGCTACGTTGGGCACTTCACAGTTTGCAGAGAAGATATACCCTATACTAGTAGCTATGAGCCAGCCGCAGCAAGACCAGGCTCAGGAAATTTATAAGAGCGTACGCTGGTACGTTATTGTTCGTTTGTGTCTGCTTTTAACTCTGGCCGTACCAGGGCTTGTTACATTGTTTGTTTTTAAAGGCTGGGTTCCAGAAACGCAGCGCAACACCATCATCGCTATCATAGCGTTATTAAGCAATTTACCATTTTACGCTCTGTCCCGCGTTCGGCGGACTGTTCCACACTACCAAAAATCGCTGGCTGCCATTTGGATAGCATCCGACATTGTACTCGTGACGGTATTTGTATTTATAAATGGCGGTATAGAAAGCCGCAGCCCAATTTTGTATACGGTTCCTATGCTGATGGCAGCCGCAATATTTGGCCGTCGAATGACCTATGCCATCGCATTATGCTGCGGATCTGCGTATGTGTTTATGATATTCGCAGATTACCTAAATGTAATTCATAGTATAGGGGCTAATGACCCCAACTTGCGTACCGATTTGCCGTATGTCGTTCACTCGATAGCCTTCTTTAGCTCTATATTTTTTGTTATCGCTTTGTCGGTAGATTATATGACAAGCCTGTTGATCCTGAGGCGACAGCAAGCAGATGACTCAGCCACAAAGCTAGCGCGTGCACAGGAAATTGGCCGTTTGGGCAGTTGGGAATGGGACATCGCCGACGATACTATCCAATGGTCAGATGAAATCCTGCGTATTTATGGTATTTCAAGACAACAGGGCGCACTTACCTACGAAGGCTACATGAAACTAATTCATCCGGATGACCGCGAAATGCAGCGCAAAACCATAGAGCGAGCACTCAGGAAGAAAACTAACTTCGTATCTGATCATCGCATACTAACGCCTGACGGTACTCTCAAGTTTATACACGGTGAAGGTCGGCCGTTGCTTGACAAACAGGGTAATATCACGGGGTTAACCGGTACAGCGCACGATGTGACCGATTATCGTCTGCTTGAAGATGCCAAACAAGAGTTCGTGTCGCTTGCATCACACCAGCTGCGGACTCCGGCCTCGGCAGTCCGGGCATTTTTGTCACTTTTGCGTGATGGCTATGGCGGTCAGCTCAATTCGCAGCAGAGTCATTTCGTACAGCAAGCGTACGAGTCGAATGAACGGCAGCTGGAAATTATTGAAGACCTCCTGAGTGTCGCTACGCTAGAGGCGGGTAAACTTGCGCCGACTCGTGAAAAAATTGATCTTTGCGCACTTGCAAAAAGCTGTATGCCTGGTCACCGCCAAAAAGCGCGCGAGCATCAGCAAAAACTGAAGCTTGAGCTGCTATCGAAAAAAATTTACGTCATGGCAGACGCCAATCAGCTTTGCATGGCGATAGATAACTTAATTTCTAATGCTATCAAGTACACCCCAGGCAAGGGCAGCGTAACGGTGCGTATACGTCAAACTTCACGTTCGGCTTACATCGAAGTGATCGATACGGGTATAGGAATTGCCAAACAAGACATAGGGCTGCTGTTTCAAAAATTTTCGCGACTAAGCAATCACAATGGCCAACATATAAGTGGTTCGGGGCTTGGGTTGTATCTGGCTCGCAATATGGTGCGTATGCAGCACGGTTCTATCACGGTAAAATCTCATCCCGGTGAAGGTACGACATTTAAGATACGGTTGCCACTAATTAGCACAAAGCCTGGGGTGGTCGCAAGCGAATAGTTTGGCCGCTATATTTTACTTGTAACTGTTTTGCGTGCCGTTTTGTGGTGTGTTATCGTTTTGCTGACTGCGGCTTCTGCGTTTTTTGCTTCGGCAGTATCGATCGTGACGAGATATGTGATAAAAAATAGAATCATTGCGCCGAGAGCCTGCGTAACTGTAAGCCCCTTTTTTAGAAATATCCAATCGATGAGTACTGCACTTAATGGCCACGCGAGTTCAAGGACGGCTGCACGGGACGCAGCAACGCGTTGTAGGCCAAAGTAGTAAATAAGTAAGGCGACCAGCCCCGTGCTAAAGGTTATGGCCAGGAGGTAGAAAAACTGACTTTGAGACAGTGTTGAAACGGCAGCCACCGAACCGGTACCGAATACGAACAAGAGTGCAATGATGGCGGTGAACCCAAAACGGGCTGCTGAGATGTGCAGGTACGAGGTGCCGCGGAGCGAGTATTTGGATATTGCAGTACCAATTCCCCATGAAGCTGCTGCACCTATGGCGTAGAGCGCTGCTGTGAGTGTGCCCTTGCCTGTACTGAGATTGACCTGAAGGTCTGGGAAAGTCACCAGGTAGGCACCTGCTAAGCCGCATAGTGCCAGGCCGAGAAAGCGCAGACCGAGTTTTTCTTTGAGGAATGCAGCCGATGCCGCAATGGCAAAGATGGGATTAAGCTGCTGAAGCAATACGACGATTGAAAAATTGATGTACTGCACTTGCCCTAGGGCAGCGGTATATAGGATGGTGCCAAGTGCGCCTGAAAGTAGTGCGACTGCTACCATGGCGATCCACTGTTTGCGGCTTAGCTCACGGAATTTTTTCCAGCTGGTAGCTAAGAGCGGTATGAGGAGTATGAAACCTAAGATGTGCTCGTAAAACACAATGACTGATGGTGGCAAACTGTATAAATGCTGTCGGAGTAATCCGTCTGCACTCCAAAGTAACGCTGCAACGACGACAGCGATTGAACCTGCATGTGCAAGTTTTTTCATGAAAATACACCTTTCTGCTGCTATAGCAGCATCCGGCGGTAGCCGGATTCCGACTATACGGCCGGTGAACGAATTGCACGCTCTCATCCCTGTCGTATGACGGGGTCGACGACTTAAGAACTTCCTCCAGCTCTATCACGTCCGATTGGCGAATTGCACGCCACCCTGGTTAATGAGTTGCAAACGTATCATAGCATATTCGTGGGATGTGAAGTTTTTGAAGTTGAATCTTGAATGTAGAGTTTCGAATTTGGAATTGTCTATTCGTCGTCCTAACCCTCTCCAAGGCCATTCCAACCCCACAACCCAGGTCTAGGACAGGCTCCGGCTGGGATCCAGAAAACAATACAACCCATGCAGGGTCTCGCCCTTGCAGGCGAGTTCTCTCATGCGCCGGCAAAAGAGAACCAGAAAAACTCGGCCAGATGCTCCACCTCTTGGTCAGCCGTTGTTCATTTATACAACCAATGCGAGAGCTCCATGTTCCTAATCCCAATTCGCTGCTCGGCAGCGTAATCCCACTATTATCTTAGGAGGGGCTTGCCTCTCCATTCATTCGCTTGAACGATGCGTTCAAGCATCAGTCATCCCTCCCCCGCCCAGCCTCTCTTCGAACCGGCTGGGCGCCGCTGCGGAGCAGCGGTACTGCACCCAACGTCCGGAACGAGAAAGGATTATAGGACGAGAACATTCTATCGTCAATTTTCTAACTACTAACGTCTAATGTCTATCGTCTAACGCCGAAATTCGAAGCCGATTCCCATGGAAAAAACAGTCCGTTTCCGCTAGACTTACTGTAGTAATCTTGGGAGGAGCAAGTGTGACGTTTACGGAAAAAGTAGCGGCTATCGTCGAAGCGCACCATTCATTGTTGTGTATAGGGCTTGATAGCGATGTCGATAAACTCCCTGTTGGCGTCAATCAGCTGACGTTCAACAAAGCTATCATCGATGCCACGCATGATATCGTAGCAGCCTATAAACCCAACACGGCGTTTTACGAAGCACTTGGTGCCGAGGGTATTGAAACGCTCAAAGCGATATGCGAATACATCGGTCAAGTTTGCCCAGAGGTGCCCATATTGCTCGATGCCAAGCGCGCCGATATAGGCAATACCAACCTCGGTTACGTTCAGTTTGCCTACGATTACCTGGGGGCTGATGCTATTACCCTGCACCCCTACCTAGGCCGCGAGGCGCTGGAGCCGTTCCTGGAGCGGGCCGACAAGGGTGCAATTGTGCTATGCCGCACCTCAAACCCGGGTGCTGGCGAGTTTCAAGACCGTTACATCGATGGTCATAAGCTTTATGAGCACGTTGCCAAAATGGTCGCGACCGACTGGAATGGCAATGGTAACTGTATGTTAGTTGTCGGCGCAACCTACCCCGATGAGGCTGCTGCAATCCGCCAAATCGTCGGTGATGACATGTGGTTCCTCGTGCCAGGCGTGGGTGCGCAAGGCGGTGATGTCGAACAACTCATGAAAGCCGCCCAAAACAGCCGCGGTGACGGTCTGCTCATAAGCTCCTCGCGCGATATTATTTTTGCCTCAAGTGGTACGGATTTCGCTGAGGCGGCACGGAAACGCGCCGAATCGCTCCGAGACGAAATTAACACCTACCGAAAGGGGTAATGGGATGTATATTCTGGCAGAACTAGAAAAAATTGGCGCAGTTTTTACTGACAAACATTTTGTGTATGCCAGCGGCAAGCATGGATCGGCATATATAAATCTCGACCTACTCTTTCCGCACACGCAAATGGTGGCAAAACTGTGTGCAGATCTGGCGAAACCATTTGCTGGCGAGTTTGATACGGTTGCAGCTCCGGCAACGGGCGGAATCGTGCTCTCGGTATTGACGGCCAATGTCTCAGGAACGCAAGGTATCTGGGCAGATAAGGCTGACGGAGGTTTTGTATTTGAGCGAGCAGGTTTTGTTGAAGCGGTACGTGGCAAGAGAGTGCTGGTTGTTGAAGATCTACTTACCACAGGTGGTTCAGTTGATAAGGTCTGTCGTGAAGTCGAAAAAGTGGGCGGCACGGTTGTAGGTGTGAGCGTTGTATGTAATCGAGGCGGTGTGACGGCCGAGGCGCTTTCAGTTCCGCGTCTTACGGCTCTAGCAGAAGTGCGGTTCAGTGCTTACGACCCCGGTGAGTGTATAGCTTGCCAGCAGCAACAACCAATCGTGGAAGACATGGGGCATGGCGATGATTACAAAGCCGAACACCCTGATTATGCGGGTGGATACGAAAGACTGCAGGCCGTCTAACGCTATGGATATGTTCTACGACCCGGCAAAAACTTTTGAAGAAAATTATACCGCTGGGCCGTATATTGATGACGACAAAGATTACCGTGATGATACCGTTGAACCGGCTTACACGTTTCTCGGGTTTCCCATACAGTTTCCGTTTGGGATTGCAGCCGGAGCCCTGCCGACATCGCGACACACGGCTGCAGCCTTTCGGTTAGGCTATGATGTGAACGTATACAAAACGCAGCGGGCTGGCGAGTTTCCCTGCAACCCCTTCCCCAATGTCTTGCCCTTGGCCATAGATGGCGACTTAACGCTGGAAAAGCTGCGCCAGCCGTTGGTCGTTGCGCCGGAGTATCCGAGTGACCTAAGCAAGCTAAACATTACCAATTCTTTTGGTGTGCCATCACCCGATCCGAGTGTATGGACGGTAGATATGCAGCAGGCACAAGCTGGTGCCGGTAAGGGGCAGCTACTTATTATGGCGGTGATGGGTACGATACGTGATGGCTATGGACCCGAAGAATATTACGATGACTTTGCGCTGTCGGCAGCGCTGGCTAAAGACGCTGGCGCTCAGGTGGTTGAGATCAATCTGTCGTGCCCGAATGTGGCGAGTGAGGGCGTCATATGCTATAACCACGATGCCGTGCTGGAAATCTGCCGACGCAGCAAGGCTGCCATAGGCGACACACCACTTGTAATCAAAATAGGCTATTTCAGCCCGGATCAGCAAACTACCCTTGAGAAAATCGTCCGGGACGTGAGCCCGTATGTTGCCGCCATTAGCGCCATCAACACTTTGCAGGGTACCATTGTGAATGCCGATGGTTCTCAGGCGCTGCCCGGTGGACCGGGCCGAGCCAAAAGCGGCGTGTGCGGCGCGGGCATACGGTGGGCGGGGCTCGATATGGTGCAGCGGCTAGATTCACTCCGCAAACGCGGGGGCTATACCTATGAAATAATTGGCGTCGGCGGCGTCATGCAACCAGCCGACTTCCACGCCTACCGCGCCGCCGGTGCCGACCTAGTGCAAGCCGTCACCGCCCCTATGTGGAACCCCCTTTTAGCGCAGGAAGTAAGAAGGTCAGTTGTCAGTAGAGTTAGTTTAGGAATGGGGTGATTGTATTTCGTACTGTAACAGTAGTCGCATTTGCGCTCGAAAAGCGCACTAGAGGCATGTTGGCTTGAGCACAGATAGCTTCTACTAATTGATCACGCTTTACTCTGTCTAATTGTTGGTGAGTAGAATCATCAAGCTCTATCGCGACGAGAGGCCGTACATACGTTTTGTCGCACATGATATAATCTACCGATTTTCTCTGGATCGTACTGAGCGCACCTCTCCAATCCTGACCTTTTACAGTGTGGTCGAGAAACTCAGAAAGATGTACCTGTGGAAATATGAAATGCGTATCGCCGTAGGCTTGGTTAAGTGTGTTGAAGAAGCTGTGCTCAGCCTTTGTCATTAGGAATGATTTTCTACGGTATTGGTAGCTGGGCTTCGGGCTAGATGATTCCCTAGCGCCAGTTTTTTTCGCGTTGATAATAGCTACAGCCAATACAATTACAAATAAGATTAGTAAGAATTCCATATTTTGGTTTCAGAACTTTCTATTACGTTATTACCTAACCATATCGTAAACCGCAACGAAAGTAAAAACGTCAAGACTGAGCTAGCGGTGGGTTTGTGGTCGTGGGAATTTCTGCATGAGTCGAGTAGAAATTATGTAAATCCGGAGCCGTGCATTCTCGGGAATGAGCTCAGGGTAGTTCATTAAGAGTATGGAGCTACACGGTAAGATCAAAAGCAGATTGGGGTGCTAAACCTTGGCCGGCAGCATGCAAGCCCAACCTGGCGAGCGTTTGAATGGCACACATACGTGCCACACGGTGGTTAATTATTTCGTTTGTGGCGAGCTCTGCCGGTAGCCAGCCAGCCCAGATAGCATCAGAAGTTAGGGGAGCTAGCGGCACTGGCTCTGGCATAGATCCAACACAAATAGTTATATGATTTTAATAGCATCACCTTTATTAGAAGTACGAAATCGTTCGTAGGCTATACCAGTCTCCACAAGCTCTCCATCAAGCTGAGCGGCCGTAATGCCTGTTTCTTCATAGAGTTCTCGCAGCGCACCGTCTAGGAGTGTTTCCTTGCGATAAACTTTGCCTTTTGGAAGTGAATAGTTACCGGGCGTTCCGTCTTTGTTACGTCGCTGCATGATTACAATGACGAATGTACCGACAGGCAGGTTGGGATGTGACTCGGTAGTGCTTCTACTCAGTACTAATACGGAAGCGCAATAGCGAACACGCTCTATTTGTAAAACATTCGGAATTTCCTGCGAGATTGACTTCAACTTTATGTCCAACTGTATCTTATTGGGTATTTATTGCATGTGAGATATACATGGCCGCAGCCATTCTGTATCGGAAATTCTGAAATATAGTAGGACACTTCGCATAAACGTCTTGGTATGAAACAGTTATTCCATGCAAGCAAAGAAGTACACAGGATTGAGCGACGCGGAGCGGAGCGAAATAGAGATACTGCTCAAACGTGGTTGTAGCAAACGGGAAATAGCCCAAGCTCTTGGCAGGAGTCCGAATACCATCAGACGGGAAATCAGAGTTCATAGCGTCAATGGCAGCTATACTGCCCTCAAAGCCAAACAGAAAAGCAGAGCTAGCAGACGATCTCGTCGTTACCAATGGCGTAAGATCGAACATGAGCCACAGCTCAGAGCGTTCATCATTGAGCACCTAGCATTACCTCATCACTGGAGCCCTGACAGTATTGCTGGCTACCTCAAGCAGCAGCAGACCGAGTTACCGACGGTCGGCAAGGATCAGATATACGCCTGGCTGTACAGTGCCTACGGCCAACCGTACTGTCAGCATCTGCTGTCAAAACGCTACCATCCAAAGTGTCGCAAGGCGAACAAGACAGACCGGGTCATGATCCCGAACAGAGTATCCATCACCGAGAGGCCAGCGGTCGTAGGCACCAGGGAGCGTCCCGGTGACTGGGAAGGAGATACCGTCGTCAGTGGCAAAAAAACCCACAGTAAAGCAGCCCTAGCTGTAACCCAGGAACGTATGACCAGGTTCTATGGTGCAACGCTCATCCCAAACCTAAAGCCTGCATCCTTCACTGACGCAACAAACAACATGTTGGCTGGCAAGCTAACCCTGACACTGGGCTTGGACAATGGCATTGAAAACAAAGCGCACCAGGACATCACGAAGACTACCGGTGCAGACGTCTTTTTCTGTGATCCATATGCCAGCCACCAGAAAGGTGGCATTGAGAACGCCAACAAGATGCTCAGACGGTACGTACCTAAAGGCTGTGACGTCAACATGTTTACCCAGGAGCAGATCGACCAGTTTGTTCTTACCATAAACAGCAAGCCGAGGCGTTGCCTCGGCTACAAAAGTGCGATACAGTTAGCGAACGAGAAAGGTGTATACCTTGACAGCTTGGTGTCCTAGTAATGGCCAGAATTTAGGGTATGCTATTTTCCATACACTATAGCATGTAAATCATGAATATCTACACTGACGAGTGTGGAATAGGCTCAAATATGAAATCTCTTATCATTGGGACATGATCCAGGCTAGCATGTAGCTACGGGTATTGCCGTTGTCGATGAATTCATCGGGGAGCTGGCGGGCGGCAGAAAGGGCGCCAGCTTTATCAATGAGCGAACGGTACATCAACAGATAGTCACCAAACTGCTGGCTGTAGTTGCCATCTGGCAACGTTGCGCTAAGATTGGTGGCGATGCGCTTTTTGTCAGTGCGCAGTTCTTCCATGACCGGGGGCATTGGGATAAGCTGTATGCCAAAAATCGCAGATGGCTTATCGCTGAAGAATGTTGCATAATCGCGCTTCCCGCCCCAGTTTATTCCCACTGTTTGATGCCGATAGCTTTGCAGAGGACGATCTGAAATAGTTGGTGTGATCCAATAGGCTTTGGCTGCAGCCATTTCACGGCTGAGTAGCCATGTCGCCTCGGTACTTAATGTATGGTCTCCAACACTCTCGCTCCAGGCGGCTAAGCTGTTCCAGGCATGTACTGCTTCACTGCTCGATTCCTGATTGTTACCATCTTCGGTTTGCCCATAGCCCGCCGCCCAAGAGTGGCCAAAATACGGGTCAAACACCCTTTGTTTTGGGAATACTACCGATGCCTCTGGGGCGGCTATATCGTACGCAAGCAAGCGGGCAAAGTCACTATACTTTGCCGCAAAACTCATATCGTAGCGTTGCAGTATAGCCATTGTCGCTAGGAAATAGCCGTAGTGAAAATGGTGATCATTGAACTGTTCAGAACCAAACCCAGTTTGATTGCCGACTATGCCTTTAACCGTCGTGTCATAGTAAAAGTTGCGGCCGTCACGCACCTCGTTGCTTTTGGGGTCAAACCACTGCGATATAACGGCCTCTATAGCAAGGCGTACAATTTGCGCTGATTCAGTATCGTCGAGCTGTTCAGCAAGTGCATAGAGATTAGCTGCGCGGTAAAGCTCTTTGCCTCCAAAATACGTGTCCTGCTTGACAAGGTCGAGCTGCGCTACGTCGGTTTGTACCTGAGTGCGCAACTCTTCCTTATCGGCTGAAGTGAGCCGGGAAATATCGAGCGTAATAGCTGTACCTATACGAGGGACGTCAAATGAAACGGTGCCCGCTGGAAACAGCTGCATGACTCCATAGATTGTTTGGTATGTACCTACAGCTTTGCCGCGTACGGCATGTTCAGGTAGTGCTCCAAATAGACTTTCGTGCCCTGCGGTTACATAGCGTAAAGTGGTAGTGGCAGATGTGCGGCCAAGACTATATGAGACTGCTATCGAGTCGAGTGCTACCGCATATGGGGCAATCGACTCGGCGGTGGCACGTTGTGGCACAGCGTACCATACGACACTTTGGTCCTGCTCTAGGCTGATAGCCTTACCATCGTACGAACCGCCATGCAGCCGGAATGCGTACGCTTGATTCCCATTTTTCACGTACAAATCTGACTTAGTTTTGGTGAATTCGCTGACCGCTATGCGCTGCTTCTGTGAGGCGACGTATGAAACGAATGGTGACCCCTCTGCAATGGTGACCGACCCGATTTCAGAATCTCCGGCTGCATAATATGTTAGCGTAACCGATATGTCGTCATACCTGGTTACCTTGTAGCTAGTAGCGCTCAGGTTGGCAGCAATTGCCGGGTTGTAGCCGCCGCTAATCGTATTTGCTGAGGATGTTATGTTGGGAAGCCCGAATGAAAACCCGCTGTTACTTGGCTTGAAAGAAAGCGGAAGCGGGAATACAGCTTTGGGGTCTTTATTGAGTGCTATACCACTAAACCAGCGGTTGGTCGGGGGCATGATGTCCTTTGCCAGGTGAGAAGTATCGACGGTTGAGTTGCGCTGCTGGGGTAAATCGGCGATGAGTGCGGTATTTATGACAGCCGGTTGAGGCGCTTCAGAGCGGGAAGTGGCAATACGGTACAGTATCACTCCTGCTGAAATGGTACCTATAAGTAGCAAGGTTACCACGCTAATTCGGATGATTTGTGCTCGTATCATACCCTTACCCTTTCGGTTTTAATAGTCGCTGAAGCGTTTCTTTCGATGATGCGTACAGTGACTTACCTTTCAGTTGTAATTGAGCCGACACTGGCGTACCGGCACTAAATTGTGAGTTGGAAAAGTTTTTTATGCGGGCAGTAATGATGGTCAGCGTGTCATCGCCGCTTTTTTCGACAGTCAGGCTATATATAACGGCGCTGACCTTTTGATTATTTGGCAGCGTAACGCGCAGCGTGTCGCCAGTATGAATCCTGGCATAGTCCGGCGGATTGAGGTCAAACTTTGCAATGACATAGCTTGAATTGTCACGTGTAACTGCTGCGACCTCTTTATTGGCGGGCACAAAAGCGCCTTCGCGGTAATCTATTGTCGATACTGTACCAGCATTGGTTGCCTCGAGAACGATTTGATTGTCACTATCGACAGCAAAGGCCAAATCATTTTTGGTTATTGTCCCATTCGATAGATCAGTGCTTAACACCGTGCTTTTGATACGAAAGAGCGGCTGGCCGGTTTTTACATGTTCTCCAACGGTGACATACTGCTTGGTGACGATCCCGGAATAATCGCTACCTACCGTGTACGTGTCTGCGCCTAGGCTGGCTGAGCGTGATTGTATGTTGTTCATTGAGTAGCTTAGTAACAGCAAGAGACCATAGAGCAAACCACAAACGAACAAAATGCCAACAAACAGTTTGAATTTGTTTTTCCAAGTCATGCATGGGCTCCCTGCAGGAGTTTTCCAGGTACATCAGTAGCACGGAGGGCTCTTTTTTGTTGGTGGTTTTCACGTACTGCGATGAAAATGAAGGTGCCAAGCACTATGACGTTTACCGTGTTCCAGAAAAGTGACAGCGAGAACTGGCTTGTGTAGACAGACTTCCATATGCCAACCATACTCGTCCCCAGCAAAAATATAAAGAACAAAACTTGCGGGATAATGTAGTTAAATGCTGAGTCAAGTTTGTGAATACTGCCTGTAGCTCGCCAGGCTTGTTCACGGTGGAAAAGCGCATTCCACATAGCTTTTATGTATATTGGGAACGAAGCATTGGCGAGTAGAAGCGTTTGCAAACGGAACCCGCCCATAGTGTAGAACGCAACAAAAATCTGCATAAGGTAAAAACCGCTATAGAACAATGCCCAGGTAAAAACGGGGATGTGAAGGTTTACGGGGGTTAGGTTTAAGAATATCTGCAGTGGTGGCAATAAAAGCAAAAATAAGGCAGCTACACCGTTGAAATAGTAAGTGACAGTGCTAAAATACTGTATTTTCTGGTCTACCGTGAGGTTTTTATTCCGCAGGGGATTCGCATGAAACAATATTTCAAAACCGCCGGTAGCCCAGCGGAGTTGCTGTTTGGTGTACGCTTTAATGGTATCGGGCGTTTTCCCAACGGCCAAAATATTGGGTATATAGACAGATTTGTAGCCTTTTTCGTGTAATTTTATAGAAGTCCATATGTCTTCTGATTTGGATTGCTGATACATACCACCAACATCCATGACTGCGCTGCGCCGAAATACTACGTTTGTACCGACGCAAAATGCAGCATTGAATCTGTTTTTTCCCGGTTGGATGAGCGCATAGAACACATGCTGCATATACCCAGCTCCACGAGAAATAGTGCTGTTCAGGTTGTCATAATGCTGAGGCGTCTGTACGAAAGCGATATTGTTGTTTTCGAAAAATGGCAGCGTTTCGAATAAAAATCTTTTGCTCGGTACGAAATCGGCATCGAAAATAACGAAAAATTCGCTATTGGTTTTGGCAAGCGCTGCGTTTATATTGCCTGCCTTAGCACCCACGTTGCTGTTGCGGCGTATATAACCTATCTGTAGTTCCTCTGCAAGTTTCATAACTTCGTCTGAGCTTCCATCATCAAGGATGGTTGTACGGTGGAGCCCGTGCATTGCCGCAGCCGCCTCAGCGGTGCGGCGAATAATCGCTGGCTCCTCACCGTATGTCGTTATAAATACATCGACAGTAATAAGCCTACCGTGAATCTGTAGCGGCAGGAGGGTCATATCGGCTTGTACGGTTTCACCGACACTTTTTAGCTTGCGGAACAAACGGTTTTGGGCGGCGTGAAATTCGTAGTTTCGTGGGTCATAGCCACTGGCAAGCACTGTCCAAAGCGAGAGCAGCACTTGCGAAAGTAAGAAACTTTCCGCCACAATGACCAGGACATAGGGGATAAAATCTCCCCGGTTGGCTGGGTTAAATAAAAACCATATGTATAAGAGCGCCCCTAGTACGGCTATAAGCACGAGCATCATAAGCGTCGGCGAGCGCAAGTGGTTTTCTATCGTCGCTACCTCTTCTTGCCCGTTCCTCAACTCTTGTGCTACGACATCGTCTTTATTACGCTGTCCAGAAATGAGTTTCACGGGCATTATGGTAGCATGCCCCTGCTATTGCTTCAGTGTACCAATTTATAGACTATTGGTGGTATGTATGCTACTCGAAAACGAAGAGCTGTAGAGGGCGACGCTGGCTTGTTAGCCTTTAGAAGCGTCGACAATCGCTAACATGGTGGTACCAGCTACAGCTATACGTGGGTCTACTGTTATTTGGGCGCCGGTAGTGTCAAGTGAAAGTTTAACAATAAAAGGGTTTTTGCGGTGCGTAATCTGCCCTACGAGCGTTTTGCCGCCATCCTGTGTGTTGATGTTAATTTCGTAAGTTTGCGGCACGAACATGAAGATGAGTCCAGCGAACTCTACAATAGCTTCGAGGTAGCGACGTATGAGCGCTAAGGTTGAGCTTGTCTCCTGTATGTAGCCAATTTGTTGACCTGCTGGGTTGAATAACTCCCAATAATCTCGTACGAATGTTGAACGAAGACCCTTTCGACGCAAGCTGAATATGGGTTGGCCGGTTGTGCTATCGATAACGTCGTAGATGGCACCGAAATCGATAACGGAACGGGCATGGATTCCAAATAGCTCTTGTGACATGGATTTGTCGCGGTACATCCGGATATCTTCTTTGAGCTGCCAGGCTTTCATTTTTATAAACCCGATCAGTTGCTGATTGGTAGCATCGCTGACGGCTATCTCCGCGCCAAAAAGCTTCCAAAATTTACGGCGAAATTCAATATGTTTGTATGCCCCAAAATCCATACTATGTTCTTACCTTTCTTATATAGCCAATGAGAAAACTATAGCACAAAGCTCTGTAGTATATGCGTACAAATGCAAGTCGGTCTATATCCAATTCAGATACTATTCCCCGGCTTTCTACTCAGCTCTTTCCGGCTAAAGCAGGCCAGTATCATCTGCGCCTTATCACCGATAATCTATGCTTGCACAAGCCTGTTTTACTCTTGTAATCACCTGGCTAAACTACCGAAAAACAGTTTCTGAATGGAATATTTAAGCGAAATTCTTAAATACAAAAGCTGCGGCCATGAGGCAAGCCAGTGAGCCGCCAGCCATGATCATGAGGCGGCGAGGGATCCATTTTGGGTCTACACCACCGAATATGATGGCGGAAACTTGGGTTGGGACGACGAAGCCGAGCCAAACGAAGAACGCAAGTTTGTAAAGGCTGAGGTTTATAACACTAGTGTTTGCCATGACAACGAACTGCGCGAATATGTAGCTCGTAAGAAGCGTGACTACCATCTGCAAGCCATAATATGGACCCATCTTGGCTTGCATTTCTTTCTGCTCTTTTTTACTGAGCTTGTCGAAATCGAACATTTCGCCCCATTGTTTGGCGAAGATAAACATGTACCATATGGCGCCAACGATGAATTGCACGACTGTAGCTATAATGATAGCCTTCCAGCTGATGGCCGATGCGAAATTGATTATTTCCATAGAGATTCTCCGTTTTTAGCTAATGCTAGGCGTATCGTAGCATATTTGGTGTTGCGTAGGTGTAACTTACCTTACAAATTCTGCCACCCTAATTCCCCCGCTATCCCTGGCTTCTCCCGTGTCATCCCACCCCTCTACTCGTTGTCATCCCAGCGCAGGCTGGGACCCGGAAACTAGCAACTAGGAAATAGGAAACCAAACCCCCATTTCCCATCTTCGCCAATGAGGTGTCCAAATCCTAAGCCACAGCCGCTAGGTCGTTGCGCGTAGAATTTCTTCCTGTAGCGTAGTGTAGGCTGGTGGTACCACAAACGCTTTGTTATTAAGACGTACAATTGCAGCCTTGGCAGTACTAATCTCTTGGATAGCTTTCTCAACAGTGAGACCCAGCGGGCGAACTTCTTGTTCGAGAATACGCATGACTGTTACCGCCAACATGCAGATAACAACATGTGCCTCGACCCGTTCTGGCTTGTAGTGAAATGTTGGCCGAACTCTGACGTCACTCTTGAAGAGGCGAAAGGACTGCTCCACGTGGAACAGACTGGTATAGTGTGCAATGACGTCTGTGGCATTCATCTCGCTCGCAGTTCGGTTTGTTACGTAGCCTTTTATGCCATCCCACTGACTAGCAGCATCAATAGCTGTTTGCTTCAGTTTCGGTGCATCTGTAACGCTAAAATCCAAGTAGCTGTGCTTTCGGACTGCTGTACCTTTGGCGATGAGTTTTTTAAGACGAGCAACTGACTTTTCTCGCAAGCTTTTCGCTCGAGCTGCGCGTGAGGCCGAATAGGTCACGATGAGCCGCCGCTTGTTGACTGTCAGTTCATGCACTGTTTGCGCCGTAAAATCCAGCGTGAGGATTTTTGCTTGGTCTACAGCACTAAGACTTTTCAGTCTGGCACCGACAATGTAGTGCAAGCTACGTTCCTCTAGGGCTTGGAGATTCTTCTCACTAAGCATGCCGGCGTCAGCCACTACGGTCAGTTCAGTTTCGTGTAGCACATCGAGCGTCTCCTCGATGCCACGTAGGAGCGTATGACCCTCGTAGGTATCGCCACTATGTACCTGGTAAGACAATGGCATGCCGAGTTCATTCACGGCCAGTCCAAGGACTACTTGCGGTAGATCACCGCGGTGATCTTTGCTGTAGCCCTTTTTGCGTAGACCAGATACAACAGAGCCATCTGCTGTAGTCGTATCTTGGTCATCTTGATCGGCTTCAAAGTACAGGGTTGTCACATCATACAGTACATACCCCAAGGCTGCTGGATATGTCATGGTCGTATACTTGCGTACTTGCTGCAAGACAGCCTCCTGTCTGCTATGCAATACATCCATAGCTCGGTAGAGCTGACTCTCATGACAGGACGTGCCGAAAGACTCACTCAGGAAACTTGCAGTTTGCAGTTTGCTCTTTGGGAATACGATGCGGGCAATCACCATGAGACGCAGGAATGGAACTGGAGTAGTAATACCGAGCCGGTCATACAAACTGCCCAGTGAAGCTTCAGCTAATTGCCAGTAGTCACCAACGCGTCGTAACTGGCTAGATGGCGTGTCGGGCGTGAGCTGCAAGACAAGCTGTTCGCCTCGACGCATTGCAGCCAGATCTTGTTCAGCTTGTAGCATCAGTACAGCAATATCTAGCTCGTGCTGAGCCGTACCGATATGTTTGACTAGTTGTTTTTTCCAAACTCCGTTTATACGAACTTTCGTCACAATTCGTATGCGCGTACTAGTACGGTAGTGCGACTTCTCAATATACATACACAGTAGTCTAGATGAGGTGACCAAAAACTGATAGACGCTAATCTGTTAGACCAACGAAAAGGAGGTGTTTTTGGGGTTTTGCGTCGAAGATGGGTAGCAACTAGGAAATAGGAAACCAAACCCCCATTTCGAACCGCCCTGCAGGCGGTTCGCCTTCTTTTGCCATGATGCAAAAGAAGCAAAACTTCTAGGCACGCTTCCAAGCTCTCGGCGACTGTTGTGATACGCTACAATGCAAAAACACTACTATGCTCGCATTTTTGCATCTATTGTAGCGAGTCACAACAGTCGGACCGGGAGCTTTCCAGAGTGCCGACCCCCCAAGATGATACCCAGTTGTTATTTGTCCGGAATTGTCAGATACGCCAACGCTACCGCCAGGAGCTTACGCATGGCCAGTCTTAGTTATATCGCTACCGCGATGATTAATAAGCGGCCTACGGCCGCTCATAATTCATAATTCATAAATCATAATTCAGTTCTGAGGGGTTTATCTAAGCTCTCCAGCCTAAGCTCTACACCACCCTACCGGATTTTCATAAGACGGGCGACGCGGGCTTTGGTGCTCGGGTGGGTGCTAAACAGGCTCGAGAGACCCTGCATACTAAACATATTAGTGAACATCAGGTGAGCCGTAGCTTGTTCATTTGGGCGTTGTTGCACGCCTGCCAGCTGCGGTTTAATACTTTCAAGCTTTTGCAGTGCGGACGCAAGGTCGCTACCCTGTCCAATCAAATTAGCACCATGCGCATCGGCACCAAATTCCCGGCTGCGCGATACCGCCATCTGTATAAGCATGGCAGCAAACGGCGCGAGGATAAGCATAGCCAAGCTACCCAAAAAATTATTTCCTTCTTCATCACTCCCTCCGAAGAGTGATCCGCCCCAAAATGCCATCTCAGCCAAGATAGAAATGGCGCCACCGACAGCCGCGGCGATAGTCGAAACCAGCATGTCATAATTTTTAACGTGACCCAGCTCATGAGCGATGACGGCGCGAAGCTCGCGCTCATTCAAGATTTCGGTTATACCGCGAGTGACAGCAACTACGGCATGGCTCGGGTTGCGACCGGTTGCAAAGGCATTTGGTATAGGCGTGTCGACGAAATACAGCTTGGGCATGGGAAGATTATCTTTCGCGGTTAGCTCACGCACAGCCTTTTCTATGTAGGGGTATGCTTTGGTGTCGAGCGGAATAGCACGCTGCATCTTTAGCACCATACTGCCGCTGAACCAGTACATACCGAAGTTCATAATAGTAGCCAGCACGAGCGCGATTACAGCACCGCCTCTTCCCCCGAGTGCGTAGCCAACGGCCAGAAAGAGCCCAGTCAGTAGCCCAAGAAGTAATGTTGTTTTTGCAAATGATTTCATAGTGTAAACTCCTTTGTTTGGTTAGATGTCAAAACGCTAAGAGGTGTTATTTCAGCCAGCAACGTGCAAAGCTCTGAGGCACGTTTAGTACCAAGCTTGAGTTCAATGGCTTTGGCCAGTTCATGATACTTCTGCCTGGTGTCTAGTACGATCGCTTGACCCAGTTCGGTCGCCGAGACCAGTTTTGTGCGTAAGTCGGTGCCTTGCCCGCGTGCGACATAGCCAAGCTGCTCGAGTGTCGTCACGAGTTGGGTGGCGCGTGCTTTCGTCGCGTGGAGCGTTTCGGCAAGCTGGTGCATTTTCAGCGGTCCGATGGTAGCTATGATTTTCAGGCATTTCATTTCGGCATCGTGCAAATTTCCAGCAGGCTCGGCAGCAGGCTCAGCAAGGTAATGGCTAGTCATTACGACATCCGCTAAAAACTCCCCGAGTTGTTCTGTAACTGCGCTCATATATTTAGTTTACAAAACTAAACTAATTTTTGCAAGTAGTATATGAACCACCTGCCAAGTATCACCGTTGCCGCAGATACTGGTGCGTAAGCGCCGGCGGCCGTCAGGTCGCCGGGTAAGTGCGGGCTGCCGCTGTGCGCAGCGACAGAGTTACCCGAAGGGAGTGAGATATGCCAGTGGCATGTCGCAAGGGTTATCGACAGATTTGAAGCTATGCTTCAAGTCAGTCGAAGCCGGGGCCGTAGGATGTGGCAGCGGGACGTGACGAGCCCCTCTTCAGCAAAGCTGTGTTTACGCTCCCTTTTCGCTGCTAGGCAGCGTAGTCCCACTATTATCATAGGAGGGGCTCGCCCCTCCTCGGGGCAACACTTCGCCACTAACGTGGCTCGCTTATGCGCCCGCTCCACCCCCGCCCAGCCTCTCTTCGAACCGGCTGGGCGCCGCTGCTACGCAGCGGTACGGCATCCAACTTTGGATGGTGAAGGCTTTGCACGATCTTTCCATCCAAAGTTGCAAACGAAGCGCTAGTTGGGTACCATTTAGGAGTGAAAATAATAGGTGTGTTCGGGCAGCAGCGCGGCGATGAGGGTAAAGGCCGTATCGTCGATATGCTGGCACAAGAAAGCGACCTGGTAGCCCGCTTCAACGGCGGGAGTAATGCCGGTCATACCGTTGTACTGCCAGATGGCCGCGAGCTTGCTCTACACATCGTACCCTCCGGCATCGCGCATGAACATACCGTAAACATTATTGGCAATGGAGCCATAGTAGACCCCGTTCGATTCGCATCTGAAATCGCCGATATAGAAAAACGAGGCATAGCAGTTACGCCAGATAAACTGAAAGTTAGTTCATCTGCTCATCTAGTATTGCCCCACTACAAGTACCTTGAGGAAATCCGCGAAATGGGTCACAGCGCCCAAGGTTCTACCAAAGCCGGTATAGCAGACACATATGCGGCCAAAGCACAGCGTGCCGGTGTGCGTACCGAGCGATTGCTAGGAGATCATGCCGCACTCATTACTGTCGTAAAAGAAGGTTTGCAATCTGTTGGGCTTAATCGTTCCAAGAACAAACTACCTCCCGTAGACATCGATGCCGACGTGAAGGAATATGCAGCTGCCATGAAAATATTGCAACCATTTGTCACCGACACTTCGGTGTATGTGAACGAACGTTTACAAAAAGGCGCGAGCTTACTAGCAGAAGGCGCGCAAGCATTTTTACTGGACGTCGACCACGGGATGTACCCATATGTGACTTCTTCGAACACAACGGCTGGTGGTGTCGCGACTGGTTTAGGCATAGCCCCAACTACGCTTAGCAAATCGGTCGGCGTGGTCAAAGCAGTACAATCGCATGTCGGCGGCGGTCCCTTTGTAACCGAAATATTTGATGAAAAGATTTTAAGTAAACTGCATGGAGATATGTCGACAATCGATGCCGAAAAAGGAACCACGACCGGACGCGTCCGTCGCCTTGGCTACCTTGACATCGCTGGTATACGACGCGCCAATATGGTCAATGGCACCACCGAACTGGCACTGACCAAGCTCGACTGGGTGCCCCGCTACGGCAAAAAGATCAAAGTCTGTACTGCCTATACGCATCGAGGAGAAACGCTGGCTATGGCGCCAGATTCTGCTTGGGCGCTCGAAAAGTGTGAGCCGGTGTATGAAGAGCTTTCCGCCTGGGATGAAGATATAACAGAGGTGCGTTCATTTTCGAAGCTTCCCACAGCCGCGCAAGACTACGTAAAAGCCATAGAGACATGGACTGGCCTGCCCATAACCCACATAGGCGTCGGCCCCCGCCGCGACCAGGTCATCACTCGCTAGTATTTAGCCACCTGGCTGCTGAATCGGCTCTTATTAGTGCGTGCAGAGTGTGACGGTTCGCTGTATCTATTTCTGCGTCGTGTTTAATAACATCCGAACCGCCAGCGTCAGTCAAGATTCGCATGATTCGTGCCTTGATTTTTTCTGTCATACGCCTGCGTTCAGCATCATCCAATCTCGATGAAAAAAACAAACTGGTTTCTACTATTTTAAGTTATAGGAACTTTCGTGTTGGTTTTGGCTCCTCGGTTCGGCTATAGAGATACCACTCAACCAGCCGTCTTTGGTGCTCTTCACTCATACCTCGGTGCAGCTTGAGCTTGGTTCTAAGTTGAGAGTTAATACCACCC
>JAEUQV010000062.1 GCA_016789655.1 Candidatus Saccharimonadota bacterium
GATAAAATCTATCATCTGATGCGCAAGTTGTTTGGACTCAATGCGTCGCATAACCTCACAACTGTCATTTTGGGAGAGGGCGTTTAAGCTCCCCTCCCAAAGTACTGCCCTATCAAATATCGCTAGCTTTCGGTGATGGCCGCCGGTAAATAGCACCTCTATCCCCAATTCTTGCATCTGGTGAATCGCTTCCCAAGCCTGAGCATCGTATGGTGCGTTATGCTCTGATGGGTGGCGTGTGTTTACGGTAATCTTAATATGTCGACTCCTCATTTTCCTAAAAATGGGGAGTAAAACAGCAACTCTGTTGCTGGTTATAAAAGGGGACTCATTGATCGCCTCAGACTTGCATTCGCTTAGATCACGTAGAAATGCTTCGTAAAACGTCTGGTCATTGTAGAGTTGCGAGTTGAGTAACTCTGGCGATGACAATTTTGATCGACGCAGACGCCTTAACATTCAATTTGATCTCCACCGTCAACACTAGGTGAGTCATCAATCAAACGGTTGATTTCATTTATGTCAATTTTTTCATCCCCACCCCTGTCAAAAGTTTTGACTAGGGACTCGATGCCCATGCAAGCATAAGCAATATGAATTTCTCTCATATTAACCTCAGAGCAACCAATATTACATGCCGTACACCCGAAGTATTTAGCTATAACCCCCTCAAAACAAAACCTGTCAATTTGAATGATAGCTAGGTGAGCCAAGCTGCATGTTTACAAACTGAAGCATATCCCTAGATATCGTAATGGAGGAATCAAGTATCTTGGCCGCCCAGGCGCGATCATAAAGGCAGGTTTTTATTTATGGGAGTTATAGCATCGCTAGCCGGAATGATAACAAATACAAGTTATAGGAACTTTCGTGTTGGTTTTGGCTCCTCGGTTCGGCTATAGAGATACCACTCAACCAGCCGTCTTTGGTGCTCTTCACTCATACCTCGGTGCAGCTTGAGCTTGGTTCTAAGTTGAGAGTTAATACCACCCTCAACGTAGTTTGTAGTTCTTGGTATTGGCGCGTCAGTGAGTGGTTCAAGATGTGTAAACAGTTGGTTGTCTCGCAGCAGCTTAGCAAGCTGGTAATAGGCGCTGCGAAGCCTGCCATGCGTGTACCACCAACGTCGTTTTCCTAGTTCGCTGGTTGCTTTGTCGGTTCGTTCTCGGATAAAGTCCCCATGTCGTTCGTGCCAGTCTTCCAGCTGTTGCTGCCAACTTGCTGCCTGTTCTGGGGTTTTCACTTGCCACAGATCTCTAGTCAGTTGCAGCAGTTCTCGCCCGGCTTCAGTTAGTGGGTGTAGTGTCAGTTTGACCCGAATATTCTGCCAGATATGGAAGAGGCAACGCTGCACTCGTGTCTGTGGCCAACACCTTGCTAGGGCCAGTACTATGCCTTTCTGGCCATCACAGACGACCACGGTTGGTGGCGGGAACTGCTGGAGCAACTTTGCCCAGGTAGCACTACTCTCCCAACCAACCCAACACCAACCAATAACAAACTCTGGTGTCCGGGCAACCAGGCAAACCAGACTACCGACACCAATACCATCCAACAAGATTACTGGGTGTACCTCACCAGTCTGCTCAGGGTATGGAGCTACGCTCCAGCACCAGGCTGTCTGGTCTCGCCAGGTTCGGTCAGTGACATCGTCAGGCAGGTTTAGCTCGGCCTGAGATTGTTTGCCGAGCAGCCAAGTAACGAAGCGCTCAAGCGTGAATGCTCGACTCAAGTCTGGGCGTAACTTTACTTGTGTATTTGTGCAGCTTGGGCAACGCCAACGTTGGGTACCGGCTAGGGTTTTACCCCACTTCTGTAGCTTACTTTTGCAGGTGCTACAGTACCTAAATCCTCGTTGTTTCATGCATAAGTAATGTCTGACGACATTACTTATTGCTAATTAACAGAGGTAAAACGGGTTAAAAACCAACATGAAATTTCCGGTTAGTCAGAATTGTGAATTGTGAATTGAGATCAGAGAATTTGTTAGGAATGAAGAACGCAGAATAATTAATGAATGGGAACATTCGAACATCGACATTCTAACATCGAAATTCGAGTAGCGATGCCCTGTAGCAGCCATGAGACTTGCTCCCCGATATTAATAAGTGCACCGAAGGTGGGAAGCTCATTAAACTGGATTTACTCCAGTATAATGAGCGGGGCGGGCGAGCCCCTGAAGATCTCGACAGTTGTGTCGAATTCGGGTTACTTTACGATCAGTGATGTGCGTGCCAGCCGTGTAGTAGCTCCTGGCGTATGTTGAAGATTAAAAACTGCTTTATAGTCAGATGAGAAAAAGACTGGCCAGTTTGCACTTGCTTCTTGTAGAGTTTGTGCGTTGAGATTATCGTAATCCAACACTTGAATCTTACCGCCACTCACATAGATGAACCTGTTACCGTCCATCCACACTACATGTGGTTGGGGTGCATCGATACCTGCTGTCAGTGCATAACTATACTGTTGGCCGTATTCAGCATCATACACAGCAAGTTGCTGTCCGTTCTCAGCCACAACATATTGCGTGCTTGCCGAAAATGCAACGTAGGTAGGTGAATTTACTTTCAAAAACCTGATTGGCGAAGGAACCGCCGAGGCAGATGGCAATGCTTCGTCAAGCGGGTTGCGATAAATCTGAACGCCCTTTTCTGTGTCTGCACCAACTACGACGTACCAATCGCCGCTGTACTGAGCAATGTCAAGCAGATATGTCGTTGCTGTAGAGGGAAGCTGACGCAACACACGAGTCTGGTTGGCTTGCTGCAAGACTACGCTCGCCTTACCTGCGACTGTCTTACCGCTCGGTGGAGTGTCGGTAACATACAATATCGTGTCATCCGCGTACGTTTTATATGCTAGCACCCTAGATAACTGTAGGGTTGTGGGGGCAGAACCACCAACCGCCGCAGTTCGTAGTGTTTTTCCTTCAGCGTTATACACATAGTACTGTGTCGGTTTCTTGTCGAATAAACTAAGCTGATCACCAGCAGCTAATGATAATTCACGCGTAAGGTTACGGCTCGATGCCGGAGATTGCCTGTCAAGCAATAGGTACTCTTGGTTTTGCGTACCTGCCGTAACATAACTGTGAAGCAACACCAGATGACGATTATTGTTAGACCACTCAGCTGCTTTCCATGTCTGCACGCCATCGCCCGCCGTCACAATACTGTTCGGCAAGGTCAGTGTACTTGCAACTGGATTGTCTGGATTTTTTACGTCATACAAATGTATGGTAGGAGATTGACCATCTTCAGCTATAACTATCCAGCGCTTATCTGGGCTTTGGGTGGCAAATACGATAGTATTCGCAAACGTAGTAACTCCACTGGTAGTCAGCGTGATTGGGATGAGAAATGGATAGTCGTAGCGTTGCACGTCACCACCCAAGACCGTGATATTTCGATTCCACTCACGGTAGCCTTCTTGCACTACACGTAGAGCATACGTGCCGCTTTGCAGATTGAGTTTTGTATTAGTGCGGGTTTTTCGCAGTTCACCGTCTACATACAAATTTGCCCCGCTTGGCTGGCTTGAAACAAACACTAACCCACAGCGGTCAACAGCACCTTTGCCATCAACACAATACCCGTCTGTCTGATATAGCAGCACAACACTGGCGATACCAATCGCAAACGCAACCAATGCATAGCTCACGAACAGGGCAATCCTGTTCAGTCGTTCTTTCTTAGGGTCAAGAAAATCCATGTGTTAGTAGTATATCAGGCCTATGCACGCATTACATACCGCACCACCCCTATTGAGCCAATGCTGAGATACGCTGTTTGCTCACCCCTTTGAACCGCATAGATACCACTACCAAGCACTTGCGTTTTCCGTAGCAAAAGCAGTATGATTAGTAACAGAGATAATTAAGAGTGACAAAAAACTTAGAGGGCAGCAAAGATGGGTGATACAGTCTTGCAAGTAAACGGCAAATCATATGATGCCGTCACGGGTCGACGTATAGACGGAATGATTGCCCCGAAAAAACAGCCGAAGGCAACGGTCAAAGCTGCCCCTAAGCAGGTCACGAGCACCCAATCACGTCCAGTACATATCACTGTTACACGAGTTGCGAACCATACCAAGCCTCACAATCAGCAACGTGCACAAACCCTCATGCGCAAAGCTGTCAAAAAGCCAACAATAGGCTTGAAAAAGCAGCTACACGTACAGTCTGAGTTAGCGCACAAATCCAGCCATAGTATCGTAGTCAAACACAGCGCCAATCATATCGACCCCGCTCGCGCCCACCACGCAGGACAAATAGAAAAACATGCCCAGGTGCACCGTTTTCATTCACCTCAACCTGTTTCTGTCACATTTGCATCAGTACCAGTACGCCATGCACCAGATGACCCCCTAAACAATAACCCGCCCGCTATCCAACCTCCGGCATCTAGCAATAATCCTACAGATATGTTTGAGCAGGCCATCCAAAATGCTACTCATTATGTAGACATCGCGGCCAATAAAGCCCACTTCAAGAAAAAAGCCCGACGTCACACCGTGAGTGTGGCCGCCGGTACATTAGCACTCATCATCATTGGCGGCTTCATGACGTACGTAAATACTCCGGGACTTCAATTAAAAATTGCTGGGATTCGGGCAGGTGTAGCCACCAACACACCTAATTTTGTCGCCAGTGGCTTCGCGTATGACGGCGTGACAGTAGACGGTAACCAACGGGTGATTGGTCTCACGAGTGGCGGCGCCGATTTTGCACTAACCCAAGAAGCGACCAGCTGGACCACAGAACAGATGATTCGGCAGATCGCATCGGTCAACGCCGATGGCAGTCCAGCGTATCATGTAGTTAAGGCAGGAAACGATACGGCTTATCGCTTCGGAGACGGCGCGCAAGCAACGTGGGTCAAGAATGGTATTTGGTATCAGCTGAGCGGCAATTCAAAAATTAGCGACGATCAGTTACGCGCACTTGTAGCCAATAGCTAGTGATCGATTTGTCGTAAAAGGCATTAAGCCCGGGGCGCTACTTTAACGGAGGCGGTCTTCAGCTAAGATAAATAATGCCCCTTGCCATGTCTTAACTCTTAACTCTTAACTCTTAACTCTTAACTCTTAACAGAGTATACTGCTACGCATGAGTACACCCGTTCGCACCCGTTTTGCACCCTCACCAACCGGTTACCTACATGTCGGCGGTATACGCACCGCACTTTTCGCCTGGCTAGTTGCGCGCCAGGTAGGCGGACAGTTCATTCTGCGACTCGAAGACACCGACAAAAACCGAGAAGTAGCTGGCAGCGCCGAGCACCTCATAGCCAGCCTCAAAACATTGGGCCTAGAGTACGATGAAGGCCCCGACACCGGCGGCCCCTACGCACCCTACAAACAATCCGACCGGCTCGATATATACCGTACCTGGGCACAGCGCCTCATAGACGCTGGCCGCGCCTACGCCGACCCCTATAGTCCGGCCGAAGTGCAAGCATTCCGCGAGCAGGCTCAGGCAGCCAAAAAAGCCTTCCTCTACCGCGACCATCGGCCCGTGAACCCACCCGCGTGGGACGGCACTCAGCCGCTCCGTTTCAAAAGCGACCCCAAAGCTTACAGCTGGCACGATGCAGTCATGGGCGACCTCACGACCGGCCCCGAAGTAGTCGACGATTTCATCTTGGTAAAAAGTGATGGCTACCCCACCTACAATTTCGCACACATTGTCGATGATGCCGAAATGCACATCACCCACGTCATACGCGGCCAAGAGTTCATTAGCAGCATGCCAAACTACCTCAACCTCTACGAAGCGCTCGGACTAGATAGGCCCATTTTTGCAACCATGCCCCACATCATGAACGAAGCGGGCAATAAAAAGCTCGGAAAACGCGACGGCGCCAAAGACGTCCTAGAGTATGTTCGCGACGGCTACCTCCCCGAGGCACTCGTCAGCTTCATCGCCACACTTGGCTGGAATGACGGCACGACTCAAGAAGTTTTTACCGCCCAAGAACTCATAACAAAATTCAGTCTAGACAAGGTAGGGCGCAGCGGAGCACGGTTCGACGAGAAACGATTACTGTGGGTTAACGGGCATTTTATGCGTGAGTTAACCCTAGATGAGCTCGCTAAACGGGCTGAGTTTTTTTGGCCAGAAAGCGCCAAGAAGGCGGCCGATCCGTACAAAAAACAAGTCCTTTCCCTAGCACAAGACCGGCTAAAGACCCTCAGGGATTTACCCGGTCTTACCAACTACTTTTTCGCCGAACCAGCTGCAAACCCCGCGCTCTTAACAGATAACAAACAGCTCAAAAAACTGGAATCAAGTGAAATCGACCGTCTCATGGCGGCCGCTCGGGACGCACTCAGCACGCTAAAGCAGTGGGACGCCGAACATATCCAGACCGCCCTAAATGAACTACTGGAAAAAACCGGCCAAAAACCCGGCATACTCTTTAGCCTCATACGTATTTACACCACCTGGGCGCCGTTCAGCCCGCAGCTCAATGACACCCTAGCGCTTCTCGGCAAAGAAACCACCCTGAAACGTCTTTCAATATATCAATAAGCCCGCTACACCGCTGTGCTGTGTTGTTCAAGCCTGGTGGCGCTCCGCCACGCAGGCAGGGAGGTGTACATGGTGTTGTTCCAGTCAGTGCCGAAAGAGTTCGTGTCGCTGTGCAGCTGATTGTAGTCGAAGTTCCAGTTTAGACCAGCAGGGTCGCTAAGTAGGGCGTAGATTTTATCGCCCGCCTGTATGAAACTATTATTAGTAACCGTTAGGCCATCCGTACTACTGCTGAACTGACCTGCGCCGCCCACTACCATTGTCCACCAATCTACCTGCGTCACGGTATTGCCGTCTATGAGCATGTTTTCGGCGCTCCGTATAATCATACCAACCGAACGGTCAATAGTACTGCCGGCCGACTTACCGCTACAGATGTTGTTGGTAAACACATTATTTTGGCAGCTGACACCCGACGTACCGGTCTCGAGTATATTTTCATTGTTGTATAGTGTATTGCCAGTCATGGTTATGTATGATGACTGCCAGATTTCAAAACCACCGCCGTCGGTGGCATAATCAATAGACGATTCTAGCCGCTCAGACACAGTCAAGAAGGCAAGTTTTGTGTTGTAGAGGTTTTCATAAACACCACAGGCACTTTGCTTCAGTTCAACGGTAAAAGATTCAATTACCTCCGGACACAGCCTTTCAGGTGTACGTTTTTAAGTCTTCAGTAACAGATATGACCATGGTACAATAGTGCTTATGCTTGACGATGTCCGGCCAATACAAAAAAACCCGCAGACAGACAAGCCTCTTGACGGTTCGGTACTGCCAAAGGCTGGTAAGGCTATAGGCCCTGTTCCCATTGCATCCGTTTTCAACACCGTGCCCGGTGCAGATAGCGGCCCGGCACCGATTGTGAACGGCAAGCCAGTTCCAGACGGTAAGTCCAACAATTTCTGGAAGCTTCGTTGGTCAATGAATCATCTTCAGACATTTATATTCGTTGGTACTGCCATAATACTCGTAGGCGGGGCAGTTGCGGCGACGGCGTTATCTCGACCCCCGCAAATTGGAGGAGTCCACCTGAGCAAAAGGCCTCCGAAACCTGCACCCAAGATTACTACCGTACCCAATACCCTTACTGGACTTCAGGTCGATGCGAGCGTTAATCAGCGCCCAGTTACTGGAGTTATGGTCGAAAATAGTGCAGATGCCCGCCCGCAAAGTGGCCTTGACCAGGCAGGGGTAGTATTTGAGGCGATCGCAGAGGGTGGAGTTACTAGGTTTTTAGCCCTATTCCAAGATACTCAGCCTGACTACATTGGTCCTGTTCGTAGCGCAAGACCGTATTATGTCCAGTGGTGTATGGGGTTTGACTGTGCGCTAGCCCATGCAGGTGGTAGCCCCGAAGCTTTACAAAATATTCGGGATTGGGGGACAAAAGATTTAAATGATACTCCCGGGATATTTTGGCGTATAAACTCACGATATTCTCCTCATAATCTCTACACCTCTACCGCCAAACTAAATGAATTGGAAAGTGGACGGGGCTATGCCACACCCACATTCACAGGTTTTGCGCGCAAAAGTGACCAACCGTTCAAATCAGCTACACCCGCAAAAGATGCCCGGGTAAAATCGGCCCCGGAAACACGTACCGCTGCCAATGGCATTGATTTTGCGATATCTAGCGGTATATACAATGCTCATTTCGATTATGACGCCAAGACAAATGGATATCATCGCAGTCAAGGCGGAGCCCCTCATATGACCGTAAATAGCGCAGGAGCCCAGGCACAAATAAGCCCCAAAGTTGTCATAGGAATAGTCACGTCTTATGGTATAGCGGCTGATAAACATTCTCAATACGGTGTAATCGGTAGCGGGCAAGCTTACATTTTTCAAGATGGCACAGTAGCTACGGGCACCTGGTCAAAAACAGATATTACCGGACCGCTCAAATTCACAGATGCTACCGGCAAAGACATACCCCTAAACGCAGGCCAAACTTGGGTCACGGCACTTGCTGCAGCTAACCTCATATCGTATCAATAGCTATGGATTTTTTTACTGATTATCGACGCCAACTCACTATACGACTTACACTTATAGTGCTCATGTTTGAGGCTGTCGTAGTGGGGTGTGGCTGGTTACTGTATTCAAGCCACCGAGCTTCGGCAGTGGTTGTACTTGCCACGGTTACTACACTTGGTATCATCGGTAGCTTGTTATTAACTCGTCTTATTGTGCGTATCAGCACCGAGCCACTACGAACGCTCTGGCAGGCCGTACAACATATTGCGCCACACGGTGATGCACAACCAGCCCCAAAGGTTGAAAACCTAAAAGTTGGCCGAGAGCTCATAGCGAACTTGGTAAATCACATCTACCAAATGGCCAGCGTCGTTGAGGATGTCAACAAAACTACTTCTAGGCAAATTCAGGATATACATGCCAATTTTCTCGCTAATTCGCTACCGTTGCCACTTATTGTGCTCGATAAATCAGATGTAATCGTCTACCTCAATGAGGCTGGCGAAAAGTACTTTGGCGTTCCCCCAGGTGAAACGGTCGGTAAGAATGTATATACCACCTTCGATATGTCATTTGCAGATAATCAAACGCTGCAATCGTGGCTAGATACCGCTCGATCTTCAAATGTAACCGCCACCAGTCGATGGGAGCGAGTTCGTATAGGGTTGCCCGGCCAGAAAAACACCAAACAATTTGACCTGGCTGCGCACTACAACAAATCCAACCCTATGGGCTATGAAACACTCCTTGTTTTGTTTGATCACACCGAAGTATACAGCCAAGATGATCAGGCCATGAGCTTTGTGGCTCTGACCGTGCACGAGTTGCGCACACCTCTGACATTACTCAGGGGGTACATCGAAGTTTTTGATGAAGAAATTGGCCCCACCCTCAGCAGTGAGCTGCAAGGTTTTATGAAAAAGATGAATGTTGCCGCTCAACAGCTAACTGCATTCGTCGATAACATCTTAAACGTAGCCAAAATTGAAGACAATCAGCTTACACTGCAATTACACGAAGAACGGTGGGAGGATGTACTGCAGGCCGTTGTGAGCGACCTACAGTTGCGAGCATCGGTGCGTGGCGTGACTATAAAGGCAGACATTGAATCCATATTGCCCACGGTAGCCGTCGATAGGTTTAGTATCTACGAAGTTGTTGCTAACCTACTCGACAATGCAATCAAGTATTCTAAGGGTACGAAAGAAGTGCATGTTACAGCCGCACTAAACAAAAATGGCCAGGTAGAAACAAGCGTAAAAGACTTTGGCCTTGGCATCGATGCCAGTGTTATGCCGCATATATTCGACAAGTTTTACCGCAATCACCGCAACCGTGCCCAAATAGGCGGCACTGGCCTAGGTCTGTACATCAGTCGAGCTATTGTTCAGGCACATGGTGGGCAGATTTGGGTCAATAGCAAGGTTGACGAAGGCAGTACCTTCAGCTTTACGGTCATGCCATTTAGCACCTTAGCCGAGCAAGGCAAGACAGGTGATGCCAATGGCATAAGTCGATCAGCCTACGGCTGGATTAAAAATCATAGTCTGTATAGGGGTTGATCCCATATGATTGTTTAAACTTCTCCTAGACCATAGCGTAGACACCCTGTAAAATAAACATATGCAACCAGATATCCCCACCACTAACCCAACACTTAAAAAAGTTCTCTGTATAGAGGACGAGCACTTTATAGGCGAGCTCTACACACGCACGCTGACAAAGGCTGGTTACGATGTGGAGATGACTCTTGACGGCCAAAAAGGGCTGGCGGCCGCACAAAGTGACGCATTTGATATCATCCTGCTCGACCTCATGGTTCCGAACATCACGGGTATTGAAATCCTCCGTACGCTACGCGACCCCAAACTTACACCTAAGATGCATGCCAAGATTGTCATAATGACCAACCTAGAACAGCGGCAAGACGTACGTGCCGATATAGAGCAGCAAGCCGATGGCTATCTCGTGAAAGCCGAGATCACTCCACACCAGCTCGTAGAATTTCTCGGCAAATTTGAACCCCAAGCG
>JAEUQV010000069.1 GCA_016789655.1 Candidatus Saccharimonadota bacterium
CGATGAGGTAAAATAAAGGTACCAGTTCCATATTGGTGTCTCCTTTGTTTTTGGTTTTTGTTGATCCAAAAACAGAATAACAGGGCTCACGCCCTGCTATCTAGACAAAAACGAGGAGACTCTTATGTCGAACTGAGGTTACTTAGCCAAGGGCGACTACGCCGATAAAGCCGGTGCCTGGAGTATCCAACATGCCCGACATCTTATTGAAAGCGTAGAAGGCAGCCAGGACACCATTATCGGACTGCCTATACGCTATTTGCGCGAGCTGCTGGTCCCAGTGGCTTAGTCGACGTACACAATTATCCCCGGCATCTACCCACGCCCTTACCAGCTATAAAATGCCATAACTCTATAAGCGTACTACCGGTATGCCTATAGAATCTATGGCATATTCTAGCTCGATAATCATCATGACTATATGCCGGGGTTATCTGTGCAAACCGACTTAATTGCCAGCCGCCACCCATGCTTTGTAGTCCGCCCATAGTTGGTCGACGGTTTTGCCTTGGGCGTTTATGGTTTGGATGATGCTTGGTGCCCACGCAAAGTTGCTTACGAGTGGGTCGCGGCCGTCCATAGTTCGTACTAGCCGTTTTACGAAGCCCGGGCTGGGCACGGCGGCGTGGTTTTCAATATAGTCAAAGAAAAATGCGCTGGTGTCGTAGCCGTCGTACCAATTGGTACCGCCGCCGCTCGGCCGTACTGTGTGATAGCCCATAATAACCAAAACATAATCGGCTACGCCCTCTATGACCCCAGTGGCGTACGGTGAAGTGCCGTAGTCTTTCGAACACTGGTAATTGTGGCAGATTTCGTGCGACATAAAGCTTGCAATGGGGTACAGCGGCGCCTGTTTGTAGAGCCATACATGGCCCCCGGCCGATGCGGCAATGCCGTCGGCCGGCATAAAATGCAGCGTCATTGTCGGGTAACTGCGCGGTATGCTGTCGGGGTTATCGTATATAATACTGCATACATTTCGGGCCATTTGCTGTAGTGCGGGCTGAAAGAGGTAGGCGGGCATAATCGCCGTGAAATCATCGTAGACAGCCTGGTCTTGTATATCGGTATTGACCTGGTTTATAACACAGTCGCCAAATCGCCCGCTGCCCGGCCAGGCCACAACGGTGGTCGCGTCATTGAGGGTAATCGGAGCTATAGCTGCAGTCGGTGCAGCGTAGGCAGCGGATTCTACTCGGTAGCTGCTAGTTGCAGCCGAGAAGCTGCTACCATTATCGTAGAACGTGCTGAGGTTGGGGATACTGTGTGTCGTAAAGAATATCGAGCCGCTGTAGTCAACGTCGCTATAGGTGTACACCTTCGATGGCGCAAGAACTTTAATAGAGCGGATAGTGTCATTTTGACCCTGCGGTAAAAGCGTATTAACACTATCGCCTTGGCTTGCCGGTATGGCAGTACCCGTATAATTAGCGCCGGTGTAGAAAACGACCGTATTATCTACAGGAGCCGCAAACCCAATCCGCCGCTGCAGCCTTCTAGCCCCTCTCGACATTACCGTAAACCTTTCATGTGTACTGTTATATAATAGCGGTGCGTCCTAAACACACAAAGTCGGGAAACGCAATGATGGGCACATATAGAGGACTTACGCAAAATAGTGCAATCTGGAATGAGAAAGGAGTATCGGAGCGCGGCTTTTTGCCCGCAATGTGTCGTTTCTCGTAAGTCCTAAAGTAGTATTAATTAGCTTAAGAAACACGAGGAGCCGCCAAAATGACAAATGAATTTCCACCGTCAGGAGATCAACAGCCAGCCGTGCCAGCAAGCAGCGAACGTTCGGTCCAGCAAGAGCCGCTTGCGGTAGTTCAGAGGGCTGACATTGGTCCGGATTTTAGGGGAGACTACCAGGAAGGATTTGGGCCAGCAGATTTGGCTCGCGTGAAGGAAGAGTTTCGAGCTGACTGGCAGGATACTCATGGATACGATATTACCGAAACAGAGTGGGGTGACATTCCGCCCGCTGACCTAGCGGAGTACTTTACGAAAGCACCATTTATTACGTGCGGTTGGAGCGAGAGCGCACCTGGACGACATCCGGCTAACCCTGCTGATGTCGACGCAGCTACTACAGAACACTGGGCGCAACAAGGCTATCCCTACGTTACCATTAACGGTGTTAATTTTCCTGTGCCGAGTAAGAAACCAACAGGAGTGATGGGTAGGGCATATTTCGATCGTCATGGCAACTGGCCTGCTGCGGATGCTGTTGTAG
>JAEUQV010000084.1 GCA_016789655.1 Candidatus Saccharimonadota bacterium
TATTAGAAATACGGTTGAGAAGTTATTTTTTGACGGTGCCTAAAGCTTTTTGGTGTACGATAAACAGCTATTGCTTAGACTTTTTGGCTGAACGTTTGGCAGTTGTTTTAGATTTGCTAGTAGCTGCTGGTTTTGGTGCTACTACAGCTTTTGCCTGCATAGCGGATTCAATAGCAGGCTTACCTACAAGCGTTCGCTGGTATAAAGCATAGAAAAGCATTGTTAGTACGCTCAGACCGTAACCCACAGCGATAATGAGCAGGTTTCTCTCGGCGCGGTGTTCTATAGCAGCCAGCGATTGCCCGCCGGTTACGTAGTAGTCTTTTGCGGCCACGGTGACACTGGCTATACGAATATCACTACGCGGCGCCCATGTAACAGCATGCGGTTTACCAGTCGTTGCATGGTTAACCACCCCCTTCGGCATCATGGCCAACTTTTTATCGAGGTAGCCCGAACCGGCCACTGCTTTACCTTTTTTGTCGTAGATAATTACAAAGGGCACCGGATAGTTCGCGAGGTCGGTAGCGCCCATGTTTATGCTTTGTAAGCCAAGGCCAGCATCGAGCTGTTTGGCAGCTTGCGTGGCTAGAAGCTCCGGCATGTCATTGGCCTGCATGCGATCTTGCTGTTGCAGCACGACGTACATGGTACCGAAAATTAATGTTACGAGCAGTGCGTGAAGCACGAATTTGTGTGGAAATTTATATGTATGCATGAGCACTATTGTATACCATTAGGGTGTTTTTTAAGTTTTTAGATGACAGATACCAGATGACAGAAAATAGCACATAACAGATAGCAGCCGACCGTATCCCTGAAATCTGAGACCTGTTATCTGCTAAATTTCTGCTACCTGATATCTGTTTGTCTGCTACCTTTCCTGCGGTCTACTGGCTAGATGTACTGGGTTTCGGCACGGCGCTTTCCCCCAAAATGAGGATGAAATCTGCAGCTGGATAGTTTGCCGTAAGCGTCGGGTTCGTCACGACTGTCGCTTTGTACGTCTTTTTGAGGTAGGCTAAAGTGTTCGGTTTTTTACCTTCAGAATTATCTATGATAGTTGTATTTGGCTGGTTGGCTAGTGCATCTGCAACCGACAATACGTCTGCTCCCTGCTCAAACAGCTTATTCTTTTGCTGCTTCGCAAGGCCTACAGCGTCTGTCCCGTTCAGTATGACTATGCCTGCATTTTCTTTAACGAGGGGGCCAGCGCTAAACACCTTCTTGATCTGCGCCTGAATTTCACTAAAATCATCTATGCCAGCCGCTGGTATTTGCACCGATTGCCCCGCTATCATATCTCCGCCCAGCATATATGCTTTGTCGCCTTTTAGGCTATTGATGTTGTACGAATCAATTTTACTATTGTCTACCCTCTTGCCGTAATAATATAACGCCTGTAGCTCGTTAACCTGAAGGTTAGTCCTTACATTGTCCCCAACGGCACTGACGAGATTACCAATCTTAAGCGGGTTGGCCACCACACTAGGAGACGACGCTTTCGTTTTTATGGACAAGAGCATCTCACGTTGATGTTTTGTGCGAGTATAATCTGCATCGGGGAATCCGTATGAACCGTAAGCGTCTCCGCGGGCACGAGCAAGATTCAATGCTTGCTTTCCGGTAAGGTTTACTTGGCCGTTGGGGTATTTTGCCAGCGCACAACAATTGCGGCTTGTATAGTCGAGACTTGGGTCGTATATGCCCCGTGGGTCATCACTTTGGATGGTTATAGATATACCGCCAACGGCATCGACCAAGTCCTTGAAGGCCGTATAGTTTACCAGTGCATTGTAGTGAATGGTCAAGCCCGTCACGTTTTCTACGACGCTAGCTAACCCTTCCATGCCGTCTTCTGGGTACACCGAGTTGATCTTACCGTGGCTACCATCTGACTTTTCGACCCAAAGATCGCGCGGTACGCTTAACATAAGTGCAGTGTCGTTCTTGGTATTGAGGCTAATGACCATAATTGAATCTGTTAGCTCACCGCCGTCATGGCCAAGATCATCTGCCGAGTTGCCCGCCACGAGCACATTCACCCTTCCATTGTCGTTGTTCAGATGTGCTGGGCGAAATACCCCCAGCAAGCTAAGCGGATTTTTATTGCCGGTAAGGTTAGCTATGTCTTTATAAAAACGAGCCCCCGTCGCCAGTAAAGCTAGCAAAAATAGAACGCCGATCCACTTGGCAATACGTTTGCCGCGGCCTTTGGCTCGACGTTCACGCTTAGCTGCTTTTTTTTCAGCTTTCTTCGCCGCTTTTTCAGCCTTACGCTGCGCCCTTCTACCCAAGGGTACTGGTTGATTTTGGTGCTCTGTTGTCTCCAGAGTATACGCATGGCGTTCGGGCAAGACCTGAGATTCGCTCATCACTGGAGAAGGTAAAGTGCGTTTAGGCATATCGGGCAAGCCTACCGTCCTAGCCTGAGAAGGAGCTGAGCTTATACCGGCCACAGGCTTCGGCTGATGGCGGAACTGCGGATTGCGCGGTGCCTGGCCAGCTCCACTCAAGAAGCCATCTACACTCGTTGCCCGACGAGGCTGAAAACTATCAAACTTTTCTGACATTGCTTACGGCTATTATACGGCAGTTTATGGCTCTGCCCAAGCCCAACATAGCAAAAAACCCGACTGCGCGGGTCGGGTTTTTTAGTAATTTTGTGTCCTTAGAGGAGACGCAAATCCTCGTCTATGGCCAGCATGGCTTCGTCGCTGCATGGAATGAGCTCGTACGCCAGACCGTCTTTAATTGCGAACAGCATGTGCCGCCCTTTCTTTGTTTGTACGGTCACTATGTAGTCACCGAACTTTAATTATTATGGATACAATCTTTTCGAGATATAGGTGTGTGGTCCTTATTTGGAGCGCACAAAACCATCCAGTATATGAGTACTACTGGGTGAATAGTTTGTATTCCATTTACCGTTTTTGTCTCAAGAGTCACGTGACTCTCTCAAAACATTTTTTATTGTAGCAAATTTTTATGCTTTTGTCAATATTTATTGTATGAGTACTTTATGAATCCGCACCCTTGATAAGTTGCTCTGCTAGGTCTAGCATAAGGGTATTGGAGGGTGGGATGCAAACATTGCTCACTTTAGGTCTACTGGGAAGCCTCGGCATATTCGCCTGGGGGCTTGTTTCCCCAGGCGGCGTATCAAGATTCTTAAAATACTCCTTTACACGCACCAGCTTGGCTATGGTGTGCACACCACTGGTGTTCGGTTTACTCGTTATCATCGGAGCAACTGCACCTCCTCAAGCCAAGCAACAGACCAACCCCCAGACAAGTCAGGCCACACCCAAGCTTACTACAGAGTTGAAAGGTGTTGTCAAAAGTGCTGTAGATTCGAAACCATCGACGGTCAAGCAGATAATTACCGAAACGGAAGTGGTGGCATACGATAGCAAAACTATTCAAGACGCAACGCTTCCTAAGGGCACGTCACGTCGTGCCGTCAATGGTGTAAACGGCGTCCGGGCTAAAACCTACGAAGTTACCATAACAAATGGGGCTGAAACCGCCCGAACATTGCTACGTGATGTAATCACCCAGCAAGCCGTAACTGAAGTGGTGGCAGAAGGTACGAAAGTGGCAAGTACTTCACCGCCCCAGCCATCTAGTTCTAATTGCAACCCTAACTACAGTGGATGTGTCCCTAGCGCAAGCGATGTCGACTGCGCAGGCGGCGGTGGTAATGGGCCGGCTTACGTCAGCGGACCTGTATCGGTTATAGGTACCGATCTATATGGTCTTGATCGAGATGGCGATGGTATTGGCTGTGAATAGCGAACCGGGCTTTAACGTATATTAGGCTAGTGCTGGTCGTGGCCGTGTTCTGTATCATGCTGAGTGGCCCTATGACCCATGCCATGCATATCTAGGTCATGCCCATGATGGTACTGGTGCGCGACCGCATGGCCTTTGCCGCGGGAAATCAGCCAGCGGTTCACGGGAAAGGCGGCGACGAATGCGACGAGCAACGAGGTAGATAAGCTTACCCAAAATAGTATGGATTTTAAGCCAGCATCCATGGCACCCGGTACTGCGAGCATAAAGGCATTGTCGGCCAGTTCCATAGTAGCGATAGATGCTGTGTCGGCAAGTAGCGCGACTTTGAGTGCCCGAGCCAGAGCTAGGCCATGGCGGAGCAGTGGTACCATGCTGAAAGAATAGCCGAATATAAATGCAAGGCTTACCGACAATGCCACGACGACAGCTCCGTGCCAATTCATGGCATTGCCTATTACCATCCCCAACACTTCACCGACGGCACAACCCGTCAGACAATGCAACGTTGCTTGTATAGCTGTCTTATTCAGCACATAGTTCATCCGCATACACCTACAGTATACCCCCAATAATCTGAGCTGCTCAGGCATTTTAAGGTAAGCGTATACTAGAACGCATGGAACTTGCGCTTGCCTGGCTGGCTGCCGTTACGACCGGCCTAGAATCAATCGTCATAAAAATGACGAGTAGATCGTTGGTCCGCAGCCCGTGGCTGTTTAATGTGCTGTGGCTGGCTTTTGCTTTGCCGCTCATTATGGCCTTAGCCGTAGCTCAAGGTGGTGGCATACCAAAAGATTGGAGCTCTTTATTGTTACTTTCGCTCAGTTCGGCCGGATTTTATGTGTTTTATACTGTCGCCATATACAAGATAGATGTTTCGACCATGTCACCTTTATTTAGCATACGTACGATTTTTGCAGTGCTACTTGGAATGTTACTACTAGGTGAAAAAGTCTCGGTTTTAGGAATTGCACTCATGGCGATTACGATTTTGGCAAGCCCTTTAGCCTCATACGACGAACATCTGCGATTGAAAGCATTCCTGCATAAACATGTTCTGTTAGCTATACTCGCAATGATTTCGCTCGCGTTCATGGGCTACTTTACCAATCCATCAGTCGAGCACAATGGTTATGCCACGACCATACTGTGGCAAGATGTCACCACGCTCGTCATGCTTTTGCCTACGCTCAAGCTCGTAAATTGGAAACGTGAAAAGATCCG